>JBOHIC010000041.1:0-37931 GCA_050725835.1 Novosphingobium sp.
GGCGGCGCGCTGCGCGCCTGGCCGAGCGCGCCGTCGCGCGTCGCGGTGCCCGAATTGCAGCTGTCGAACACCGTCACCCAGTAGATGCCCTTGGCGACCGCCGCCGTTTTCTTGGCCTTGAGCTCGATGTCGAAGATCTCGCCCTCGGACTCCGCCCCGGGCCTCCGCGCATCGTAAGACAGGATCGTGCCGTTGTAGCCCGAGGCCTGATCGAAGCGGCGATCGACGTAGAGCGAGCCGTGGCCCGAAAAGTAGAACACCAGCGTGTCGCCGGGGGCCGAGCGGGCGACCAGATCGTCGAGCGCGGCGAGGATCGCGGCGCGGGTCGCGCAGTGGTTGTAGAGCGTGGTCGAGAGCGGGTGCGGCGCGGTGGGGCACTGGCCCTGCGCGGTGCGGTCGAGGTCGATCCGGTAGACCGTGCGGAGCAGGTTCTTGAAGGTCACCGCATCGGCCACCGCTCCGCGCAGGTCGGTGAACTGCGCCCCGCGCGTGGTGGTGGTCGAGTATTGATAGGTGTCGATCCCGACGATCAGCGCCCGCGTGGTCTGCGCCGCGGTCGGGGTCGCCAGCAGCAGGCCGAGAGCCAAGAGCAGCGCCCTCACCGGGCCACCGCCTTGAGCACCACGGTGGTCGTCGGGGCATAGTCGTAGAGCGAGGGTTCCTGCACTTTGTCGACCGCCACGGCGGCGCGCCCGGGAAAGTCGAAGGCGGTGACGCTGTCCTCGCTGGTGAGCCCCGCGACGCGCTTGTCTTCGTTGAAATCGAGCATCCGCCAGGTCGGGTAGGCGAGCCATTCGGTTAGGTTGATCTGCTTGTCGCCGTTGAGATCGAGCGTGTCGTCATCCTTCGCCAGCCCTTCGTCCTTGCCCGCCAGGGCGAAGGTCAAAAGTCCGTGCTGGAGCCGCCCATCCTCCATCGCCACATCGCCGGCCTGGGTCGCGACGAGGATGCGGATGCCCTTGTCGTAAGCGAGCTGGCCGAGCCCCGAATCGCCGAACGGGCCGGGCTTGAAATTGGCCTTGGCGACGCTCGCCCCCGAATGGCAGGCGTCGATAACGAAGGCGATCTCGCCGGCGTCGATCGGGCGCAGGTAAAGGCTCAGTTCCTCGGCCGAGATCAACGATTCGATGTTGGGCCGCGGATCCTTGTCGGGCCATTTGGCGTCGCTGGCGAGCAGGTAGAAATCGTCGTCCTCGGCGGTCCAGCCGTGCCCCGAGAAGGTGACGATAACGAGGTCGTCGGGGGTCGCGGTCTCCAGCGGCGAACCGTCTATCCCGCGCGACCTGAGCGCGGCCAGCGTATCCTCGCGCGGGAGAATCCCGCCGAGCAGCCCCAGGGCATAACGCAAGGTGTCGGCGGTGACCTCCTTGCCGCTGTCGCGCTCGGCCGAAAGCACCAGTTTGCGCACATCGTAGCCGGGGATGACGCTAAGCCGCTCGGCCATCAGCCGCGCGTCGCCCGAGGCATAGTTGAGCCGCAGGCGCTTGGTTTCGTACTCGTCCACCCCGATCGCTACGATATAGGCCCGCTTCTGCCGCGGCGCGGAGCTGGGCGGCGGTGTGTAGAAGGCGAAGGCGGTGTCGCTCTTGATCCGGTCGACGTTGAAGGCATAGGCCCCGATCTGCGTCGCCGTGGCGGCGTCGCGGTTCGTCGGCAGGGCGATCCTGGCGGTCAGGCGGACCGTGCCGTCGCCGGGGTTGTCGTCGTCGTCGTCGATCCGGTTGACCTGCCGCCACACCGCGATGTCGTCGTCGCTCTTGAACCCGGCTTCGGGGAGCTGGGCGACGATGCGGTAGTCACGGAACAGGCGCACGTCGAAGATTCCGCTGTGCTGCTTGCCTGCTGGCGCTTCGGGGTCGAAGCCATTCGCGACGGTGATCGTCACCACCGCCTCGTCGGGGCTGTCGCCGGCGACGACCGATTCGATCTCGACCCGGGGCAGAGTCCGATTGAGTTCGGCGATCGGCCGCACCGGCGCGAACGGGGAGGTGCAGCCTTCGGTGATGCTGCATTCGGCGACCCGCGCGATCAGGTTAGGCTCGAAGTGATCGCGCATGAAGGTTTGCGGCCCGAGCGATTGGAACGGGCGATCCGAAACCAGCCACCGGAACGCCGGACTGTCCGGCCCGAGGTTGGTGTCGTAGCGTCCCTCGGGCGTCACCGCGAGGAACCCGCCGCCGGCGAAGAAGTGCACCGTCAGCAGTTCGCGGCGCGTGTTGGTGTCCCACATCCGGAACCCTTCGAGCGCCGACAGCGCCCAGAGCACCGGACGGTCGAGCATGAATTCACCCGCGATTGCCCCGCTGAAGTCGAGCGGCTCGAGCACCTCATTGGTGTCCATGTCGTAGAGCCCGATAACGTCGTCGGTAATGCCGCCGACCGCGATCAGCTTGGCGTCGCTTTCGACCAGCTTGGCCACGCCCGAGCGCAGCGGCAGCTCGACCCAGTCGCCGCCGGGTGCATCCATCATCCAGGTTGCCACCGCGCCGTTGGCGGCGACGTCGATGTAGGTATCGGCCGGGGCGAGCTTGCTGACGAAGCCGCCGCCGGGGAGCATCTTGCGCGCGCGGACCTTGCCGGTCGCAGCGTCGAGCGCGACCAGCTCGATCGCTTTGTCCGGCTCGCGCAGCGCCACCGCAAGCAGCTTGCCGGTCGAGCCGACCGCGAGCAGTTCGACTGTCGCCTTCTTCGGGATTTTGAGATCGCCGAACGGCACCCACTTCTGCTTCTCGCCGTCGAACCGTACCAGGCCCTTGTCGGCGCCCGCGCTCGCCCGGCAATTGGCCAGGCCCGCGCCATAGATTTCGCTCGTTTCACTCGCCACCGAGACGAAGCAGCGGCTCTCACCGCGCCAGATTTCGGTGCCCGACGCCGCCGCGATCAGGATCATCGGAGGCGGTGCGCCTTGGGCCCAGGCTTCGGATTCGTCGCGATCGTCGCTGTAGCTGGCCTGGCTGACCAGCGCGGTCTCGCGGTCGATCCACTGGACCTGCGAATAGGCCCCGGCGAGCGGGATCGCCTGGTAGAACGATCCGGATTCGATGTTGAAGACGTCGAAGGTGGTGGTCGGACTCTCGCCCGGCGCAGGCGGTGGGCCGTCCTCGAGCAGCGCGAGCAGCGAACCGTCCGGCGCCATCCGCGCGTCGGAGAAGCTGGCGGTGCGTTCGCGTTCTATCTCGAGCTTGGTCCCGTCGGGATGGTCGATCGCCAGACCGTTCGCGGTGCGGCGCAATTTGCGCCCGTCTTTCGCCGCCGGGAGCGCTGGAAGCTTGGCCTCGGCCGCGGCGAGCGCGGCAGCGTCGGCCTCGCCCGCCAGCAAGGTCTCGAGCGCGCTGTTCGCCCCCGCGATCGCCTCGAACGTGGGCAGGGCGGCAAGCGCGGTGTTCGTGGCGATCATCGCCCCGGCGCGGTCGCGCGTGGACAGCCTGCGCTTCACTACCCTTGGTTGGAACCCGATCCGCCGCGTGGCCAAATCGAGCCGATAGGCAACCGGGCGGGTGACCGCATCGCTGTCTTCCGCACTGACCGAGGCGGTCTCGCCGGCGATTGTCACCCACTGGCCGTCGTCATCGACATCGATTCCCGTCAGCCGCCGCACCGCCAGCTGCGAATCGCGATTATCGCTGGGCAGGACAAGCCGATCGACGATGTCGCCGGACGCCGCGTTCCAGATGAGCACCGTCCGCGAAGTGGCGTTGGCGGTGACGATATGCCGGTCGTCATCGATCCAGGCGGCAACCTCGACCCCGCCGGTCGGGAGCGCCTGGAGTACGATCTTGGGCAGCACCGGCGCGACTTCGGCGGGGAGCGACGTCTCTTGGGCGCACAGCGGCTGCGCTCCGGCCCCGAGGCCAAGCAGCAGCGCCAGCACCCACCCGAACCCCCGCATCGCGTCTGGGCTCCCGAACTCCGCAATGCCGCCAAGGCTATAGCAAGCCGAAACGCGGCGATAGCGCTAAGTCTCGCGGAGCCGCCCGTCGGCAAGCTCGAAGCGGCGATCGAGCGGGAGGCCATCGGGCAGGCGGTGCGCGATCGCCAGCAGCGTCACGCTCCCGCGAAGCCGCGCCAGCGTGCGCCACAACCGTGCTTCGACCTCGCGGTCGAGCGCGCTGGTCGCCTCGTCGAGAATGAGCAGCCGCGGCTGCCGGATCAACGCGCGGGCGAGGCAGATGCGCTGGCGCTCGCCGCCCGAAAGCCGCGTCCCGCGGTTGCCCACCGCGGCGTCGAGACCTTGCGGCAGGGCGCGCACGAAGATGTCGGCTTCGGCCGCCGCGAGCGCCCGCCAAATCGCATCCTCGCCCGCCTCGGGCGCGGCCCAGGCGAGGTTTTCGCGGATCGTCTGGTCGAAAAGGAACGGCTCCTGCGGGACATAGCCAACCTGGCGGCGAAGCATCGCGCGATCGGTGGGTGAGGCGATACGGCTGCCGTCGAACAGCAGTTCCCCGCCGTCGGCCTCGACCAGCCCGAGCACGATATCGGCGAGCGTGGTCTTGCCCGCACCCGAAGCGCCGAACAGCGCCGCCAGCTCGCCCGCGCCAATCTCCCCGTCGACCCCGCGCAGCACCGCATCGGCGCGCCCCGGAGCATGATAGGTCAGCCCGCGAAAGGCGATGGCGGCGTGGCCGGTCGCCGCAGCCTCGGCGCGCGCTTCGGCGGGCGGCGGTGCGCCTTCGCGCAGCTCGGCCTCGAGCGCGGTGAGCGAACCGACCGCAGGGAGCATCGTCATCACCGACTGCGCGCCCATCGCCAGCTGCTGGGCGGGCCCGGCGATCCGCGCGAGCAGCACCAGCAGCGCCGAAAGCACCGCGGGCGGGGTCTCGATCACGGTCAGCCCGACCACCAGCAGCACCGCCGCCGCCAGCCCCGCCGCCAGCTGGAAGCCGTTGTGGCCGCGCAGCTGGGCGTCGAGGAAAGCCATTACTCGTGCGCGCATCGTCGCGCTCACCGCGTTATGCGCCGCGGCGTAGCGCGCCTCGGCGTCGCTCGCCTTGGCCAGCTTCATCCCCGCGAGAAACTCGCTGAAGGTGTCCTGTCGCTCGAGCCCGTCTGCGGAAAGGTCCTCGCCGTGGCGGCGCGCGGCGGCGAGCAGCGGCCACAGCAGCGGCGCACCGAGCGCGACCACCGCCAGCGCGATCAGGGTGAGCTGCGGCGAGAGCACCAGTGCGAGCGCGATCTGGATCGCCAGCTGCAGCGCCGCCACCGCCCCGCGCAGCAGTCGGTCGCTGCCCAGCGCGAGCCGCCCGACTTCGCTCGTGACCGCGAACTCGAGCCGGCTGTGGCGCAGCTCCTGCAGCCGCCGCCAGCTCGCCCCGGCGACCGCCCGCACCAGCCGCGCACGCCAGGCGTCGACCAGTTCGATCGACAGCGCGGCGAGCCGCAGGTCGCGTTGCCACACGACCACCGCGCGGACCGCCAGTAGCACGGCGAATACGCCCACCAGCGCCAGCAACTGGGTCTCGCGCGGCAGGCCGTCGAGCGCGCTTCCCGCCCAGCGCCCAAGCGGTCCGGCGCTGTCCGCCGCGGCGAAAACCAGCCCGACCAGCGGCACCAGCAGCACGATTCCCACGCCCTCGACCAGCGACCCTGCCGCGACCAGCGTCGCGATCAGCGCGATTCGCGCCCGCCCGAGCGCGAACAGCGCGGCGAGGTAGGCGCCGAACTGGTCGCGCGCCGAAGTTACGGCCGGGGATTCGCTCACCGCCGCCTCGGCGCGGCGAAGCACGAGACCGCGACGTAATGGTCGAACGAATAGCCGCCAGTCACCGCCACCCGCCCGCTGCACAGCCAGGCATGGGCAAGGAACGCGGGCTCGTCGCCCAGCCTGACCCCGAGGTGCGCGGTGGTCGGCACCCCCAGCAAGCGGCACAGCAGCGTTCCCGCGAGCGCTTGCGGCAGGCAGTCGCTGCGCAGCGGTGCCACCCGGGCGGCGCGCTGGATCGCGCGCTTCACGAAGCGCGCCCGGGCTTCTTGCCGCGGCGTCGCCAGCGGGACGCAACCGACCGCGCCGAGCGGCCGGCCGAGCAGCGGGGCGAGGCGCTTGAAGCGCACCAGCCGCAGCGCCGCGGCGGCCAACAGCAGCAGCAGCCAGGCGGGCAGCAGCGCCGCCTTGTCGCCCAGCGGCATCCTCCAGAACCCGCGCAGCAAGCGGCCCACGCGGCGCGGCAGGCTGCGCGCCGGGGGCGCGGAAAGGACGGTGGCGGCCATGAACCCGGCCTAAGCAGCACCGCGCCGCCGCGCAATGCCGCGCACGTTTGTTTCCGTTGCAACCAATGCTAGGGCGCGGGCCATGCCGACCCGTCTCGACCGCACCGCCCTCCGCCGCGCCTACCGTCTCGACGAGGAGGTGTGCATCGCCGAGCGGTTGCGCCAGGCGGCCCCGGCCAGCGCCGCGCACGACGCGGCCAAGCGGATTGCTGCGCGGCTGGTCGAGGGCGCGCGGGCGCACAAGGCGAGCGGGCTCGACGCCTTCCTCCAGACTTACGGGCTCGGCACCGACGAGGGGATCGCGCTGATGTGCCTCGCCGAGGCGCTGCTGCGGGTGCCCGACGCCGCCACCGCCGACGCGCTGATCCACGACAAGCTTTCGGGCGTCGCGTGGGGCGAGCGCCTGGGCGAGAGCGATTCGACTTTCGTCAACGCCGCGACCTTTTCGCTGATGCTCACGGGCCGAGTGCTCGACCAGCGCCGCGAGGAAGCGCGCGGGTTCGGCAAGGCGCTGGGCCGCGCGGTCGGGCGGCTGGGCGAGCCGGTGATCCGCCAGGCGACGCTGCAGGCGATGAAGATCCTCGGCGGGCAGTTCGTGTTCGGGCGGGATATCGACGAAGCGCTCGCCCGCGCCGCGCCCGAGCGCAAGAAGGGTCTGACTCACAGCTTCGACATGCTGGGTGAGGCTGCGATGACCTTTGCCGACGCCGAGCGCTACCGCCAGTCTTACGACGCGGCGCTCGAGCGGATCGCCGAGGAAGCCGACGGCGACATGGTCGGTTCGCCGGGGATTTCGGTCAAGCTCTCGGCGCTCCACCCGCGCTACGACTTCCTCCACGCCGAGGCGGCGAAATCCGCGCTGGTGCCGATGCTCAAGGCCCTCGCGCTCAAGGCGCGCGCGGCCAACGTCCACTTCACCATCGACGCCGAGGAGGCCGAGCGGCTCGAATTGTCGATGGACATCATCGAGGCGCTGATCGCCGACGACGCGCTGTTCGAAGGCGGCTGGCAGGGCTTCGGGCTTGCGCTGCAAGCCTATTCCAAGCGCGCGGTGCCGCTGGTCGAATGGGTCACCGCGCTGGCCCGCAAATACCATCGCCGGATCATGGTGCGGCTGGTCAAGGGCGCCTATTGGGACAGCGAGATCAAGCTCAGCCAGGTCGGCGGGCACGGCGACTACCCGGTGTTCACCCGCAAGGTCGCGACCGACGTCTCCTACCTCGCCTGCGCCGCCAAGCTGCTCGCCGCGCCCGATGCGATCTATCCCGCCTTCGCCACCCACAACGCCTACACCGTCGGCGCGATCAAGGCGCTGGCGGGCGAGACCGAGTTCGAGTTTCAGCGCCTCCACGGGATGGGCGAGGACGTTTACGCCGAACTCGCCAAGATCGAGGAGGGCGGCAAGCGCACCCCGGTGCGGATTTACGCCCCGGTCGGCGGGCACAAGGAGCTGCTCGCGTACCTCGTCCGCCGCCTGCTCGAGAACGGGGCGAACTCATCCTTCGTCAATCGCATGGCCGACGCCGAGGTGCCGGTGGCCGAGCTGGTCGGCGATCCGGTGACCGAGCTGGCGATGCTCAAGACCCGGCGCAACCCGGCGATTCCGCTGCCCAGGGACCTGTTCCCCGGCCGCGCCAACAGCGCCGGGGTCGATCTGGCCGATCCATCGGTGCTGGAGCCGCTCGACGCCCGCCTCGCCGAGCTTTCCGGACTGCGCTGGGACGCCGAGCCGACCGCGGTGGCGGGCAAGGCCGGAACCAAACGCAAGGTCCATTCGCCGCACGATTCGGCACGGCTGGTCGGCACGGTGCGCGAGGCCACCGCCAAGGACGTCGCTTTCGCCGCCGAACGCGCCGCCGCCGCTCAACCCGCATGGGACGCGCTGGGCGCGGAAGCGCGCGCCGACCTGCTCGACAAGGCCGCCGACGCTTTCGAGGCGCACACCGCCGAGCTGCTCTCGCTGTGCCGGCGCGAGGCGGGCAAGACACTGGTCGACGCCGTGCTCGAGCTGCGCGAGGCGGTCGATTTCCTGCGCTATTATGCCGCCGAGGCGCGCGCGCAATTCACCGAGGTCGAGCTGCCCGGCCCGACCGGCGAAAGCAACCGGTTGCGGCTGGCGGGGCGCGGCACTTTCGTCACGATCAGCCCATGGAACTTCCCGCTGGCGATCTTCATCGGCATGGCGGCCGCCGCGCTGGCCGCGGGCAACAGCGTGCTGGCCAAGCCCGCCGAGCAGACGCCGCTGGTGGCCGCGCTCGCGGTGCGGCTGTGCCACGAGGCGGGGATTCCCGACGACGTCCTCCAGCTGGTCCCCGGCGACGGCACGGTCGGCGCAGCGCTCACAGCGCTGCCGCAGATCGCCGGGGTCGCCTTCACCGGCTCGACCGAGACCGCGCGCGCGATCAACCGCAGCCTGGCGAACCGCGACGGCCCGCTGGCGATCCTGATCGCCGAGACTGGCGGGCAGAACGCGATGATCGTCGATAGCTCGGCGCTGCCCGAGCAAGTCACCCGCGACGTGGTCGCCAGCGCCTTCCAGAGCGCGGGCCAGCGTTGCTCGGCGCTGCGGGTGCTCTACCTCCAGGACGACGTCGCCGACGGCATGCTCGCGATGATCCGCGGCGCGTTCGAAGCGCTGGTGATCGGCGATCCCGAAGACCTCACCACCGATGTCGGCCCGGTGATCGACGCCGAGGCCAAGGCCGCGCTCGACAAGCACATCGCGGCGATGAAGAAGGCCGGACGCACGGTGTGGCGGCGCGAGCTGCCCAAGAGCGCCAAGGCCGGCAGCTTCGTCGCTCCGACCATCATCGAGATCGAGAGCATCGCCGACCTCTGCGCCGAGAACTTCGGCCCGGTGCTGCATGTCGCGCGCTTCGCCGGAGACGAACTCGAAGCCGTGATCGAGGCGATCAACGCCACCGGCTTCGGCCTGACCCTCGGCCTCCACAGCCGGATCGACGCCACCCGCCGACTGGTCGAAGCGCGCGCGCGGGTCGGTAATTTCTACGTCAACCGCAACCAGATCGGCGCGGTCGTCGGGAGCCAGCCGTTCGGCGGGGAAGGCCTATCCGGCACCGGCCCCAAAGCCGGCGGCCCCCACTACCTCGCCCGCTTCGCCACCGAGCGAGTGACGTGCATCGACACCACCGCGGCGGGAGGCAACGCCAGCCTGATGGCGGGGGGCTGAGCGACGCGGTTGTCGGAGAGCAAGATGTCGGGCGCGTTCATTCGGCGTCCCAAGGATTGAGCAGCTCCGCGCCGGTTGCGTCCACGTCCTTGGTGTTGCGAGTGACGAGGCAAAACAGATGCTCGATTGCCGTGGCCGCGAACAGCGTGTCGATCACCGGCGGCGGATGCCCGGTATCGCGTCGGATCTTACCCGACAGCGACCCCCAGCGGCGGATCACGTGGTCCGACACGGAGACGATACGGCCGGCAAATCGCGTTTCCAGCGCATCGCGCGCGGCGACATAGCCCGCGCGCTTGGGATCGTCGTCGGCGAGTTGGGCAATGCCCTTGTCGTATTCGCCCAGTGTGAGCACCGAGAGCCACAGCCGATCTTCGGCCTGACCCGCCGCCCACGCCTTGACGCTGGGCGCACCACCCGGCGCGATCAGCGATGCGACGACGTTGGTATCGAGCAGCCAGCCTTTCAAAGCATCGGATCCCGTCCGGCATCGGCTTCGCGGGTCAGATCGAGGCCGTCGAGCGCCAGGGCTTCGAGAAAGGCCACCAATGGCAATTCGGCCTGCCGCTTCTTCAGCCTTTCATAGGCCGCGACCGTCATCAGGACGTGGGCAGGCTTGCCGCGGTCGGTGATGAACACCGGGCCGGCCTGGCTCGCGCGCTTGACGCGGCTGGCATCCTGATTGAACTCGCGGGCGGTGAACTGGGCGGTCATCGGCATAGCTCCATTGTAGCTATGTAGTTACATCGATATGACACGCTGTCAATGGCCGGGCCGATTTGCGCCCGTGGCCAATGCCGCTTGCGGCAATCGCGGTTCACCGCCACATTCGGCGCGGGGAGACCGGGATGCCGACACCGAGCACCGCGCAGCGGACCAGAGACCTGTTCTCGTTCGACGCATTCATCCGCTTCTGGGCGGAGGATCGCCCCGACCGGCTTGCGCTCGAAGGCGACGACATCGGCTACGACTATCGCGGGCTGGAGGACGTAACCGCGCGGGTTGCCGCGGGCTTGATCGCGCTGGGGCTGGCCAAGGGCGACCGCGTCGCCTGGCTGGGCAAAAACAGCGCGACCTATTTCACCCTGTTCTTCGGCGCGGCCCGCGCCGGGATCGTGATGGTTCCGGTCGGCTGGCGGCTGGCCGAGGCCGAAGCGGCGTGGATCATCGACGATGCCGAAGCCAAAGTGCTGTTCCTCGGCGACGGGTTCGAGGCCTGCGCCGAAACGCTGGGCAAGCGCCCCGGGCTGGTCCGCTGCTTCACCGCCGAGGCGGCGCGGGCGTGGATCGCGGCGAGCGAGCGCGCCCCCTTCGATCCCGCCGGCGCGGACGACGCGGTGCTCCAGCTCTACACCTCGGGCACCACCGGAAACCCCAAGGGCGCGGTGCTATCGAACCGCAACCTGTTCGGGCTGCGCAAGGCGGGGCTCGAAAACCCGCTGCCGTGGACGCTTTACGAGGAGGACGAGGCGGTGCTGGTCGCCATGCCGTGTGCGCATATCGGCGGGACCGGGCTGGGCATCGTCGCGCTTGCGGCGGGGCTGCCGGGGATCGTGCTCAGCGAGTTCGAACCCAGCCGGGTGTTCGATGCGGTGACCAACCGCGGCTGCACGCGGTTCTTCATCGTCCCCGCGGCATTGCAGATGCTGCTCAACCATCCCGACTGCGCGCAGACCGATTTCAGCCGGCTCAAATACATCATGTACGGCGCCTCGCCGATCCCGCTCGAGCTGCTGCGCCAGTGCATCGCGATGTTCGGCGCGCAATTTGTCCAGAACTACGGGATGACCGAGACGACGGGCACGATCTGCGTGCTCGGTCCCGAGGACCATTCGCCCGAAGGCAACGAGCGGATGCGCTCGGCGGGCAAGGCGCTGCCGGGGGTCGAGCTCGAGATCCGCGACGAGCACGGCAAGCCCCTGGCGGCGGGCGAAATCGGCGAAATCTTCACCCGCTCGACCGCCAACATGCTGACCTACTGGAAGCTGCCCGAAGCCACCGCCAGGACGATGAGCGCGGACGGCTGGATCGCCACCGGCGACGCCGGCTACCTCGACCCCGACGGCTACCTGTTCATCCACGACCGGATGAAGGACATGATCATCACCGGGGGCGAGAACGTTTATCCCGCGCAGGTCGAGAGCGCGATTTATGGCCATCCCGACGTGCTCGAAGTGGCGGTGATCGGGGTCCCGGACGAGACCTGGGGCGAGGCGGTAAAGGCGGTCTGCGTGGCCAAGCCCGGGCACGCGATCGACCCCGCCAGCGTAATCGCCTGGACCCGCGAGCGCCTCGCCGGGTTTAAGGTGCCCAAGAGCGTGGACGTCATTCCCGCGCTACCGCGCAATCCCTCGGGCAAGATCCTCCGCCGCCAGCTGCGCGAGCCTTATTGGGCCGGGCGCGAGCGGCAGGTGAATTAGCTGCGGCCTGCTTCTTTTCGCCGCGCGATTCGATGTGGTCGGCGCAGTGGGTCTCCTCGCACGTCGCGCCGCTCGAAGCACGCTGCCGGGCGTTCGTCAGTCGGCCCTGACCAGCTTGCCGCGCTCGAGCCGGTAGATCGCGTCGCAACCGGCAAAGGCGGCGCGGCGGTGGCTGGCGATGACGATCGTCAGGTTTCGCGGAAGGGCCGCAACCGTGGCGACGATCTGCGCCTCGGTCTCGGCATCGAGCTGCCCGGTCGCCTCGTCGAGCAGGAGGAGATCGTGGGCGCGATAGAGCGCGTGCGCCAGCGCGAGACGTTGCCGCTGCCCCCCTGAAAGCAGGCTGCTGGTTTCTCCCACCGGGGTGTCGAGGCCCAGTGGAAACCCCGCGACCATCGTATCGACCCCGGCCGCGGCTACAGCCTGGGCAAATCGTTCCGGATCGGCCTGCTCGGGCCGCTGCGGGAACAGCACGGCTTCGCGCAGAGTCGCGCCGAGCAGCATGGGTTCTTGCGAAACCATGCCGATCCGCTCCCGCCATGCTGCGGCGTTGTCCGGGCCCAGCCGCGTGTCGTCGATGCGAACGGCTCCGCCATCGGGCGCGATTGCGCCGCAAACGATGTCGAGCAGCGACGATTTGCCGATCCCGCTCTCGCCCATGATCCCGACCCGCGCCCCGCGCGGGATTTCGAGATCGAGCCGGTCAAGCGTCGTAGGCCGATCCGCTCGGGACAACGAGATTTGGTCGAGCGCGATCGCGCGGGTCAGTCGGACCGGCTCGGTCGGTGGTGCGGCCGACCGCGGTTCCGGCCCGGTCACCAGGTTGCGGATATCGTCGGTCACGTCGGCGTGGAGCGTGATTTGCTGGAGCGCAGAACGCAGCGTCGCGATCTGCGGTAACAGGCGAAACGTCGCGAGCGCGATCACCGCCAGCAGCGGCACGAGCCGCACTCCCGGAGCCGGGCGCCAAGCATAAAACGCCAGCACTCCCAGCGCGATCAGCAACCCGGCGATCTCGACGGTATAGCGCGACGACTGGCTGGCGAACATCGCCCGCGCCTGCTCGGCGCGATAGCGCGTTTCGGTGCGGGCGAAATCCTCGCACATCCGCGCCTCGCCGTTGGCCAGAAGGATATGGCGGAACCCTGCGCGCGCCTCGTAGAGCAGGAGCGAACGTTGGCGTGACAGGCTCGACAGCCCCGCGGTCTCTCGCTTGCGACCACGTAGGGCGGTCTCGAGCGCGAGCGCCGGCAGGACCAGCGCCATCAGCGCCGCGGCGAGCGGATAGAGCAGGGCGATCCCGCACAGGATTACCACCGCGCTGAGCAGGGCAACGGCCCCGGCGATCATCGGGTTGATCCCGAAGTAGGCGACCGCGATCAGGCGTTCGAACACGGCGAAGCCCTCGGACGCGCCGCCGCGCAGATAGTCGGCATAAGACTGGCGCTGCAGGGTCACGAACGCCCGCAAGGCGAGCGCGCGCCCGACTTCGAACTGCGCGGCGACGGTGCGGTTCTGCGCCGCCAGGCGCAATGCCGAACCGGCCAGCGCCGCCAGCAGAAACGCTGCCGCGGCTTTCAGCCCAAGATCCCCGCTGCTCGTCCCGCCCGCGCCAAGGGTGTATCGCAACAGCGCCAGTGAAGCGGCATCGACGATCGCTGCGCCGGCGGTGAGGACGATGCTGACAGCCACCAGTCGACGCCCGGCCGAGCCCGAAAGATTGACGAAATCCCACAGGTTGCGCAGCGTTGCGCCGAGGTTTAAGCGGCGGTGGAGTGCCGGTTGCGCACGCATGTGTGAAAAATCGCCCCGCCGCCGATCGGGCCATCGCCGCAACGCGATGACGTGGCGGGGTCTGGCACGGGAACGGGGCTCAGGCAATGGCATTCGGAACGATCTGGACGGGCGCCGATGGCCGAGCATAGCCCGGGCGCAGACGAGACGATTACGGTGGTCATGCCGGTCTACAACGCACTGCCCTACCTGCACGAGGCGATCGCCGGCATACTCGCGCAGACCCATCGCAGCCTCGTTCTTGCGATTTACGACGATCATTCGACCGACGGTTCCCACGAGGTTGCGCTCGACTGGGCGAAGCGCGATCCCCGGATCACCGTGGTGCGGGGCGAGCGGCGGCTTGGGCCGTGCGCCAGCTCGAATGCCGCGGCCGCGCTCGCCGCTACCGAGCTAGTCGCCCGAATGGACGCGGACGACATCGCCAGGCCCGAGCGGCTCGCGCGCGAACTTGCCGTGCTGCGCGACAATCCCGATGCGGTGCTGGTCGGATCGACCTTCGACATGATCGATGCGCAGGGCAGGCTGCTGCGGCGCGCCACACCGGGACGCATTCTCGGCCATGCGCCACCCTTCGCCCATCCCAGCATCATGTACCGTCGCCGCGATTTCGACGCTGTTGGTGGATACCAACCCAACACCGATTACTTCGAAGACCTGGGTTTGTACGAGCGCTTGGCGCAGCGGGGTCGGTTACTCGTCACCGCCCGCCCACTGGTGTCGATCCGCTTTGCCGGCCAGCACCCGCGTTTGCGCGACAATCGCCAGAAAGTGCTCCGCAAGATCGATCGGCAGTTTCATTATCGCGATTCCGACGCCAGCAATCCCAAGGTTTCGGTGGCGGCATACTATTCGGTCGCAGTACTGAGCATCCTCGCGCTCGAACGCCCGCGTATGTTCGGCGAGATTCTCCGCCGTGCGAGCTTCATCAATCCGTGGCGCGATATGAGCGCACTGGCGATCGTCGGAATCGCCGAGATTTCACCACGGTTGGCGCGATTTCTAGGTCAGTCGATCGCACTGTTGCGGGAACGCATCAATGTGCGCGCACTGGGTCCCGGCGAGGTGTTCGAGTGGAAACGGTGTTAGCTTTTCGGTCTCGTCCGTCGGGGGCTGGGTCATCGACGCAACAACCTGCCCGCGACGGCGGCGACTCGCCGCTTGCCCATTGGCTCGAGGGGGATAAGCCAGCCGGAGTCAGAGCCACGCGAGGATACGTCATCTGCGCCACACCCCGCACTGGATCCTACTATTTGTGCGACCTTCTGCGATCAACCGGCTGTCTTGGCCGTCCTCACGAATACTTCGGCGGGCCCGGGATGCGGCGCCTCGGGTCTCCGGAATATCCGCTCGATCTCGCTGGGCAAGTCGCGGCGGCCTTGCGCTTCGGTTGCACTTCGAACGGGGTCTTTGGCGCGAAGCTGTTCGCCGCCCAGTTCGAACAGCACGGCTCTGAGCTGTTCAAGCGCCTCGGCAATCCCGTGCCGATCTTTCTCGAACGCGAAGATGTGCTGGGCCAGGCAATCTCGCTCACCCGGGCGGCGCTGACCAAGACCTATTTTGCCGGCGCGTCGCGGGAAGATATGCCGCGCTTCGACGCGGCCCTGATTCGCGATTACCTCGAACTGATCTTGCGCTGGAATGCCGGCTGGCAGCTATATTTCAGCCGTTCCGGGACCAATCCGATCCGGCTTACCTACGAACGCGTGATGGCCGACCCGCCAGCTACAATCGACCGCATCCGCTCGCGCATGGGGATCGATGAGGTGGCCAGAATCGATCCGGGTCAATTGTCCACCTCCATTCAGCGCGATGCGATCAACGCGGAATGGCGGGAGCGATTTCTGGCGACCCAGCCCACCGACCTGCAATTCGCCACACTTCGCGGCCCCGCCCGGATTACGCTCCAACGCCGGTTGCGACGCGCGGCCCGCATTTTGAGGCTCAGCCGCGACTAGATATCCTAGCCTCCTTCCTGGTGCAGCCGCTCCAGGAAGGAGCCGGCTGCGGGCCGGGAATCCTTGGCCGACCTGATGATTTCGTTGAACAGATGTACTGCCAGCGTTTGCTGGGTCGCCCGATCTTCCAGGTGCATGTCGGGGTCAAATATCCAGTGAGCCTCACGCCAGGTCCACGGCGAAAAAACCGCCTGGTTGCGAATTCTGTCCTGGAGGCCGTGGCGGGCAATAGCGTTGGTGAGCGCCACGGGGCCGAGATTTCCCCAAGGCATCGTTTCGATCCGGTAAGTACCCCGCAGCACCTTTTGCCAGGCGTATCGCAACCGCCAGCGGATCGGCAGCCACGGAGGAACGCGCCGCGCATCGAAATAGCCGATCAAGTCGGTCAATACGGGCGAACCGGCCGGCATGCCCAGAATCGCGCTTGCCACCGTTCCAGGCTGCGCAAAGCCGAAGACATGCCCGTCGCCGCTTGCGATGGGCTTGAGCAGATAGACATCGCCATCGAGCCACAAGCCATGCCCTTGCCTGAGCAATTCGTAGCGAAACAGATTCGAAAACAACGAATAGCTACCGGTCGGGACATGCCGGAATAGCCGCTCGCGCGGCACGATTGCAGCACCATCGCGCAGTTCGACGCCTTCGGGCACACCTTCGAGCGGCGCGTAGTGCCACAAGATCAGCCTGTGCCCCTGAGCCAGCACCGAGCGCATGCACGCCCGTTCGACCGGACCGAGCCGCCCTTCGACCCACAGCATGTTGGCGGTTGGCAGCAAACCCGATCCTAGTCAGCAGCGGCGCTTGTGAAACGTCCCGCGGTGCGCCCGGCGTGCTCCGCTGCCTGCAGTCTCACGGCGGTGAACGTGCCGACTATCGAAAAGGCCGGTTCGCTCGGCAACCGCGCACTGCCGCGGACGATGCATTCGAACAGAACAGGCCGCCCCGCCCGAAGGCGGAAGCGGCCCGGTCCATCCCATGCCCTGTGGGCGCAGTTCAGCCCTTCGGCACGATCGTTGGCGCGGTGCCGCCGGTCAGGATATTATCCCCATAGGAATTGATGATCCCGCCCGTAACCGCGTTGAGCGCCGTCCCCCGAACGATCTCGTTGCCCGAGATTTCGGCGGTGTTGTTGGCATTGGTCGCCTGGACTCCGAATCCGCTGTCGACGATTAGCGAGTTGTAGATTCGCGCCTTACCGGTGCCGGCGGTGTTGCGGACGTCCACTCCAACCGTGTTCCCGGAAAGGACACAATCCTTCATGGTCAGGCTGACCGAGGTCGCCCCGGCAATGCTGATGCCGTTCCCGGGGGCGCCCCGGAAATTGCGGATGTATGTATTGGTGACAACAACGTCGCGCGCCTGGAGTATGCGGATCCCGTTAAGCCCGGTTCCGAGACCTTCGATGTCCAGGCCGTTTAACACTACGCGGTCGGTTGTCGCCGCGTTGACGATGATCCCGTTCGTCCCGGCAACCAACACCCCGCCGATCACGCCCACGCAACTCAGGGTAATCGACTTGGTGATCGTGACGCCGCCGAATCCGGCCGAATCGAGGCAATTGATCTCACCCCCCGCGGCGGTCTTCGAGATCGCACCGGCGAAGGTCTTGCACGGCGCGGTGCGGCTGCACGGGTTGGCGTCGTCGCCCACGCCCGAAACCCAGGTGCGGGTGGCCTGCGCGGCGGCGGGAGTGGCGGAAAGCGCCATGAGCACCGCCAGCGCGGCAAATAGCTTGGTCCAGATACGTTGCATCGCCTTCTCCATCGCAATTTCCGCCGGTCCGGACGAGCCGGCAGGCAGCGGAGGTTCGATCGGTTCGATCAGGGAGAAGACAGGCTCAAGGGTGCGGCGACCACCTTGTCTTTTTCGCAACGAAGAGTGTCCGGTCCCCTGAAAGACTCGCACCATCCTTGGTGCGAACCGACGGAGGCTAACATGGCTAACAGGCGGTTAAAAGCGGTGATTTTCGAATCATTTGGACTATTTTGTCTCGCCTCGCGACAGGCCGCAAAAGGTGCACTTGGGCGATGACCCGTCGGCGGAGCTAGCGCGACCGCTCAATCCATCACCAGCACTTCGGCCACTTCGCGCCGCCCGCCGGAAATCTTCAGCTGGACGATCACGTCGAGGCTGGCGCGGACGTATTGGATGACGTCGTCCCACGCCATCCGGGTGCCGGTTTGGAGCACCAGCAGCGCGAGCTGGTCGATCGCGCGCACCGGGCTGTCGGCGTGGATCGTGCTCATCGAGCCGGGGTGGCCGGTGTTGACCGCGCGTAAGAAAGTCACCGCCTCGGCCCCGCGGATTTCGCCGAGGATGATCCGGTCGGGGCGCAGGCGGAGCGAGGCGATCAGGAGGTCCTCAGCGGTCACCTCGGCCTCGCCGAGATTGCCGCGCGCGGCGATCAGCCCGACCGCGTTGTCGTGAACCAGCTGGAGTTCCGGCGTGTCCTCGATCGTCACCAGCCGCTCGTCGCGCGGGATTTCCTGGAGCAGCGCATTGACGAAGGTGGTCTTGCCGCTCGAGGTGCCGCCCGAGATCAGGATGTTGCGCTTTTCGCGCACCGCGGCGCGCAGCAGGTCGAGCGGATCGGCCCCTTCCGCCGGCCGTTCGCCGCGCGGGGCAAGGTCGCTCGCTGCGACCAGCCGGGTCCGTTCGATCGCGCCTTGCGCGCGGTAATCGTCGAGCGAAAGCCCTGCGGAGACGTGTTTGCGGATTGCCAGCGCGATCTCGCCGCGGGTCGCGGGGGGGATCACCGCCTGGACCCGCTCGCCCCCGGGCAGGCTCGCGGCGAGCAGCGGATGCTCGCGGTTGATCCCCTGCGCAGTGATCGCGGCGATCTGGCGGACCAGCCGGGCGAGCACCTCGCGGGTCAGCTCGGGGGCTTCCAGCCGTTCGGGCGCCGAGCCCAGCGTCTCGAGCCACAGTTCGCCGGGACGGTTGACGTAGATGTCGGTGACATCCTCGCGCGCCAGCCACCCGGCCAGCGGCGCGAGGTAGCTGTCGAGATAGACCGTGCGCAGCGCCGCGGGCATCGCCGGTCCGGCTACTCTACGGTCGAGAAATCGAGGTCGCGCGCGACGAACACCGACACGCTCGATCCCTGCCGGACCGAAAGTGTCGGCCTGATGCTCTGCGACTGCGGGTTGATCACAGTCTGCTGGCTGCCGGGCAGGCCGAGCACCACCGTATCCCCCCCGGTGGCGCTGCGGGTCGCCACGCCGACCCCGATGTCGAGCGCGGACTGGAGCAGCGCGTTGGCGAAGCGGGTGAAGAAGTGGGTGTTGACCTTGCCCTTGATCCCGGCGCGGCCGAGCGGATCGGCGGCGGGGCTTTCGAGCGCGATCTGCACCCCGTCGGGGCGGGTCAGCTTCTGCCAGGTGACGAAGGCCCGGTTCTGCCCATCGGCGAGATCGGCCTTGTACTCGCCGAACAGCCGGCTGCCCCGCGGGATCAGCACCTTGCTGCCGTCGAAGCTGCGAACGTCACGGCTGACGATCGCGCGGACGAAGCCCGGGCGGTTCGAATCGAGCGCGGTTTCGAGCACCGCCTGGATTACCGTGCCCTGCGGCACGGTCAGCGCGGGGTTGGAAAAGCGCGTCGCGGCGACGCGCCCGCCGGCGAGCCGCGCGGTGGTTCCAACCGCGGTGGCCACTCCCGGCTCGTTCGAATCGGGCAGCGGCACGACCACGGTCGGCACGGTCGGGCGATAGACCGGATCGGGACTTTCCGGATCGTAGAACTGCGGAGCGCGCATCGTCGGGGCGACCGGGACCACCGGCAGAACCCGCGGCGTGATCGGGACCACAGGGAGCATCTGCGGGGCGAAGGAGGGGACCAGCGGGCTGCGCGGAACGCCGCCGTAAGTGAACAGCCCGGTTTCGGGGTCGCCCCCGGGCAGCGCCAGCGCGGGCGGGGGGGCGATGATCCCGGCGGCGGCGTCGCGCCCCGGAGTCGTCGCCGGGCTGATCACTTCGGCGCGGCGCGATTCGAGCGCGACGAACAGCAGGATCGCAGCGACCGCCAGCCCGCCGCCGAACAGCCACACGCCGCGGTTGCTCACCGCGCGGCCGACCTGCGGCCTGAGGTCTTCGTCGGTTGCGGCAGTGGTCGTGGTCATCGCTCGCCCTTCCCCGCGCCGACCCGCTCGGCCTTGGCGCTCTTCTTGTCGATCCGGAACACCAGCCGCGGGTGGATGCGGTCGATCGTGAACACGCCGCCTCGCATATAGCCGTCGACCATTTCCTCGCCGCCCAGCGGATTGAGCGCGAAGACCGCGGGGAGCGCCTGGTCGGGCGCCCATTCGAGATAGGTCCGCACCCCGTCGTCGCCGATCCGCGAGGGGCGCAGCGCCTTCGTCCCGGAAATCTTGTAGCGGCCCACCGACCCGGCCGGAACCGCAGCTGGCGCGGGGCCATAGGCGAAGCGAACCACATAGGTTGCGCTCTCGGGCGGGCCGAGCTGGACGTGGAAGGTGTAGTTGCGCAGCTGGGTTCGGACGCTGAGGTGCGGATTGCCCGGTGCGCTCAGCGTCTTGACCAAGAGGCTGTCGGTGCTGCCCGAGAGCGACACCTCGAGCGCCGCCGGATCGGCCACCTCGAAGGCCTGGACGCGCTCGCCCGGCGCGAAGATGATGGTCAGCCCGTTGCCCGCTGCGCTGCGCAGCGGGACGATCGCGCCTTCCTCGAAACGCACCACCGCGACGCGGCCGTCGCCGTCGAGCGTCTGCGCGCCGGCTGCGCCCGCCAGCGCGAGCGACAAGGCTGCGGCGAGGCGAACCGCCCGTTTCACTGCGGCTGCGCCGGCTGCAGCGCCGGGACGATCTGGACCGGAACCGGCACGACCGCCGGGGCCGCCGCGGGCGCCGCTTCGGGCAGCGTCTCGGCGTCGCGGCGATAGCGCAGCACCTGGAAGCCGAGCGGATTGGTCATGCGGTCCTCGGCGCTCATCGCCGCGCCGCTGAAGCGGTACTTGATCACCGCCGCCCAGTATTGCGGCCCCTGCGCCTGTGCGCCGGGATCGGTGCGGGTGGTGGTGTAGCGGACCATCGAAGTATCGGCCCCGAGCGAGGAGACGCTGCGCACCCGGACCTGGACCACTGCGCGGCGCGGCAGGGTGGCGAGCATGCTGGCGGGGTTGGAGCCTTGCGTGTCGGCGATGTAGCGGCTGCGCGCCTCGCCCGCCGACCACAGCGCGACCTTGCGGTAGCTGTCGTTGAGCTGGTCGAAGTCGAAGCCCTCGCGGGCGATCACGTATTGCACCAGGAACGAGCGGACCAGCGCGGTATCGGGCGCGACGGTGGCGCGCTCGAGCGGGTTGATCGCCTCGACATAGCCGGTCTGGCGGTCGACCAGCAGGGTATAGGGGACCACCGTCTTGAGCGGGAACAGCAGGACCAGCGCGATCGCCTCGAGCAGCGCGACGGCGCCCGCCACACCGGCGACGATCCACGCGGTGCGGCGCGACTTTTCAAAATCGAGCGCGCGGTCTTCCGACCAGGTTTCGGCCGCCTGGTAGTAGTCCGCCAGGTTCTGGGCTTCGGGTTTGTTCATGCTTTCGAGTCTCGCCTTTCACCCGCGGCAGAGCCGCGCCCGAGCCGCCGCGCCTCGCTGCCGCGATAGCTGCTGCCCAGCGCGACCTGGGGTTCGATCCCGCTTGCGCTGCGCGCTTCGTTGCGCGCCAGCGCCGCGCCGCCGATCGTCCGGATGCGATCGCTGCTGCGTTCTTCGCGGCGCAGCGTCTGCGCCACCGCCTCGGCCACGACGAAGGCGCGCGAGGGCGCATCGCCGACCGGGACCAGGCCCTGCTCGCCGCGCACGCTGGCGGTTTCGCGGAATGTGCTGCGGCTCGCCGCGAACAGGCGCGGAACGCCGAACCCGCCGAAGAAGAAGATCTTGGCCACACCGGCGAGGAACCCGAAGCTGACCAGCGCGAAGGCGTAGGTAATCACGCTGAGCTCGGTCGGGACCGAGGGGGTGAGCACCTGCGCCTCGCGCAGCGCCAGCGCGTCGCGCAGCCACGGCTCGAGCACCGCGAGTTCGACCCCGATTGCGATGCTCAGCGCCACCGCTCCGAAGAACATCGCAGCCAGGCCGCGGAGCCAGCCGAAGAACAGGTCGCGCGTCCCCGCGAACAGCAGCAGCCCGGCCACTACCGGCGCGAGCGCGAGGAGCAGCCCGGCCCCGAGCCGGACAATCGCCAGCGGCGCAATCACCCCGGCGAGAAAGGCGATGCGGCCGTCAGCTAGGCCTTGCTGGTCGGCGAGCGCGATCCCGCGGAACGAATCGCCGATAGTGTCGCTGCGGTTGGCCCCGCCGGTGTTGCGCCCGGTGCCGAAAACCGTGAGCAGGACGATTCCGTCGTCGGCCGATTGCAGCCGCGCGGTCATGTCGCCGCCCGGCGCGGCGAGCTCCGAGGCGCCGGCGATCGCCCCGGCGATCTCGTCTGGCCCCTTGATCACGACATCGTAGCCGAGCGTGCGCCAGGCCGGCCAACTGGTCGCGAGCGTGACCACGATCGCGGCCCGCAGCACGTCGCCAACCACATCGCGCCCGCCCAGCGGCTCGCCCGCGATGAGCCTGAGCCCGAAGATCGCGACGAAGATCGTGAGCAGCCCGGTGAAGGCGGCGGCCAGCGCCGAGTTGGGGTCGCTCAGCGCGCCGTAGCCGTAAGCGCCGATCGCCTGCGCCTGGCAGTCGATGTGCCCGAGCATCTCGGCGACGAAGCGCTGACCGGTGTTGACCTGTTCGCAGGCCATCTAGGCGCGCTCCAGCAGCGGCTTCATCCAGTCGCCGGGGTTGAGGCTGCCGGTGCGCTCGACCAGCTCGTCGAACAATCGCACCGTCGCCTCGCGGCCCGAGAGGATGGTGAGGAGGTCCTGCTCGCCGGTGAGGTTGAGCCGCGCCACGACGCTTTCGTTGGCGTGCTTGATCAGGAAGCAGTGCGAATTGTCGGGCAGGGTGCGGACCAGTTCGAACTCGTGCGGGGTCAGCCCGAAGCCGTCGATATAGTCCTCTGCCCGCGCTTTGGGATTGATCATGAAGATCTGCGTCGCGGCCTGCTCGATGATCGCGCTGGCGATGCGGCTTTCGAGCGCGTCCTGCGCCGACTGGGTGGCGAAACCGACAATCCCGTTGCGCTTGCGGATGGTCTTTTCCCAATCCTTGATCCGGCGGACGAAAACCTCGTCGTCGAGCGCTTTCCAGCCTTCGTCGACGACGATGATCGCGGGGCTGCCGTCGAGCCGTTCCTCGACCCGGTGGAAGAAATAGAGCAGCGCCGGGGTCCGCGCGACCGGATCGTCGAGGATCGCGGTCATGTCGAAGCCGACAGTGGCGGCGCTGAGATCGGTCAGGTCCGCCTCGTTGTCGAACAGCCAGGCGCGCTCGCCCTCGCCCCACCACGGACGCATCCGCGCATGCAGATCGCCCGCCTTGGGCCGCTTGTGCCCGCGAAACAGCTCGACCAGGTGGCTCAGCCGGCGGTGTGGGCGCGGCTGGGCGAAATTGGCCTCGATCGCGTCCTTGATCGTCTCGACCTCGTCGCCCTCGGCCCCGCCGACGAGCATGGTCAGCCATTCGAGCAGGAACTGGCGGTTGACCGCGGTGTCGGCGAGCTGGAGCGGGTTGAGGCCGCTGGGCGCGCCGGGGCGGAGCCGGTCGTACTGCCCGCCGATCGCCCGGATGAACAGCTCGGCCCCGCGATCCTTGTCGAAGAACACGATCCGGGGGCTGAACTTGCGCGCCTGGGCGAGGAGGAAGTTCACCACCACGGTCTTGCCCGAACCCGACGGGCCGATCACGGTGAAGTTGCCGAGATCGTTGTGGTGGAAGGAGAAGAAATAGGGTCCCGCCGCGGTGGTCTCGAACAGCGTCACCGCGTCGCCCCAGTGGTTGCCGCGCGGGCGCCCGACCGGGAAATTGTGGAGCGAGGCGAGCCCGGCGAAGTTGCCGGTCGAGACCAAGCCTTTTCTGGCGATATATTTGAAGTTGCCGGGGAACTGCGCCCAGAACGCCGGCTCGAGCGCGATGTCCTCGCGCACCGCGACCAGCCCGAGGTCGGCGAGCACCGCTGTGACTTCGGCCACTTGTGTATCGAGCGCCTGGAGCGAATCGGCGTGGATCGTCACCGTCGTGTGATGCTCGCCGAACCCGGCGCGCCCGGCGGCGACGTCGTCCTTGGCCTGGGCCAGCTCGGCGCGCAGCGACAGCGCCTCGTCCTCGGTCGAACGCATCCTTCTCAGCGCCAGGTTCATCCGCCCCAGCGCCTCGCCGCGCTCGACGAAGGCGAAGCTCTGGCTCACCGTCATCTCGAACGGCATGCGGTAGAGCTCGTCGAACATCCCCGGCAGGGTCTGCGCCGGATAGTCCTTGATCGAAACCACCGCGCCGAAGCTGCGCGGCAGGCTCCCCGCCGGGCCGAGTTCGAACGCGTCCTGGCCGAAGCTGGCGCGGCGGAACGGGACATGCTGGCCGAGATCGCCGTGGGGCAGCACCACCGGGCGCATCTCGGCGTTGTAGAGGTAGGAGAGGAATTCGAGCGGCTCGGAGCGGTGCCCGTCGTCGCCCTCGTAAACCGTCAGCAGCCGCGGTGAATAGGACCCGAGCGAAGCGAGCAGCGCCTCGCTCGCGGCGTCGAGGCTGCGCTTCTCGGCGGCAATGGCGGCGGCGCGGTCGGTGGTGGTGCGCGCCGCGGCGCCGCGCAGCCGGTCGAGCAGGCCGACCCGGCCCTGCAGCGGGCGGCGCACCAGCGTCAGGAACAGCTCGTTGACGTACATCTCGCGCGCGGCGAGGCGTTCACGCCAGCGCGCGTCGAGCTTGCGGCTGAACTCGTCGGGAAAGCGCGCTTCGAGCGCGGCTTCGGCGCGGCGGCGGACGACGTGGTGATAGACCGCGAAGCCCGACGAGCCGATCGCCTTGAGCATCGCGTCGCGCAGCTCGGCGCGGTAGTTGAGTTCGTCGGTATCGGCGGTCTCGAACAGCAGCCCACCGAGCCGGATGGTCTGCATCAGCAGTCCGTCGCGGGTCTCGAGCGTGACGTCGTCGACGTGCCGGGCATACGGCAAGTGCCGCCCAGCCGGAGCTTCGCGCGCCATGGTGTCGGCGTCGGAGGTCAGGCGCGGTAGGAGTTGCATCCCCACATCCGGTAATTCTTGACCCGCGGGCAATTGCGCACCCGCGCCAGCCAGAGATCGAAGAAGCGCGGCTCGCGCAGGCAGCCGACCACCCCGATGAGGTGGATCAGCAGCGCAATCGGCAGGATCCAGAACGACTTGAAGATCAGGAACAGGTCGGCCGAGACGACCATGTTGACGACGAACCAGTTGAGCGTGACCCCCGCGAACATCTGCGGGCGGGTCAGCGCCAGGAACACCGTATCTCGCCTGAAGGACCCGGCCATCGGGAAAAGCCTATCCGCCCACCGCGGCGGCGCGGATCCCCGCGACGATGCTCGCCGCGCCGAACAGGATGAAGCAACCCAGGATCACCACCGCGCCGTGGCGCCAGTTGATCCGGCCGGTGAGCATCATGAAGCCCACCGCGGCGACCGCGATCACCGCGGCGACGGTGGCGACGGTGCCGAGCAGCGTCCCCTGCAACCAGTTGACCGCGCCGACGATCACGCCCGAGCCGGCGGGATCGGCGGGCACCCCGGCGAGCGCAGGCGCGGCGAGGCTCACCAGGACGGCGGCCACGACAAAACGAATGGCATTCGAACCGGACAAGACCATCATCCCCTCGGAATCTTTCGCGAAGCGCACAGACTGGCACAGCCGGGTGACGCGCGCCACAGGATTGTCGCGCCGCGGACCGGAACGGGACGGGCCATTGCCTCGCGCCCGCCCCCTGTGCCAAGGGCGGGGCAATTCCTCGCGCATACAGGATTGAGCGAACATGAACGGCGATTTGCGTGGGCGGCTGGTGGTGCTGGTCGGCGGCAGCGGGTTCTTCGGGCGGCACCTGGCGCAGGAGCTGCTGAACCGCGGGGCAAGGCTGCGGATCGCCAGCCGCCAGGCCGAACGCGCCTTCCGTTTGAAGCCGCTCGGCAATCTCGGCCAGGTTCAGATCGCGCGCGCCGACGTGACCCGGCCGGCGAGCCTCGCCCCGGTCCTCGCAGGGGCCGATGCGGTGGTCAACCTGGTCGGCGCCTTCGCCGGCGATCTCGATGCGATCCAGGGTGCGGGCGCGGGGCGGGTCGCTGCTGCGGCAAAAGCGGCAGGGGCGCAGGCCTTCGTCCAGATATCTGCGATCGGCGCCGATGCCGAAGGGAGCACCGATTACGCCACTAGCAAGGCGGCTGGCGAAGCGGCGGTGCTAGCGGCCTTCCCCACTGCGACCGTGCTGCGTCCCTCGGTGCTGTTCGGCCCCGACGATCATTTCATCAACCTGTTCGCCGGGCTGATCGCGCGACTGCCGGTGCTCCCGGTGTTCGGCCCCACGGCGAAGCTCCAGCCGCTGTTCGTCGACGATGCTGCAGTCGCGGTGGCCGAAGCGCTGGCCGCGCCGGGCAAACACGGCGGCAAGACCTTCGAGATCGGCGGCCCCGAAGTGGTCACGATGCTCGAGCTCAATCGCCGGATCGCGGATGCGCAACACCGCAAGCGCGCGTTTATCGAGCTCCCCGATGCAGTTTCCGGCGCGATTTCTGCGCTTACCGGCTGGCTCCCTTTCGCACCCCTATCGAGCGACCAGTGGGCGCTGCTCAGGGCCGGAAACGTCGCCTCGGGCGCGCTGCCGGGCCTCAAGCAGCTCGGCGTCGTCCCGCGTCCACTCGCCCTGTTCCTCGATCGCTGGATGATCCGTTACCGCAAGCACGGCCGCTTCGCCGCGCATTATCCAGCCTGACGGCTGGGAGCGGCACCAGCCCACTCCCCCACCCGGCCACCCAGAACTTAGGGTTAACCTATGGGTGGCCGGGTGGGGGAGTGGGCTGGTGCCGCAAGCCTTCGACGGATGTCGAAGGCGCACCACCCTACGCGTTTACGTCCGCGTAGTGGCTCGGCGGCTGGATCACTTCCATCCGTTCCGCGAGCAATGGCCGGAAGCTCGGTCGGCTCTTGATCACCGAATACCACGCCGCAGCCTCGCCGTGGCCCGACCAGTCGAGCCCGCCGAGATAGTCCGCCACCGATAGCTGCGCCGCGGCGGCGAAATCGGCCAGCGTCATCGTCGCCCCCGCCAGCCAGCGGTGCCGGTCGAGCAGGTAGTCGATGTAGTAGAGGTGCTCGTGCGCCAGCTTCATCGCCTCGCGCAGCGCTTTGGAATCGGGCGACTGGCGTAGCACGATCCGCTTCATCATCCGCTCGTTGAGCAGCGGCGCGGTGACGTCGTGAAAGAAATTCTCGTCGAACAACGCGACCAGCCGGCGAATCTCGGCGCGGTTCGCCGCGGTGCCGTTGATCAGCGGGTTCTTCTCGACCGTTTCCTCGAAATACTCGCAGATCGCGCGGCTGTCGGAGAGGGTGATCCCACGTTCGGGATTGTGGGCCACCGGAGTCCGCCCGGCGTGGTTCATGTCGAGGAATTCGTCGCGCCGCTCCCACGGGTTCTCGCGCCACAGCTCGTAGCCGACGCCCTTCTCGCTCAGCAGCAGGCGGACCTTGCGGGTGAACGGGCACAGCGGGAATTGGTAGAGCTGCCACATAGCCCGCCGCTTTGCCCAAGCCGCGGCGCGGCGTCCACCGGGGCGCGGCAGGACCGCCGCGCAAATGGGTGGAAAACCGCTAGAAGTTGCCCTTGACGGTGAGCCGGAAGATCGGGCCGATCAGGCGGTCGCGGTCCTCGTGGAAGGCGACGCTCGAGGTATTGCGCGGGCCGTTGAACACCGTCCGGTCCCACAGGCTGCGGGCGTTGAAGACGTTTTGGACGCGGGCGTTCACGGTCAGCCCGAACACGTCTTTGTGCTCGACGAACACCCCGCCCCACACCGGCCCTTCGTATTGAGTGCCGAATTCCTGGAGCCGATACGACGGCTGGAGGTGGTAATACTCGGCATTGAACCCCCACGCCCAGTCCGACCCGGGGATGTCGTGCCGCAGCGACGCCGAGAGGATCGTGTCGGTGAAGCCGTTGTACTGGCGGCTCACCCCGGTCAGCGGGTCCTTGAGCGAGGAGGTCTGGAGCAGCGCGCGCAGATCGAGCTTGGCGCCCTTGAACCCAAGCGGATCGAGCTGCAGCGTCGCGCTCCAGTCGAGCGCCGCGGCGCGCGCCTTAGGAATGTTGCCGGTCGATTCGCCGCCACCGGGGAGCGGTACGACCATGACGTAGTCCTGCACGTCGCGGGCGGTCAGGCGCAGCTTGGTGCTGCCCCACTTGCCGAGCCGGCGATTGGCTTCGATTTCGAGTGTCCAGTCCTGCTGCGGGACCAGTTCCATGTTGCCGGCGTTTTCGTTTTCATCGCCGAGGAAGCGGCGGCCGAGGAAATCGTACAGCGAAAGCTGGAGCACCCGGCGCATCAGCTTGACCGAAACGTCGAACTGCGGCGAGGCTTTCCACGCCACCGAGGCCGAGCCTTTGGGCCGCAGGAAACTTCGGCGAATGCCCCCGACCCCGCCTTGCGAGATGGTCGAATACTCCGCTTCGGCGACCATTTGCAGGTTGAGCTTTGCGCCCAGCGCGCGGCCGTAGCTGAGGCTGCCGTTATAGCGGTCCTCCGCCACCGAGCCGGTCCCCGGCGAAAACGGGGTTTCGGCGAAGCCGCCGCCGGGCTGGAGCGTTCCGGTCGCCGCGGCGCTGGTCAGGCGGTTGAACGCGCCCTCGCCCGACAGCTGCCAGTCGCCGCCGAGCATCTTCCACCCGTATTCGGCGCGGGCGATGGTCTCGCCGAGTCCGGTTTGCTGGCGGTAGAGGTCGCCGAACGGGGCGCTGCTGTCGGCCAGCTGGGTAACCGCGTCGGAGCTGTAATCGCTGTCGGCGAAGCGCCTGAGACCGATCAGCTTGAGCTGACCCCCGGCGAGCGGGAACTGCACGTCGCCCGCCAGCTCGTACGCCCAGGCGTCCTCGTCCTCGTTGATCAGGCGGACGCGATCGATCCCGGCCGGCCGGTCGCGCTGGCTGATCTCGCGATATGCGAACCAGCCGCGCTGGATCGACCCGTTGAGATTGGCCTTGGCCCCGCCCCCGAGATCGAGCCCGAGCCGCGCGTTGAACTTGGGCTGGTCGAAATTGCCCTTCCAGCGATCGTCGCGGGTTTCGAACAGGGTGCCGTTGGCGAGCGTGATCGTGGTCGGCCCGCCCGCGCCCGAGCGGTTGCCCTGCTCGGTAAAGCCCACCGAATAGTCGAGATTGCCGGTCTTGCCGCTGACCGAAACTTCGCCGCGCAGCAGGATGGGATCGGCGAAGTGCGCGCGAATGTCCGGGGTCCAGCTGAACTGGCCTTTCGCCCCGCCCGATTTGACCACGATGTTGGCGACCTGGCCGGAGAGCCCCGGGATCGCCAGCGACGCCCCGTCGACCACCTCGATCCGGACCACCGAGCTCGCCGGGATACGCGACAGCTGAGTGGCGAAATCGTCGCTCTTGTTGGTCGGCCGTGCGCCGTTGATCAGGATGTTGCCGGTGGCGTTGCCGAGCCCGCGTCCCTGATCGTTCTCGCGCACGGTGAAGCCGGGGATCTGTCGGACCATGTCCCACGCATTGCGCGGGGCGAAGCGGGCGAAGTCCGCGGGTGTATAGACCTGGCGCGCGTCGTCGGCGGCCGGGGCCGCGCCGCTCCCCACTTCGGCCTGCTCGGCGGCGTCATCGGCGGCGAACGCGGGCGAAGCCAGCCCGAGCGCGAGCACCAGCCCGGCGGCGCAGGTCGTGCCTTCAAAATGCCGCTGGGCCACGCGCCGATCCCCAAAAACCGTTCTTGCCGGCTGCTTTAGCCGCTCGATACGCCGCCGCCTGCGCCCGCTCGACCAGACGGCTACGGCGTCCGACCGGCGTCGGGCACGCTCGCATCGAGTAGCTTGAGGCACGGGCCCATGATCGCCGCGACGCTCGCCCTAGGGTCGGCGGCGCTCATCGATTCCGCCTGGAGCGCCTCGACCTCGGCCTTGAAGCGGGCCTGCATCGCGGGCCGGTCGAGCTTCTCCTCGTCCATCAGCCGCGCCCCGACCTGGACGAAAAACTCGCGCCCGCGCGCCCCGAGCGGCGGATAGTCGGCGCGGGCAGCGGCGATCCCGCGCTGCTGCTCATTGGCAACGATCCCGAAGGCTGCGGCGCAGCGCAGCGACACCTTGAGATCGGCGATCGGCGTCTCGGCGCGGAGCGGAGCGGCGACCAGGCCGGCGAGCAGAGCGAAGCGGGCGACTTTATGCATCGCGCCATCCTATGGCGGCCAACCTGAACCGCAAGCTACCGCCGCGGTTGACGACGCCGGCGCTGCGCCTAGACGTAGCAATTCGCAACCCATGACAGGAGGATGGCATGTACAGTCACAACATGGTCGGATCGAACGACGTCGCCCGCTCGAAGGCGTTCTACGATGCCACCTTCGAGGCGATGGGCGGCAAGCCGGGGATGCAGGACGACAAGGGCCGGCTGATCTACATGCACAACGGCGGGATCTTCATGGTCACCCCGCCGATCGACGGCCAGGCGGCCAGCGCGGGTAACGGCTGCACGATCGGCTTCGCGATGGATTCGCCCGAGCAGGCCGACGCCTGGCACGCCGCGGGCGTGGCCAATGGCGGCACCGCGATCGAAGACGCGCCGGGGGTGCGCACCGGCGGGATGGGCAGCCTCTACCTCGCCTACTTGCGCGATCCCGACGGCAACAAGCTCTGCGCGCTCAAGCGGATGTGACCGCGGGCGTCGTCCGGATCGGCGCGGACGGAACCGAGCAGCGCGTCTTGCGCGAGTGGGTTCCCGAAGCCCCGGTCGCGCTCGAGTTCAACGGACTGTCCTATGCAGTGATGATGGCGACGCCGCGCGAGCTCGAGGACTTCGCGGTCGGCTTCGCGCTGGGCGAAGGTCTCGCCGGGCGAGCCGCCGACGTTGCGGACCTGTCGGTGGCAGAGGTCGAGCAGGGCTGGATCGTCCGCGCCACGCTTGCCGGGCTGGGCGTGTCGCAGCTGACCGAGCGGGTCCGCGCCCGGGTCGCCGAATCGAGCTGCGGGCTGTGCGGGATCGACAACCTTGCGGCGGTGGCGCGGCCGCTGCCGCGAGTGGCGCGGCACGGGCGAATTGCACCCGCAGCGATATTCGCCGCGCTCGCCGCTTTGCCCGCGCATCAGCCGCTGACCGACACCACGGGCGCCGCTCACGCCGCAGCGTGGGCCGGCCAGGACGGGGAGATCGGCTGCGCGCGCGAAGACGTCGGCCGGCACAACGCCATGGACAAGCTGGTCGGGGCGATGGCGCGCGCCGACCGGGCCCTCGCGCCCGGCTTCGTCCTCTCGACCGCGCGGTGCAGCTACGAGATTGTCGAAAAGGCGGTGCGTGGCGGGGCCACCACGCTGGCCTGCGTCTCGCTGCCGACCACGCTCGCGGTCGCGCGCGCCGCCGCCGCCGGGCTCAGCCTGTGGGCGCTGGCGCGCGGCGATTCGGTACTCCTCGTCAACGACGCCGGCGATTGACGCGCGCCGCGATTTTGCGATGAGGCACGGGTGATCCGCCGCCCGCTCCTGCTTGGCGCCCTCGCTTTGCTCGCCGCACCCGCTCTGGCGCGCGACAGCCTGGGCATGTTCGGCGCCTGGGGCGCGTTCCGCGATCCCGGAACCCCGCGGTGCTACGCCATCGCCCTGGCCGAACCTTCGACCCAGCAGCGCGACTACCAGCCCTTCGCCAGCGTCGCGGCCTGGCCGCGGCGGCAGGTTTACGGCCAGATCCATTTCCGCCTATCGCGCCGGCTTGCGCCGAACACCGCGATCACGCTGAGCCTCGGCGGGCGACGCTTTGCCCTCACCGGCGGCGGCGGCGACGCCTGGGCGGCGGACAAGCGGATGGACGCCGCGGTGGTCGCTGCGATGCGTTCGGCGAGCGGGATGACGGTGAGCGCCCGCGACGCCGCCGGGCGCGGCTTCAGCAACACCTGGCGGCTCGCCGGAGCCGCCACTGCGATGGACGCCGCCGCTGTCGGCTGCGCGCGGTTGCGCTGAAACTCCTGCGGTAGCCAAGCGCCGCCGCGCGCCTTATATGCGCGCCTCCCATGGCCGATACCGCACTCATGCCGATCCCCGGACTGGTCGATCCCGTGCCGACCCCGCGCGACATCACTCCGCGCACGGATGGGCGCGTCGACCTGATCGGGCTGCCGCGCGGGCGCATCGCCGAGCTGTTCGGCGAAGCCGGGCTCGACGCCAAGGCGGCGAAACTCCGCGCCAAGCAGGTGTTCCACTGGCTCTACCACCGCGGGGTGACCGATTTCGCCGCGATGACCGACATCGCCAAGGACATGCGCCCGTGGCTGGCCGAACGCTTCGTGATTGGCCGTCCGCAAGTCGTCGAGGCGCAGCACTCCACCGACGGCACCCGCAAGTGGCTCCTGCGCACCGCCGACGGCCACGAGTTCGAGATGGTCTTCATCCCCGACGAGGCGCGCGGGACGCTGTGCGTCTCGAGCCAGGTCGGATGCACACTCAACTGCCGGTTCTGTCATACCGGGACGATGCGGCTGGTGCGCAACCTGACGCCGGGCGAGATCGTCGGCCAGGTCATGCTCGCGCGCGATGCGCTAGGCGAGTGGCCCAAGGGGCGGATGGACTTCGCGATCGACGACGAGGGTGAGGAGTTCGAGGAAGCCGGCGGCTACACCTCCGACGGCCGCCTCCTCACCAACATCGTGATGATGGGGATGGGCGAGCCGCTGTATAATTTCGACGCTGTGCGCGATGCGCTGAGGCTGGTGATGGACGGCGACGGGCTGGCGCTGTCGAAGCGGCGGATCACGCTTTCGACCAGCGGGGTGGTGCCGATGATGGCGCGCGCGGGCGAGGAAATCGGGGTCAACCTTGCGGTCTCGCTCCATGCCACCAACAAGGCGGTGCGCGACGAAATCGTGCCGATCAACCGCAAGTACGGGCTCGAGGAACTGCTCGAAGCCTGCGCCGCCTATCCCGGCGCCTCGAACGCGCGGCGGATCACTTTCGAATACGTCATGCTGCGCGGCAAGAACGACAGCGATGACGACGCGCGCGAGCTGGTGCGGCTGATCAAGGCCTACCAGCTCCCCGCCAAGGTCAACCTGATTCCGTTCAACCCCTGGCCCGGCGCGCCCTACGAATGCTCGACGCCCGAGCGGATTAAGGCCTTCGCCGCAATCGTCTTCGCCGGCGGGATCAGCGCCCCGATTCGCACTCCCCGCGGGCGCGACATCGACGCCGCCTGCGGCCAGCTCAAGACCGCCGCGGCAAAGAAGAGCCGCGCCGAAATCGACCGGCTGGCCGAGGAAAAGCAGACCGCGCTGGGCTGAAGCCCTAGGTGCTTCAACAGGGGCTAGCGCGGCTTAGGCACGCGTTCGCCTTGTCCGGCGGACACTGGCTATTCACCAACGCGCGGAGCCTTGCGACTTCCGCGTCCCATGTCTGCCGTGCACTGGTTTTTGCCGACGCATCCGCTTCGGCGGCAGTCATCGCTCCGACAAAACCATCGGCAATTAGGAAGGCGACGGCGGCAGAAATTGCCAAGCCGACCGCTATGCCAGTGAGGACTGCTGCTGCTGGAAGGCCGAAAATCGTACCCGCCGCCGCCGCCGCTGCAACGAAAGTCGCGGCGGCCGCAGTTGCCAAGCTAACTGCAGTAGCCAAAGCCGCAACCACCTGCCCGCGAAGTCCGTCGGCGCGCGCTCGCGCAGCAGCTTCATCGTTCTTTGCGTTGCATGCCATCTGACGTGCATTGTCCCAGGCAACGCAAGCCGCGTCGCAATCTTTGGCCGAGGAGCCGTCGGCGGGAAGGGAAATCGTCGGCGGCGAGTCATTGGTACCGGCGGCGCGGCCAAGAATAAATCCGCCTGCGATCGCTATGACCACCATTATGACTATTATTACAACCATTTATCCCTCCAGCATTGCAGCTTGTGCGGACGAAGCCCCGGATGAACTCCAGCTCATCTTTTCTTCTTATCGGGCTGTTCTGACACAGTCAGATGTTCAGGTAAACCAAGGAGGTCTGAACCTGAAACGCGTAGTATCCATATATGGCCGCAATTTGTCCGTAGGCCCGGATCGGATATTCGATAGATTGCTTTGAAATTCGGGCTGCGGAAACCGCACCGAGCCCGGATTGTCGCATTGTCGGGTGCCGATCCCTTCCTAAGGCTGGCTAACCGTTCATCGGGCGTTGTGGATTGGATCGCAAAGTACGACGTTGAACCATCGAATCCATTCGCAAGAAGAGGCATCGAATCATGCGCAAAATCCTGATTTCCGCGACTCTTTTCGCTCTTGCCATACCGACAGTTCCCGCCGCCGCCGACCCGCCGGGCTGGGCCCCCGCGCACGGCTATCGCGCCAAGAACGGGCGGATCGCCTATCGCCAGACCGACAACGGGGTGCGCTACTGGCAAGGTGAGGACGGTCGCTATTACTGCCGCCGCTCGAACGGCACCACCGGCCTGCTGGTCGGCGCGGCGCTCGGCGCGCTGCTCGGCCGTGCGGTCGACACCCGCGGCGAGCGCGCTACGGGAACGATTATCGGCGCTGCGGCCGGGGCGCTGGTCGGGCGCGAGATCGAACGCGGGCGGACCCGCTGCCAATAAGCTCTAGCTGACAAGTGGCGGCCGGGTGCGCATAGGGGAACCTATGCCCCCGGCCGTTCTCATTACCGGCGCCGCGCGCCGGATCGGCGCGACGCTCGCGCGGGCTTTCGCGGGCGCGGGCTGGCATGTGGCAGTCCATGTCCACCGCGCCGACGCCGAAGCGGAAGACTTCGTCGCCGGATTGCCTTCGGCCGAGCTGGTCGAGTGCGACCTGCTGGATGCCGACGCGGCGACGGCGATGGTCGAAGCCCTGGCGGCGCGGCTGGGCGACTGGCGAATGCTGGTCAACTCTGCCGCGGTGTTCCGGCTCGACACCGCCGCGGGAATCGACCCAGCGACCTTCGCCGAGGCAGTGCGGGTCAACGCCGAGACCCCGGCACGGATGGCGCAGGCGTTCCTCGCCCATGCGCGCGCCAAAGGCGGGCGGCGGGTGATCCAGTTTCTCGACCAGAAGCTCGCCAACCCCAACCCCGATTTCTTCTCCTACACCATGGCCAAGCACGCGCTCGCCGCGACGGTGCGGATGCTGGCGATGGCGCAGGCGCAGAGCGAGGATCGCATCTACGGCCTCGCCCCCGGGGCGATGCTGCCGAGCTTCGACCAGGCATCGGACGAGCACGAAATCAGCGGACGGATGAACCTGCTGGAGCGGCTCACCGACCCGCAGGAGCTGGCAGAGGCCGCGCTGTGGCTGGCCGAGGGCTGGCTGGCGAGCGGCGAGACGCTGTTCGTCGATTCGGGCCAGCACCTCCTCGCCCAGCCGCGCGACGTGCTCTACCTCGCGCGGCGATAAGCGCACCTTCGCCGGCGCGAATCGACCGCGAAGGCATAAGTTTCGACCGATTGCGGCTTGCCTTGCGGCACCGCGGGCATAGATTTACGCGCGATGTGGCTGCTCGACAAAATGCTCACCAGGCTGATCCGCGAAGGTCTGCTGATTGTCACAGACCATGACGGCGCCGAGTACCGCTATGGCGATGCAAGCGCCGCGCCGGTCCGTATCCGCCTGACCGACCGCCGCGCGGCATGGCATATCGCGCGCGACCCCCGCCTCGGCGCGGGCGAGGCCTGGACCGACGGGCGGCTGGTGGTCGAACCGCCGCACGACATTCGCGACATGGTCCTGCTGGTGATGGCCAACGCCAACCGGCCCGGGCAGAAGCTCCAGCCGCCGAGCCGGCTCAAGCGGCTCGCCGACCGCCTCGCCGCCCGGCTCGACCAGGTCAACCTGCGGGGTCGCGCGGCCAAGAACGCGGTGCACCACTACGGCCTGACCCGCGAATTCTACGAGCTGTTCCTCGACGCGGACCGGATGTACTCGATGGGGTACTACACCGATCCGGCGAACAGCCTGGAACGCGCGCAGCTCGACAAGAAGGCGCTGATCGCGGCCAAGCTGCGGCTCGGCCCCAAACCCGACAAGCCCACCCGCCTGCTCGACATCGGCTGCGGCTGGGGCGGGTTCGGGCTCTATTGCCATCGCCACTACGGCTGCGAGGTGCTCGGGGTCAGCCTCGCCCCGGACCAGGTCGCTTTCGCCAACGAGCGCGCGGCGGCGGCGGGGGTGGCGGACAAGGTGCGGTTCGAGCTGGTCGATTACCGCGACGTTACCGGCCAGTTCGAGCGGATCAGCTCGATCGGGATGATCGAGCACCTCGGCAAAGGGCACTACGACGAGTATTTCGCCAAGGCCTATGCGCTGCTTGCCCCCGACGGGGTCATGCTGACCCACACCATCGGCCGCGCCGGCCCCCCGGGTTCGACCGACGCCTGGGCGCGCAAGTACATCTTCCCCGGCCACTACCTGCCTGCGCTGAGCGAGATGGTCGCGGCGAGCGAGCGCACCGGCTGGGAAGTCGGCGACGCCGAAGTGCTGCGCTATCACTATGCCTACACGCTGGCCGAATGGTATCGCCGCGCGACCCTGCACCGCGACGCGATCGTCGCGCTTTATGGCGAGCGCTTCTTCCGGATGTGGCAGTTCTACCTCGTCGGGGCCGAACAGGGCTTCCGCGGCGCCAAGCTGGTCAATTTCCACCTCCAGACGATCAAGCGCCGCGACGCGCTGCCACTGACCCGCGACTACATCGGCGCGGAGTTCGCCCGGCTCAGCGCGGCGGACGAAGCGCCGCAATGGCATCTGGAGAGCGCGGCGGCGGAATGACTAGGCCGGATACTTGGCGTTCATCGTATCCCAGTTGAGCCGCACCAGGTCTTCGAGCGCCGCGAGATCCACGTCCCCGAGCTTGTTGATATAGAGGCAGCACTTGGTGAATTTGTGCTTGCCCAGCCGCGCGAACAGCGCGTCGGCTTCCGCCTGGTGCTGGCAGTACTCGCCCATCAGATAGACCGTCAGCGCCGCCTTGCGAGGGCTGAACCCGCCGCGCATCGAAGTGCCCGAATGGCCGCTGGCGTAGGTGTAGTCGTAGCTGCCGTAGCCGATCATCGTCGGCCCCCACATCTTCGGCGCGAGCCCGGTGACCCGGCGGAACATCGCGTCGAGCACCCCGGCCTCCTCGCGCCGCCGCGCCTCGGGGACCGCGGCGATGAAGTCGGCGACAGCAACCTCGGTCGCCTTGGTCTTGGGCTCGTACTTCGCCATCGCCGCTCCCCTTGTCGCACCCGTCCCCTTGGCTTAGGGGCGCGAGCCGAAACCTAGCGGCAAGCGAGCGGAATTCCAGCCATGTCGGACATCAAGAAGGTCGTCCTCGCCTATTCGGGCGGGCTCGATACCAGCGTCATCCTCAAGTGGCTCCAGGTCACCTACAATTGCGAGGTGGTGACCTTCACCGCCGACCTGGGCCAGGGCGAGGAGCTCGAGCCGGCGCGGGCCAAAGCCAGGCTGATGGGGGTGCCCGACTCCAACATCTACATCGACGACCTGCGCGAGGAATTCGTGGCCGATTTCGTCTTCCCGATGATGCGCGCCAACGCCCGCTACGAGGGCGACTACCTGCTCGGCACCTCGATCGCGCGGCCGCTGATCTCCAAGCGCCTCGTCGAGATCGCGCACGAAACCGGGGCCGACGCGGTCGCCCACGGCGCCACCGGCAAAGGCAACGACCAGGTCCGTTTCGAGCTTTCGGCCTACGCGCTCGACCCGAACATCAAGGTGATCGCGCCGTGGCGCGAGTGGGACCTGACCAGCCGCACCGCGCTGATCGCCTGGGCCGAAGCGCACCAGATCCCGGTGCCCCGCGACAAGCGCGGCGAATCGCCGTTCAGCACCGACGCCAACCTGCTCCACACCAGCAGCGAGGGCAAAGTGCTCGAGGACCCGTGGGAGGAGACCCCCGACTACGTCTATTCGCGCACCGACAACCCCGAGGATGCGCCCGACGCGCCCGAATACATCACCATCGACTTCGAGCGCGGCGACGGGGTGGCGCTCGATGGTCAGGCGATGTCGCCGGCGACGCTGCTCACCGCGCTCAACGCGCTGGGCAAGAAGCACGGGATCGGCCGGCTCGACCTGGTCGAGAACCGCTACGTGGGCATGAAGAGCCGGGGGATGTACGAAACCCCGGGCGGCGAGATATATGCGCGCGCGCACCGCGGGATCGAAAGCATCACGCTCGATCGCGGCGCGGCGCACCTCAAAGACGAGCTCATGCCCAAATACGCCGAGCTCATCTACAACGGCTTCTGGTTCGCCCCCGAGCGCGAGATGCTCCAGGCGGCGATCGA
>JBOHIC010000042.1:0-10928 GCA_050725835.1 Novosphingobium sp.
GCGTGAGCTCGTGCAGAACGTTTAGGCATCGACTTGGTTACCGGTACCCGGAGCTTGAAAATCCCCGGACCGGGCGCCGTCGCCCACATGTCCCTTCATCTAAACCAACGATGTCAAAGAGCCGACCAACAAAAGTGGCGGACAACAAGGGCACCCCGACTTGTGACCGGGGGACTGCTGTCCGTCTTTGCTGGCGACCGTTCTGAGCGCCGATATTTCGCGGCGCCCCGTTCGGTGGAGCGGCCTCTAGGCTGGCCTGCTGAGTCGGTCAACGCCTTTTTGCAATAATATTTCAAAGCCGCGACGAGCCGCAGGAATCCGGGGGTCGGGACGCCTGTGACGCGCCGTCGCCGGGGTTCGAATCCGCGCTGAGGCGTGGAATCGGTTAACCCGGGCAGGCCGAACGCGCGGCCCTGGCCAAGGGACGCGGCACGCTGGCCGGCGCGCAAATCCTTTCCGAACAATTTACCATTCCCTGCCAAGGTTCGCCGCGTGACCAGCCTTGTTTCCGCCCCTCCGCCCCCGGCCGGACCCGGGATCGCCGCGCGCGTGCGCAGCGCGGTGGCTTGGCGCTGGGGCGGGCAGGTGCTCGGCCAGCTGATCACCTGGACCGCGACGATCCTGGTGGTCCGCCTGCTCGATCCGCACGACTACGGCCTGTTCGCGATGAGCCAGGCGGTGCTCGCGGCGTTCAACGTGCTCAACGGCTACGGCTTCGCCACTTCGCTGATCCAGGCGCGCGCAGTGAGCGAACGGCGCATCGCGCAGGTCTTCGGGCTGCTGATCGTCTCCAACGCGGCGCTGGCGCTGGTCCAGCTGATCGCCGCGCCGTTCGCCGCCGCCTATTACGGCCAGCCGGTGATCGCCGAGATGCTGCGCGTGCAGGCGCTGATCTTCCTCACCACGCCGTTCATCGCGCTGCCCTCGGCGCTGCTCGCGCGGCAGATCGAGTTTCGCAGCCAGGCGCTGATAAACCTCGGCTGCGCGGGCGTCGGGGCGGGGGTGGCGCTGGGGCTGGCCTGGGCGGGCTGGGGGGTATGGGCGCTGGTGTTCGCGCCGATCGCGATGTTCGCCAGCCGCGCGCTCGGGCTGACGCTCAAGGCGCGGCTGCTGGTCCGGCCGAGCTTCGATTTCCGCGGCAGCCGCGACATCGTGCTGTTCGGCGGCGCGCTGACGCTGAGCCAGGTGTTCTGGATCGTCCAGAGCCAGGCCGACGTGTTCATTGCCGGGCGAAGCTTTTCGCCGCACGACCTCGGACTCTACTCCGAGGCGCTGTTCCTCACCCTGATCTTCACTGGCCGGTTCCTGCCGCCGCTCAACGAAGTCGCGCTCGCCGCCTACGCCGAGCTCGCGCAGACGGGGCAGAGCCTGGCGAGCGCATTCGTGCGCAGCGCGCGGCTGACCATGTTGCTGGCGGCACCGCTGCTGGTCGGATTGAGCCTCACCGCCGGGCCGATCGTCGCCACGCTGTTCGGGCCGAAATGGCTCGAAATGATCCCGATCGTCGCGGGTCTCGCGCTGGCGATGCCGACGATGGCGCTGCAGATCGTCTGCTCGCCGACCACCAACGCACTCGGTCGCCCGCGGATCTACTTGACCACCAGCATCATCGGCGCGGTGCTGATGCCGCTGTGCTACCTCGTCGGGGTGCGCTTCGGGACGACCGGGCTGGTTCACGCCTGGCAGATCGCGGCCCCGAGCCTGCTCGCGGTGACGCTGGCGCTGACCCTGCCGGCGATCGGCGCACGGCTGCGCGATCTTGCCGCGGCGCTGTGGCCGGTCGCCGCCGCGACCGCCGCGATGGGCGCTGTGGTTACGCTGCTCGACCAGTGGGCGGTTTCGCTGGTTCCGCCGCTGCGGCTGGCGGTGCTGGTCGGCGCGGGGGCGGCCTCCTATTGCGGCGCACTGCTGCTCGGCTGGCCGGCGGTGGTGCGCGAGGCCTGGGCGATGCTACGCGGCAAGTGAGGCGGCGCGCATTTTCGCCAGAGCCCGCCGGTCGAACCACCACCACAGGACATCGCGGCGCGGCGCGAAGCGCGGCAGCCATTCGCCATAGAGTTCGGCCATCCGCCGCGGCAGCCCGGCCGGGCCGGGTCCGCGCATGATCTGGCTGACGATGCGGTTCTGGAAATGGCGCACCGCATAGCTGACCATTCGACGATACTGACCGGCGAGACCCGCCGGAGAGAGCGTGGTCGGCTCGCACAGGAACCCGGCGGCGGGACACGGCGCGATCCGCGCGTCGCGCCAGTCGTCCTCGTTCGCCAGCCCGGTCTTGGCGAGCGCGCCGATCAGGCTGTCGTCGCCGACCAGGTCCTCGGGCAGGCGGATGCCGCTGACGCGCAGCCGCGCGACGAAATCGCCCGACAGCGCATAGAGATCGCCGAACATGCCGTGCCCGGCGATCGCTTCGCCGCGGTAGGCGGCGGCGCGGCGGCCGTTGGCGGGAAGCCCGGCGGCGGCGTTGACGCCCGGGTTGGCTGCGAGCGCCGCGGCGAGCGCCGCGACCGAGCCGGGCAGCACCTCGGCGTCCCCATCGACGAATACGAAACAGTCCCCCGCGATCCCCGGGGTATCGAGCATGATCCGGTTCCAGCTCCGCGCCTTGCCGCCTTCGGGCCAGTCATGGACCGTGACCGGGAAAGTGCAGGCGATTTCCGCGGTGCGGTCCGAGCTGCCGTTGACCACGACGTGCACCGCCGCGCCGACGGGGAGGCTGGCAAGGCACCTGGCGATGCGCCGCTCCTCGTTGTGCGCGAGGACGACGATGCAGGGGCCGCTCACCCCGGCTTGCGCGCGATCGCCCATACCGTCACCGGGAAGTTCGGATCGTTGGGCAAGGCCCGCCGCCAGCCGGTGCGCGACCAGCGGTGGAGGTTGGCCTTGACCGCGGCGGCATTGCCCCACGATCCGGTTTCGATGGCATCGGCATCGAACCCGACATCGCCGAGGAAGTGCCGCATGCCGAGCTCGGTCCAGCGGGTGCAGTCGCTCGGGATCGGATGATAGCGGATCATGAACGGGGTGATGTTGATGAACACCCCGCCCGGCCGCAGCATCGCCAGCACATTGCGCGCCGCGCGCCACGGGTGGAGCAGGTGCTCCCAAACGTTGTCGGCGATGACGAGGTCGAACTGGGCATCGAGCGCAGCCGCGCAGATGTCATGATCGGGCCAGTTCATCTCGGTGTAGCTGCCCCAAGTGCGCTGGCGCCACTTCCATCCGGCGGCGATCTCGAGCGTTTCCCACGTCTCGCACTGCTGCGCGTCGAGCCAGGCATCGATCGCGCGATAGGCGACGGTGCGGGTGACGTGGGTCTTGTCATAGCCCACCTGCCGCGCGGCGCGCTCGGCCATGGACAGCAATGCCTGTTTCATGCCCGGCCTTATGCCGCCAATTGGCTAAGATTGTTTTGCCGGGCGCCGTCGGTGGTTGGTCGATTGCGGTTGGGACGGGGTTCGACCGGGTGTATGCTCCCCGGCGAGAGGATCGGAGCGATGACCCACCCCTTCATGCTGCTGCCGCTGGCCGCGATGGCCATGGCCCTGCCCGAGGTGCACGGCGCGAGCGGAGCGCAGGAGGCGGAAAGCGCCGATATCGTCGCGGGCAGGAACGACGGCCAGGGCCGGATGACGGTGCCGGTCAAGATCGGCGCCGAAGGCCCGTTCCGCTTCCTGATCGATACCGGCTCGCAGAACACCGTGGTCAGCACCAGCCTGGCGAGAACGCTTGCCCTCCCCGCCGGGCGGCGGGCGCGGCTGATCGGGGTGGCCGGCACCCAGTTGGTCGAGACTGTGGAGATCGACCAGATCGACCTCGGCAAGCGCAGCTATTACGGCCTGCTCGCGCCCAAGCTCGAGCGTTACGATATCGGCGCCGACGGGATAATCGGGCTCGACAGCCTGCAGGACCAGCGGGTCCTGATCGATTTCAAGCGCAACCTCATCGCGGTGAACGACGCCAAATCGCTCGGGGGCAACCGCGGCTTCGAAATCGTGGTCACCGCGCGGCGGCGCTCGGGCCAGCTGATCATGACCGAAGCGACGATGGACGGAGTCAGGCTGAGCGTGGTGATCGACACCGGCGCCGAAACCAGCATCGGCAACCGCGCGCTGCAGCGGGCGCTGTCGCGCCGCCGCAGCACGCTCGAGCAGACGACGCTGCACAGCGTCACCGGACAACAGATCGTCGCCGACATCGGCTATGGGGAGAAGCTCGATATCGAGAAGATCGGCTTCACCAATGTGCTAATCGCCTTCACCGACGGCCCGGCCTTCGCCGCGCTCGACCTCGATAAGAAGCCGGCGCTGCTCCTCGGCATGCGCGATTTGCGCGCGCTCGACCGCATGGCGATCGATTTCAGCACGCGCAAAATCTATTTCGATCTGCCGCGCGGTTTGCTTTAGCGCCGCCGCTCCCTAAATCGGGAGCATGCCGACAACCCGCCGCAGCGCCGACCGCCCCGACGGCTGGGCCACGCTGGCGCGCTTCCTGCCCTACCTGTGGCCGCGCGAAAACGCCGGCCTGCGCTGGCGGATCGCGGTTTCGATCCTGCTGATCCTGGCTTCGACCGCGGTCCAGCTCGCCCTGCCCTACCCGCTCAAGTGGGCGGTCGATGCGATGAACGTGTCGGGTCCGCGGGTGCTCCAGTTCGCGATGCTGGCCGTGCTCGGCTACGTCATTGGGCGGTTTTCCGGGGTGGTGCTCGACAATCTCAGGAACATCGTGTTCGAACGCGTCGGCCAGGACGCCACCCGCGCGCTCGCCGAAACCGTCTTCGCCCGGCTCCACCGCCTCTCGCTGCGCTTCCACCTCGCCCGCCGCACCGGCGAAGTGACCAAAGTGATCGAGCGCGGGACCAAGTCCATCGACACGATGCTCTATTTCCTGCTGTTCAACATCGCTCCGACAATCCTCCAGCTGGCGGTGGTCGCGGCAATCTTCCAGCTTAACTTCGGATGGGGCTTGGTCGGCGCTACCGCCTTGGCGGTGGCCGCCTATATCTGGGTGACCCGCGCGATCACCGAATGGCGCACCGTGCTGCGCGAGAAGATGAACCGGCTCGACGGCACCGCGCTCGCCCGCGCGGTCGATTCGCTGCTCAACTACGAAACGGTGAAGTACTTCTCCGCCGAGCGGCGCGAGGAAGCGCGCTACGCCGAAGCGACGCGGGCCTACGCCGACGCCGCGGTCAAGAGCGAGAACAGCCTCGGCCTGCTCAACATCGCCCAATCGCTGATCACCAACCTGCTGATGGCGGGGGCGATGGCCTGGACCGTCTACGGCTGGGCCGAAGGGCGATACACCGCGGGCCAGCTGGTCTTCGTGCAGACCTACCTCGCCCAGCTGTTCCGGCCATTGGACATGCTCGGGATGGTCTATCGCACCATCCGCCAGGGGCTAATCGACATGGCCGAGATGTTCCGCCTGATCGACACCGAGCAGGAGGTCCGCGACGCCCCCGGCGCACCGGCGCTGGTGGTGCGGCGGCCGACGCTGGCCTTCGACGAGGTGGTATTCGGCTACGAGCCCGAGCGGACCATCCTCAAGGGGCTGAGCTTCGAGGTGCCCGCGGGTTGGCAGGTCGCGATCGTCGGCCCCTCGGGCGCGGGCAAGAGCACCATCGCCCGGCTGGTGTTCCGCTTCTACGACCCATGGGCGGGGCGGATCCTGATCGACGGGCAGGACATTCGCGGCGTGACGCAGGAAAGCCTGCGCGAGGCCATCGGCATCGTCCCGCAGGATTCGGTGCTGTTCAACGAAAGCATGGGCTACAACATCGCGTACGGCCGCGACGGGGCGACAGCCGGCGACGTGCTTCAAGCGGCGCAGGACGCGGCGCTCGGCGATCTGCTCGAACGCCTCCCCGACGGGCTCGACACCGAAGTGGGCGAGCGCGGCTTGAAGCTTTCGGGCGGCGAAAAGCAGCGCGTCGCGATCGCCCGCACCCTGGTCAAGAACCCGCCGATCCTGCTGCTGGATGAGGCCACCAGCGCGCTCGACACCCGCACCGAGCAGGACATCCTCGCCACGCTCAATCGGGTTAGCACCGGCCGCACTTCGCTGAGCATAGCGCACCGCCTCTCGACCATCGCCGATGCGGACCGGATTTTCGTGCTCAACGAGGGCGCGCTGGCCGAGCAGGGCAGCCACCCCGAACTCCTCCGCGCCGACGGACTCTACGCCGAGATGTGGAACCGCCAAGCGAGCGAGGTCGAGGAACTGGGCGAGGCGGCGGAGTAGTTCCTCCCCGAAACGGGGAGGAATTTAGAGAATATACTTCGAAAGATCCGCATCCTTCGCCAGCCCCGCCAGCTTGCCCTGCACATAGGCCGCGTCGATCGTCACGCTTTCGCCCTGGCGATCCTCGGCTTCGAAGCTGACTTCTTCGAGCAGCTTTTCCATCACCGTCTGGAGCCGCCGTGCGCCGATGTTTTCGACCGCTTCGTTGACCTGCGCGGCGATCCGGGCGACCTCGCGCGCGGCTTCGGGGGCGAAGTCGAGCGTGACCTTCTCGGTGGCGAGCAGCGCGCGGTATTGCTCGATCAGGTTGGCGCGGGTTTCCGAAAGGATGCGGACGAAATCGTCCTCGGTGAGCGCCTTCAATTCGACCCGGATCGGCAGGCGCCCTTGCAGTTCGGGGAGCATGTCGCTGGGCTTGGCGAGGTGGAACGCGCCGCTGGCGATGAACAGCACGTGGTCGGTTTTCATCGGCCCGTATTTGGTCGCGACCGTGGTCCCCTCGATCAGCGGCAGGAGGTCGCGCTGGACCCCCTCGCGGCTGACCGAGCCGCCGCGCACATCGCTCACCGCGATCTTGTCGATCTCGTCGATGAAGACGATCCCGTTGGTCTCGGCATTGGCCAGCGCCACCCGGGCGACATCGTCCTGGTCCATCCGCTTCTCGGCTTCCTCGTCGACCAGCTTGTCCCACGCGTCGGGGACCTTCAACTTGCGCCGCTTGAGGTTCTGCTTGCCCATTGCCTTGGACATCATGTCGGAAAGGTTGATCATCCCGACATTGCCGCCCATCCCGGGCAGGTCGAACGGCATCGAGGGCGCGTCCTCGACCTCGATCTCGACCTCGGTGTCGTTCATCGCGTTCTCGACTACCCGCTGGCGGAAGGACTCGCGGGTGGCTTCCGACGCGTTCTCGCCGACCAGCGCCTTCAAGAGCCGGTCCATCGCCGCCTTGGACGCGGCCTCGCGCACCGCCTCGCGGCGGCGGTCCTTCTCGAGCCGGATCGCTTCTTCGACCAGGTCGCGCGCGATCTGCTCGACGTCGCGGCCGACGTACCCGACCTCGGTGAACTTGGTCGCTTCGACCTTGACGAAGGGCGCGTCGGCGAGCTTGGCCAGCCGCCGCGAAATCTCGGTCTTGCCGCAGCCCGTGGGGCCGATCATCAGGATGTTCTTGGGCGTGACCTCGTCGCGCAGCTCGGGGCTGAGCCGCTGGCGCCGCCAGCGGTTGCGCAGCGCCACCGCGACCGCGCGCTTGGCATCGGCCTGGCCGACGATATGCGCATCGAGCGCGGCGACGATCGCCTTGGGAGTCAGACTGTCGTTCATTTTCAGATGGTTTCCACCGTCACCCGGTCGTTGGTGAAGACGCAGACCTCGGCGGCGACTGCCATCGCGCGGCGCGCGATCTTCTCGGCGTCGGTCTCGTAGGCCACCAGCGCCTTGGCCGCGGCGAGCGCGTAATTCCCGCCCGAACCGATCGCGGCGATGCCTTCTTCCGGCTCAAGAACGTCGCCGTTGCCGGTGAGGATTAGCATCGTCTCGGCGTCGGCGACGATCATCAGCGCTTCGAGGTTGCGCAGATACTTGTCGGTGCGCCAGTCCTTGGCCAGCTCGACCGCGGCGCGCATCAATTGCCCGCGGTGCGCCTCGAGCTTCTTTTCGAGCCGTTCGAACAGGGTGAAGGCGTCGGCGGTGGCCCCGGCGAACCCGGCGATCACCGAGCCGTCGCCGATCCGGCGGACCTTCTTGGCGTTGGGCTTCATCACGGTGTTGCCCATCGAGACCTGGCCATCGCCCGCGATGACGGTCTTGCCGCCGGTCTTGACGCCGATGATGGTGGTCCCGTGCCACTGGATCAGGCCGTGGCTTGCCCCGCTGTCTGTCATGCGGGGAATATGGCGCGCGCCGCGCCGGGTTCAAGCGCATCGAAATCCTCCCCGGAACGGGGAGGTGGCAGCCGAAGGTTGAAGGAGGGGTCGGAAGCTATCGGCAGAACCTGCGCCAGCGGCGAGGTTGCGACCCCTCCACCACCGCTTCGCGGCGGTTCGCCTCCCCATTCCGGGGAGGATTGTTAGCCGTTCGGCCCACCCGGAGCGCCGGCGCCCGGTGCGCCGACCGCGCCGATATTGCCGAACAGGTCTTCGAGGAACCCGCGTTCGCGGCCCAGCGTCGGGGTCTTGTCGCCGTTGGGGTTGAGCCTGACGACCTTTTCCATCCCGCTCCGGTCGATCGCCGCGACATTGCCGCGCTCGTCGAAGCGAACCTTGAGGATCAGCTGATCGTCGGTGCGCGGGCGGGTGAAGGCGGCCTGCTTGGTGTTGACCGACACGTAGTACCAGGTCGGTGCGCCGAACTGGCTGACGAAGGTCGGGCGGCCGAGGGTGCGTTCGACCGAAAGCTGGTTATCGACGCCGGGCTGGACCGAATCGAGCAGGGTCGTATCGACCAGGTAGCCGCGGTGGTCGCGGATCGAGCTGCAGCCCGCCGCCAGCGCCGCGAGCATCAGAGCCGCAGTCGCGCTTCGCACCATCGCCATACCCTTCGATCTCCATTGCCAGGCGGCCCGCCGCCCGTGTAACCGCGCCAGCCTTAGAGGCGGCGGCGCGACATCGCAATGGCGCTTGCCGCCGCGGCGTTTAATCGCCGGTGAACGAAAGGGATCGTCGGTTTGTCGCTGCTCGCGCGCCTGTTCTCCGCCAGGCCGGACCCGGCCGATGCACTGATCCCGCTGTGGCGCCGAACGGTCCAGATCGCGCGCGAACCCGGCTGGTACGCGAAGGGCAGCGTCGCCGATACGCTGGCCGGGCGGTTCGACGTGCTCACCCTGGTGCTGGCGGCGGTGCTGCTGCGGATGGAGCGCGAGCCCGCGCTGGTCGAGCCTTCGGTGCGGCTGACGGAGCGCTTCGTCGCCGACATGGACGGCACCTTGCGCGAACAGGGGATCGGCGATCCCGCGCTGGGCAAGCGGATGGGGCAGCTGGTCTCCGCACTCGGCGGGCGGCTCGGCGCGCTGCGCGAGGCGTTCGCGGCGGATGAGGCGGCGCTGGTCGAGGCGGTGGCGCGTAACGTCACCTTCGCCGATGCGGGCAATCCGGACCGGGTCGCCGCCGAACTACGACAGCTTGCCGGTCAACTCGCCGCGCTTCCCGCCGAAGCGCTGCTCGCCGGGGAGATCGAGCGATGAGCGAATTCACCCGGCTGATCGACCTGCGCGGCATCGGCGACTCGCCGGTGCGGCTGAGCGCCACGGCGGAGGAGCGCGTGGCGCTCGCCCGGCGCTTCGAGCTGGTCGCGGTCGAACGGCTCGAGGCGGTGGTCGAACTGGTCCCCGAAGCGGGCGGGGTCGATGCGACCGGCCGGCTCGAGGCGGCGATCGTCCAGTCCTGCGCGGTTTCGGGCGAGGACCTGCCGGTGGTCATAGCTGAGCCGGTGAAACTGCGCTTCGTTCCTGCCTCGAGCGCCGCGCCCAGCCCCGACGAGGAAATCGAACTCGACGCCGCAGCGCTCGACGAGATCGAGTTCACCGGAACCCAGTTCGACCTCGGCGAAGCCCTCGCCCAGACCCTCGCGCTGGCTATCGACCCTTTCGCGGTCGGCCCCGCCGCCGAGGAAGCCCGCCGCCGCGCCGGGATCGTCGGCGAGGGCGCGAACAGCCCCTTCGCCGCGCTCAAGGGCAAGTTCGACTAGGCCGAGCGCCGCGTCGGGTAAGGCTCGCCCGCCTTGCTCAGGAAGCGGCCCTGATCGTCCCACATCATGTCGATGTCGGGATACCATCCGCCCGCGTCGGGCCCGGCGCTGACCGCGACGAAGCTGCAGTCCGCGGCGCTCTCGTTGACCAGGTGGTGGCCGTTTTCGGCGTCGGCGGGCCATGCGCAGACGTCGCCCGGGCGGAGCACGGTGCGCCGCACATCCTCGACCAGCACCGCCTCGCCGGTGAGCATGACCAGCAGCTCGTCCTCGCCCTTGTGCCAGTGGCGCTGCGACGACCATGCGCCGGGCCTCAGCACGACATGGCTCGCGCCCATCCGGGTCAAGCCGCCGGTGGGCGCGAGACGCCGCCACCAGCGCCCTTCGACCGCCGCGTCGAAAGGCGCGGGATAGCCGGTTGCGTTGCTCTGGGGGATGGCATCGAGATCGAGCTTGGGCATGGGTCCGTATATCTCTTCCCCCTCGATGGGGGAAGGATACGAAGACTTGCTCGCGAAGCGACCTAGTCGCAGTTGGATGGGGGTGATCTGGCCGTCAAAGCCGAGCCTGCCGGAGAAACCACCCCCACCCAGCCTTCGCTAGGCAGCAAGCTGCCAAGCTGCTGAATCCCTCCCCCATCGAGGGGGAGGAGTTTGCCGCGTCATCAGCATTTGCTATCGCGCGGCCATGACCGAGACCGCGCTCCGTTCCGTCGCAAGCCTCGCCGAGGCGCTGATCGCTTGCCCGAGCGTTACCCCGGCGGCGGGGCTGGTGTTCGATTGCCTCGAAGCCCAGTTGAAGCCGCTCGGTTTCGAGGTGCACCGGTCGCTCTCCGGCGAAGCGCCCGATGGCCCGGTCGAAAACCTCTTCGCGATCCGCCGCGGGCCTGAAGGCTCACGCCATTTCGCCTTTGCCGGGCATGTGGATGTGGTGCCCCCCGGCGAGGGCTGGACCACCGCGCCGTTCGCGCCCGAAGTGCGCGGCGAACTGCTCTACGG
>JBOHIC010000043.1:0-6628 GCA_050725835.1 Novosphingobium sp.
CGGTCGGCGAGAGCGGCGCGTCCCAGATGCGGCGGACCACGTCCATGCCGACGATCACTCGCCCGAAGGCGGCGTAGCCGGTCTGCGCTTCGGGATCGGCCGCCTTGGGATCGGCGTCGAGCGAGGGCAGGTCGGAGACCAGGATCGACCAATCGGCGGTCGCGGTCCCCGGGGCGTACCGCGCCATCGAGATTGCCCCGGCTTTGTGGAGAATGCCGGTCGCGCTGGTCGGCTCGTGTGCGATCGGTTTGAGCACCTTGAGCGGGTTCGACTGCAGCCCGCCCTGAATCAGTCCATTGGGCTGCTCGCCCCAGGGCAGCTTCATCGAGCGATAGAAGGCGATCCCGTCGAACCTCTTGAGATCGACGTATCGGACGAAGTTTTCGACGGTCGCCGGGGCACGCTTGTGATCGAGCTCGAGTTCGATTGTCCCCAGTTCGGTGAACAATGCGACCCGCACCTGATCGCCCAGCGGCGGCGCGGGTGCAGCAATGCGGGGCTTGGCCTTAGCTTTCGGCGTCGCTGCGTAAGCGGGCAGCGCGAACAGCAATGGAATGGCGAGCAGGGCGAATCGGCGGTTCATGGGCCCGATAATGCCGCTACAGCCCCGCCTTCTCCAGCCAGTCGTGGAAAATTCGCACGCTGCGCACCTCAAGCGCGTGCGGCCGGCAAATGAACCAGTAGGAATAGGGGCTCTGCACCTCGATGTCGTAGAGCCGCGCGAGGCGGCTGTCGTGGGCGCGGACGAAGTGATCGTCGTGCATGATCGCGATGCCGAGGCCGTTGGCCGCGGCCTCGAGGATCAGCTGGCCCGAATCGTAATGATCGATCGCCGCAGGCTCGAGATCGGGCAGGCCGATTGCCGCCTTCCACGCGACGAAGCTGTCGGGCAGCTCGGTGTGGATCAGGAAGGTCTGCTTCGACAGCGCCTCACGGTCGGGCTTGGGGCCGAGCTCGGCGGCAATCTCCTTGTTGACGATCGCATAGACCCGGTTGTGATCGAGCCGCACCGCGTGGAACCCCGGATCGGGTTCGCGCGCGAGCACGATCGCCGCGTCGAGGGTGTCGCCGACGCGTTGTTCGAGGTGCGGGCTGGTGTCGAAATCGATGTGCAGCCGCGGGTACTGTTTGCGCAGCTCGGGCAGCCGCGGGAACAGCCGCTGGCTGCCGAACAGCGGGAGCATGCCGAGGTGCAGGCGCAGCACCCGGCTGTCCTCGACCTGGCTCTCGACCGCGGCGGCAAGCTCGTCGAACTTGGGGCTGACCGCGTCGTAGAAGGCATGGCCTTCGTCGGTCAGCTTGAGCGCCTGGTGCTGGCGCGCGAACAGCCGCTTGCCGATGAATTCCTCGAGCGCCGAGACCCGCCGCGACAGCGCCGAGGGGCTCAGCCCAAGCTCGTCCGCCGCCGCGCGCGCCGAGCCGAGGCGGACGATGCGCACGAAGGCTTCGATCGCGCGGAGCGGAGGCAAGCGACGGATGGCCAAGGCGCGGTTACTCTTCCGGGTCTTCCGAGGGCGGTGCGGGAGGATGCAGCCGCAGGCGGGTCACGTGTTTGGCATTTCCGGCGACGACTTCAAGCCGCCAGCCGCTGCTATGCGCAAGAATCGCTCCCACCGGCGGGACTTGCTCGGCGAGGAGAAAGGCGAGGCCGCCGAGGGTGTCGACCGGCTCGTCGACCAGGGCGAGGCGCGGGTCGATGGTTTCGCCGACATCGTCGAGTTCGGCGCGCGCGTCGGCTTCCCACAGCCCGCCGCCGAGCGCGACGAGCATCGCGGTCGGCGCATCGTCGTGCTCGTCCTCGATCTCGCCGACGATCTCTTCGACCAGGTCCTCGAAGGTGATGATCCCGTCGGTGCCCGAATATTCGTCGATCACCACCGCCAGGTGCACCCGGCTGGCGCGCATGTCGTTGAGGACGTCGAGCGCGTTGCGCGCCTGCGGCACGAACAGCGGCTGGCGCAGCAGAACCGTCCAGTCCCTGGGCGGCGGCTTGGCTGCGGCTAGGAAGGGGAACACGTCCTTGATCAGCATCATGCCGACGACCTCGTCGAGCGTCTCGCCATAGACCGGCAGGCGCGAATGGCCGTGCTCGGCGAAAGCGGCGACCACTTCGTCCCAGCTTGCGGTCTGCGGGATCGCGATGATCTCCCCGCGCGGAATCGCCACGTCGTCGGCGTCGTGCTCGCTGAAATGGAGCAGGTTGCGCAGCATCTGGCGCTCGAGCGGGGTGAGATCGCCGTTCGCCGCGGCGCCGGGCGGGGCGTCTTCCTCGTGCTCGTCGATCGCTTCTTCGAGCTGCGCGCGCAGTGACTGTTCGTCGCCGCCGTCGAAGAACCGCCGGATCGCGCGCCACAGGCTGCGTCTACTGTCGCTTTCTCCGGATATGCCTTCGGGCATCGCCCATCAGTCCCCTATGCTTCGGCGTCCGCATATGGGTCCGCGATCCCCAGCAGCGCAAGCGCCTTTGTTTCGAGCGCCTCCATCGCCGCGGCATCGGCGTCCGAGGTCTCGTGGTCGTAGCCGGCGAGGTGGAGCAGCCCGTGGACGATCAGGTGCGCCGCGTGGGTCTCGACCGGGATGCCCTTGTCCGCCGCCTCGCGGGTGCAGGTTTCCAGCGCGAGCGCGAGGTCGCCGAGCATTTCTTCCGGCCCGTCCGCCCCCAGGGCGAGCAACGCGGCGCGGTCGATCATCGGAAACGACAGGACGTTGGTCGGCTTGTCCTTTGAGCGCCATTGCCGGTTGAGCGTCTGCACCTCGGCGTCATCGGCGAGCAGCAGCCCGGCCGAGAGCCGCTGGTTGGCCAGCTCGGGCGCGACGCGCGCTACTGCTTCGGCGCATTGGAAGGCCAGTTCGGCCCAGTCCGGCGCGGCCGGCCACGGCGCCTCGAGGTCGATGCTCAGCTCCACGTGGGTCAGGCGTCCTTGCCTTCGTAGGCCTCGACGATCCGCCCGACGATCGGGTGGCGGACCACATCGGCGACCGAGAAGCGCGTCACCGCGATCCCTTCGACCCCTTCGAGCCGACCGACCGCATCGTTGAGCCCGCTCATCGCCGGGCCGCCGGGAATATCGACCTGCTTGGGATCGCCGCAGATCACCATCCGGCTGTTCTGGCCGAAGCGGGTCAGGAACATCTTCATCTGCTCGCGCGACGTGTTCTGCGCTTCGTCGAGAATGACGAAGGCGTCGGCCAGGGTGCGTCCGCGCATGAAGGCGATCGGGGCGATTTCGATCTCGCCCGAGGCCATCCGCCGCTCGACCTGCTCGGGCGGCATGCAATCGTAAAGCGCATCGTAAAGCGGGCGCAGATAGGGATCGACCTTCTCCTTCATGTCGCCCGGCAGGAACCCGAGCCGCTCGCCCGCCTCGACCGCGGGGCGCGAGAGGATCAGCCTCTGGACCGAGCCGGTGATCAGCTGGCTCACCGCCTGGGCCACCGCGACGTAGGTCTTGCCGGTCCCCGCCGGGCCGAGCGCGAAGATCATGTCCTGGCTCGCCAGCGCGCGCATATAATCGATCTGGGTCGCCGAGCGCGGCAGGATGGTCTTCTTGCGGGTGCGGATCATGATCGGCGGCGCTTCGTCGCTGCCGTGGATGATGCCCTCCAGCGTTGGCTCGCTCGACATCGCGATCAGCGATTCGACCGCGCCGGCGTCAAGCTCGTGGCCTTGAAGCAAGCGCTGGTGGAGTCCTTTCAGCACGTCGCGGGCGCGGGCCACCGCCTCGTCGGTGCCTTCGATCTGCACGCGATTGCCGCGCGCGGCGATGTACACGCCCAAGCGGTTCTCGATCTGCACCAGGTTGGCGTCGAACTGCCCGAACAGCGCGCCGAGCACGGTCGCTTCATCGAACTCGATCTCGGCGCGCGCGCGCCGGGCGGTTTCGGAACGGATTTGCGCCGGATCATAGACGCGGGCAGGTTTGCGGGCCATGCGCTCCTTTCATGCGGGGCAGGGTATCGCCCGAATCGAAAGATAGGCCGGCGGCGTCACGGCGCAAGCGCGGGTCCGTCGCGCCGCGGTGGAAAAGCGCTCAGGCGTGGGCCGGTTGCAACAATTCGGCGTGGAGCGAGTTGGGACCGCCGGAGGTCAGTTCGACCTCGACCGGGTCGCCGATCGCCGCTTCGCCTTCGAAATGGACCGACTGCAGCCACGGCGACTTGCCCAGCCATTGCCCGGGCAGCTTGCCCTTGCGCTCGACCAGCACCGAGCAGCGCTTGCCGACCGAGGCGGTGTTGAAGGCCAGTTGAGAAAGGTTGAGGGCGGCCTGAAGGCGCTGCAGGCGCTCGTCCATCACCGCCGGGGCGATCTGGTGGGGCATCGTCGCCGCGGGGGTGCCGGGCCGAGCCGAATACTTGAAGCTGAAGCATTGCGAGTAGCCGACTGCCTCGACCAACTGAAGCGTCTCGGCGAACTCGGCCTCCGTTTCGCCGGGGAATCCGACGATGAAATCGCCCGAGAGCGCGATGTCGGGGCGCACCGCGCGAACCTTGTCGAGCACCGCGAGATAGCTCGCCGCGGTGTGGCTGCGGTTCATCGCCGCGAGCACCCGGTCGCTGCCCGATTGGACGGGCAGGTGAAGGAACGGCATCAACTTGGCGACGTCGCGGTGCGCCGCGATCAGGGCGTCGGTCATGTCGTTGGGGTGGCTGGTGGTATAGCGAATGCGGGCAAGGCCGGGCAATGCCGCGAGCGCCTCGATCAGCCGTTCGAGCCCGCGACCCTGGCCGTCGCGCCAGGCGTTGACGTTCTGCCCGAGCAGGGTGATCTCGCGCGCGCCGGCTTCGACCAGCCGCTCGGCTTCGGCGACCAGTTCGGCGAAGGGCCGCGAGATTTCGGCGCCGCGGGTGTAGGGCACCACGCAATAGGTGCAGAACTTGTCGCAGCCTTCCTGCACCGTCAGGAAAGCGCTGGGGCCGACCTTGCGGCGCGCTGGAAGCGCGGCGAACTTGGCGTCGGCGGGCATCTCGGTATCGACCGCGCGGCGGCCTTGGCCGGCCTCGCCGATCAATTCGGGCAGGCGGTGGTAGGCCTGCGGGCCGACCACGATCCCGACCGAGGGCGCGCGGCGCATGATCTCTTCGCCTTCGGCCTGGGCGACGCAGCCGGCGACTGCGATTAGCGGGGAGGAGCCATCGTCGCGCTTCAATCGCCCGATGTCAGAATAGACCATTTCCGCCGCCTTCTCGCGGATGTGGCAGGTGTTGAGCACGACCAGGTCGGCGTCTTCGCCGTCCGCTGCCGGAGCGATCCCCTGCGCGGCGAGCAGATCGGCCATGCGCTCGCCGTCGTAGACGTTCATCTGGCAGCCGAAGCTCTTGACCCGGTAGGTCTGCGGGGGCGGGGCGGGGCGCATGGAAGCGGCCCGATAGGCCAAATCCGCGCAGAATTGAAGCCTAACGCGAAAGCTCGCGCAGCATCGTCTCGCGCGCGGCGGCGGCGATGGTCTTGCGGGTTTCGAGCGCTTCGCCGGTGAGCGGCGGCAGGAACACGATCGTCAGGTCGACCGGGCGCCGCCGCGCGAGGATTTTGAGGAAGTTGTCGACCCCGTGCTCCTCGCCCACCCAGGCGATCCGATCGGCTTCCGGGCCATAGTCGAGCAACACCGGCTGCACTGCGATTCCGGCCGGCAGCGGCTCAAGCGCCGAGAGCAGCGAGCTCTTGAACGGCAGCAGTCCGCGCCCGTCGCTGGTGGTGCCTTCGGGAAAGATCGCGAGCGCGCCCTGATCCGAAATCGCGGCGCGGACCAGCTCGACCTGATCGGTCACGCTCGCGCGGTCATAGCGGGCGACGAAAACCGTTCCGTGCATCGCGCACAGCCACTTGAGCAGCGGCATCGAAGCCAGCCCGTCATGCCCGACGAAGCTGCTCCCGCTCGCCCAGGCCAGCGCGGGAACGTCGATCCAGCTGACGTGGTTGGCGAGGAGGAACGCGCCGCGCCGGACCTTCTGCCCGCGATAGTGCAGCCGCACTCCGGCGAGCCAGGCGATCCCGCCGAGGAACAGCGGCGGTACCGGATTGCGCCCCGCCAACAGCTTGGCGAGGTAGTAGAACGGGATGCACACGAGCAGCAGCGCGATCATCGTCGTCAGACGAACGACGATCCGGAACCAGCCGATCGCCGAATAGGAACGCGGGCGGGCGAGGGCGATCGCCATCGCAGCCTAGTTACTACGGTCGATCCGCACGCCGAACAGCTCCATGCGGTGATCGACCAGCCGGTAGCCGAGTTTCTCGGCGATCTGGCGCTGCAGTGCCTCGAGTTCGGGATCGACGAATTCGACGACCTTGCCTGTCTCGACGTCGATGAGGTGATCGTGGTGCGCCTCGGGCGCGGCCTCGTAGCGCGCACGGCCGTCGCCGAAGTCGTGTTTGTCGAGGATCCCGGCCTCTTCGAACAGGCGGACGGTGCGATAGACCGTAGCGATCGAAATCCGCGGATCGACCGAGGCGGCGCGCTCGTGCAGCTTTTCGACGTCGGGATGGTCGTCGCTGTCCGAAAGCACCCGCGCGATCACCCGCCGCTGCTCGGTGATCCTCAGGCCGCGTTCGGTGCAGAGGGCTTCGATATCGATAGGTTGGTGCACATCGGCTCCGCAAAAACAGAAACGCCGCGCCGGATATTAGTCC
>JBOHIC010000044.1:0-1693 GCA_050725835.1 Novosphingobium sp.
CTAGCCCGGTTTGCGCGGGGCGCAAAGCCCGCCTATTGCACCCCGGCGCGCGCCCGTAGCTCAGCTGGATAGAGCACGAGACTTCTAATCTTGAGGCCGCAGGTTCGACTCCTGCCGGGCGCGCCAACGGGTCGAGGGGACAAACATGCAGGGGCGTTTTTGCGCGGGGAAGGGCGCAAGGTTCAGCCGTTCGTTGGGAACCGTGGTGTTCACCTTGGCCGTGATCGCTCTCGGCGCTTGCGCGACATCGCGGCAGCCGCCGTCGAACGCCGAGGCCGAGCCGCGCTATCTTTTTGCTTGGACCGGCGACGAGGACCGGGTGGACAGCGACTTCATGGCCGTGATCGATCTGGCGCGCGACGGCGACCGCTACGGCGCCATTGTGGCGACCGCGCCGGTCGGCGAGAGGGCGCTCTGGCCGCATCACACCGAGCACGAGTTCGGACCGGGGCGAATCCTGTTCGCCAACGGCTATGCGGGCAACCGCAGCTTCGTGTTCGACATGCGCGACCCGCTTCGTCCGTCCGTGACCGCGCGGTTCACCGGCGGCGGCGAGCTGAGCTTCCTCCACAGCTTCGCGCGGCTCCCCGATGGCCATGTTCTGGCGACCTTCCAGGGGCGTGGGCCGGAAAACGCGAGGCCGGGCGGGATCGCCGAACTCGACGAGCGCGGACGGGTCGTGCGGTGGGCCAGCTCCGCCGATCCCGCCGCCGATCCGGCCACGCTGCGGCCCTACAGCCTGGCGGTCGTGCCCGCGCTCGACCGGGTAGTGGTCGCGCTAACCTATATGCCGATCCCGACCTGGCACGCGCTGCGCGGCTCGATCGCGCACGACCACAGTGGCAATCAGGTCCAGGTCTATCGGCTGTCGGACCTGTCGCTGATCAAGACGATCAGGCTGCCGGCAAGCGATGCGCCGAACGAGCCGCGGGTGCTGGGTGACGGGCGCACGGTGTTGATCGGGTCGGTCGCGTGCAAACTTCACCGCGTCATCGGACTCGAAGGCCCCGACCCTGACCTCGAAGTGATTCATGAAGAACGGCCCAGGGGGTGCGCGACGCCGGTGGTGGTCGGAAACTACTGGGTCCAGGCGCATGCCGCGGACCACCGGGTTTTCGCGCTCGACGTCAGCGACCTCCGCAACGTGCGAACGGTGTCCTCGGTCGCCTTCGACGAGCGGCAGCGCCCCCACTGGCTCGCGGCACACGGTGGGCGCATCGTCATGGTCAACGAGCCTGGGCCCACGGCCGAACGGCGGATGTGGATGTTGCGGCTGGACTCCGCGACCGGACTGCTCACCCTCGACCGCGAGTTCCGCGACGCGGGCTCGGAGCGACCGGGGATCGCCTTCGACCGGTCGAGCTGGCCGCATGGTGTGACAGGAACGGCGATTCCGCACGGCACCGTGTTTGGATGGTAAGGCCCTATCCCCGCATCGCGCTGGTCAGCAGTTCGGCGTGGACGGGATAGCCCGCGTCCTCGGGAATGCGCAGCCAGCGTTTGCCCTCGCGCTCCTCCATCCAGGGTGTGACCATCTTGACCGGGACCCTGGCGGCATGGGCCGATGCTTCGGCGAAGCTGGCGAAGAGCGCGAGCCGTTCGAGGTTGCGGCGGGTCGGGAAGATGATCTTGATCTCGCCGCTGTCGGCGAGTTCGAGCGCTTCGGCGGCGCTCGCCCAGAACAGGTGGGTGT
>JBOHIC010000045.1:0-2623 GCA_050725835.1 Novosphingobium sp.
GCGCGCGACATCGACGCCACCTTCGACGCGCTGCTCCCGCTGCCCGACGACGCCAGCGCGCGGCTGGTCGAGGCGATGCGCTACGCCACCATCGGCGGGGGCAAACGGCTGCGCCCGCTGCTGCTCACCGCCACCTCGGAAATCTATGGGATCGAACGCGCGGTCGCGGTTCGCGCCGGGGTCGCGATCGAGGCGATCCACGCCTATTCGCTGATCCACGACGACCTGCCGTGCATGGACGACGACGCCACCCGCCACGGCAAGCCGACGCTGCACCGCGCCTTCGACGAAGCGACCGCGGTGCTCGCCGGCGACGCACTCCACGCCTTCGCCTTCGAAGTGCTCGCCGATCCGGCGATGAGCGGCGATCCTTTCACCCGCGCCGAGCTGGTCCACGCGCTGGCCGCCGCGAGCGGGGCGGGGGGCATGGCCGGCGGGCAGATGATGGACATGGCCGCCGCACACGAAGAGTTCGACCTGCGCGCGATCACCCGGCTGCAGCAACTCAAGACCGGGGCGCTGCTCGGCGCGGCGGTGGAGATGGGGGCGATCCTCGGCAAGGTCCCGGTCGAGGGCCGCGGCCACTTGCGCAACTACGCCCGCGACATCGGGCTGGCGTTCCAGATCGTCGACGACCTGATCGATCACCAGGGCGACGCCGCGCTTGCCGGCAAGGCGGTGGGCAAGGACGCCGCCGCGGGCAAGGCAACCTTCGTCTCGCTGCTCGGCGCCGAAGGTGCGCGCGCGCAGGCGGAGGCATTGGTCGACCAGGCGATCGGCCACCTCGGCCAGCACGGCGCCGAGGCCGACCTGCTTCGCGCCGTCGCGCGCTTCATCGTGGAGAGGGACCACTGATGGCTAAACGTATCGGGGTGTACCCGGGCACATTCGATCCGATCACGCTGGGCCACGCCGACATTATCCGGCGCGGGTCCAAACTGGTCGACACGCTGATAATCGGGGTGACGACCAACCCGTCGAAGGATCCGATGTTCACCCCCGAAGAACGAATCGCAATGGTCGAGCGCGAGGTCGCCGCGCTGGGGGTGGGCAACGTCAGCGTCGTCGGGTTCAACGCGCTGCTGATGAAGTTCGCCGAAAGGCAAGGCGCGACAGTGATCGTCCGCGGGCTGCGCGCGGTCGCCGATTTCGAGTACGAATACCAGATGGCGGGGATGAACCAGCAGCTCAATTCGCGGATCGAGACGGTGTTCCTGATGGCCGACGCCAGCCTCCAGCCGATCGCCTCGAAGCTGGTCAAGGAAATCGCGCTGTTCGGCGGCGACATTGGGCGCTTCGTCAGCAAGGCGGTATGCGAGGACGTGCTCAATCGGATCGAGGTGCGCGGCCGCCAGGGCGATTACTGAGCGCGCGGGCAAGCCGTCCTCACGTTCATTGCCACGACAGCCACGCGCCGCTATCGGACGCTGCCAATTCCTCTCCTCACGCCTCGGAAGCCCTTGTCCATGACTCGTCGCCTGCTTGCCGCCGCCACCCTCGGCCTCGCCCTAGTCGCCGCGCCCGCATGGGCGAAGGACGAGCCCGCGCCCGCCGCGCCTGCTGCGCCGGCGATGAGCGCGCTGGTCGATTCCGACCCGAGCCACGAGCCCGACAACGTCTTGCTGCTCGACCTTTCGACCGGCGGGCGGGTGGCGATCCGGCTCAAGCCCGAGTGGGCTCCGGGCCATGTCGAGCGAGTCAAGACCCTGGCGCGGCAGGGCTTTTACAACGGGGTGGTGTTCCACCGCGTGATCGACGGGTTCATGGCGCAGACCGGCGATCCGACCGGGACCGGGATGGGCGGCTCGCCGCTGCCCGACCTCAAAGCCGAGTTCAACCGCATGCCGCACGTCCGCGGCACAGTCTCGATGGCGCGAACCGACGCACCCGATACCGCCAACAGCCAGTTCTTCATCGTGTTCTACCCGCGCTTCGCGCTCGACAACAAGTACACCAACTTCGGCCGGGTGATCGGCGGGATGGACGTGGTCGACGCCATCGTTCGTGGCGAGCCGCCCGAGAACCCGACCAAGATCGTCCAGGCCTCGCTCGCCAGCGAAGGCAAGCCTCGCCCGGCGATCGCCGCACCTGCCGCGCCCGCGATCACCGCCGACATGCTGAGCGGATCGAAGTCGAACTGACCCGCGATTGCGGCTAGGGCGCGCGCATGCGCGTCCTTCGACAGGCTCAGGATGATCGGACAACCCGCGATGCGTGTTGACCTGTTCGATTTCCACCTCCCGCCCGAGCGGATCGCTTTGCGCCCGGCGCGGCCGCGCGACGCGGCGCGGATGCTGGTGGTGCGCGGGGAGGGCGCATTCGAAAATCGCGGCGTGCGCGACCTGCCGGACTTGCTCCGCTCCGGCGACCTTCTGGTATTCAATGACACGCGGGTGATCCCGGCGCAGCTAGAGGGGCGCCGCGGCGAGGCGCGGATCGGGGCGACGTTGCACAAGCGAATCGACCTGCGACGCTGGCAGGCGTTCGTCCGTAACGCCAAACGGTTGCACGAAGGCGACGTGGTCGAGTTTCCTGCTGGAGTTTCGGCCATCTCTGAAGCGCGCCATGCCGACGGCAGCTGGACGCTTGCTTTCGCGGGCGAGGAGCCGGTCGAGGTGCTGCT
>JBOHIC010000046.1:0-8713 GCA_050725835.1 Novosphingobium sp.
GCTACATGCCGATCGCGGTCGAGGCGCTGCCGCGGGCCGAATACAACCGCTGGGTGATCGCCCAGGGCGGCACGCTCGACGGGCTGCCCAAGCCGGCCGACCCCCCGGCCGCGCCGACCGCCGCCCCCGCTTCGCCGGCTCCCGGCGCGTAACGCCAGACATTCAGGACAAGGTTCGCATTTCATGGCCACCACCGCCCCCGACACCTTCCAGGCTCATGGCGACGACCACGCACATGACGCCGATCACAAGCCGGGGTTCTTCGCCCGCTGGTTCATGTCGACCAACCACAAGGACATCGGCACGCTCTACCTGATCTTCGCGATCTTCGCGGGGATCATCGGCGGCGCGGTTTCGGGGCTGATGCGCGCCGAATTGGCCGACCCGGGGATCCAGTACCTGCAGACCTGGGCGACCTGGTTCGACGGCGAGCCCGCAAGCATGGATACCGCGCTCCACCTGTGGAACGTGCTGATCACCGCGCACGGGCTGATCATGGTGTTCTTCATGGTCATGCCGGCGATGATCGGGGGCTTCGGCAACTGGTTCGTGCCGCTGATGATCGGCGCGCCCGACATGGCCTTCCCGCGGATGAACAACATCTCGTTCTGGCTGACCGTCGCGGGGTTCACCTCGCTGATGCTCTCGGCCTTCGTGCCCGGAGACGCCACCGGGCTCGGCGCGGGCACCGGCTGGACGGTCTATGCCCCGCTCTCGACCAGCGGCTCGGTCGGTCCGGCAACCGATTTCGCGATCTTCTCGCTGCACCTCGCCGGCGCCGCCTCGATCATGGGGGCGATCAACTTCATCACCACCATCTTCAACATGCGCGCCCCGGGGATGACCCTGCACAAGATGCCGCTGTTCGTGTGGTCGATCCTGGTCACCGCCTTCCTGCTGCTGCTGGCGCTGCCGGTGCTCGCCGCGGCAATCACCATGCTGATTACCGACCGCAACTTCCAGACCACCTTCTTCAACGCCGCGGGCGGCGGCGATCCGGTGCTCTACCAGCACCTGTTTTGGTTCTTCGGCCACCCCGAGGTCTACATCATGATCCTGCCGGGCTTCGGCATGATCAGCCAGATAGTCTCGACCTTCAGCCGCAAGCCGGTGTTCGGCTACCTCGGCATGGCCTATGCGATGGTCGCGATCGGGGTGGTCGGCTTCATCGTCTGGGCGCACCATATGTACACCAGTGGCATGAGCCTCAACACCAAGATGTACTTCACCGCGGCGACGATGGTAATCGCGGTGCCGACGGGCGTGAAAATCTTCAGCTGGATCGCGACGATGTGGGGCGGGTCGATCTCGTTCAAGTCGCCGATGGTCTGGGCGATCGGCTTCATCTTCCTGTTCACCGTCGGCGGGGTGACCGGCGTGGTCCTCGCCAACGGCGGGGTCGACGACAATTTCCACGACACCTACTACGTCGTCGCGCACTTCCACTACGTGCTGTCGATGGGCGCCGTGTTCAGCCTCTTCGCCGGCTTTTACTACTGGTTCCCGAAGATGAGCGGGCGGATGCATTCCGAGCTGCTCGCGCACCTGCACTTCTGGATCTTCTTCGCAGGCGTGAACATCATCTTTTTCCCGCAGCACTTCCTCGGCGCCAATGGCATGCCGCGGCGCTATCCGGACTATGCCGACGCGTTCCACTACTGGAACCAGATCGCCTCGGAAGTCGGCTACACCACGATGGCGGCGGGGATGGTGATCTTCTTCATCAACCTGATCTACGCCTTCACCGCGGGCAAGAAGGCCGAAGGAAACTACTGGGGCGAAGGCGCGACCACGCTCGAATGGACCCTGTCGAGCCCGCCGCCTTACCACCAGTTCGAGACCCTGCCGGTGATCGACGGCGACCACCGCCACTAAGCGGCGCGCGGAATCTTTCGCCCCTCCCCGTTGGGGAGGGGTTGGGGTGGGGGTTCTACGCGAGTGCAGTGACCCACCCCGCTGCGACTAGGCGGCACGCCGCCAAGTCTCGCTGCCCCTCCCGACCCGGGAGGGGTTTTCGATTTGGGGAGGCGCGCATGCCCGAATTCCGCATGATCGGCACCGGTGAGGTGACGCTGCGCTGTGCGATCGAGGGCAGCGGGCCCCTGGCGGTGATGGTCCATGGCTTTCCCGAAAGCTGGTATTCTTGGCGCCATCAGCTCGGCCCCATCGCCGAGGCCGGGTTCACCGCCTGCGCGATCGACGTGCGCGGCTATGGCGGGTCGGACAAGCCGCCGCTGGTCGAGGACTACACGCTCGAGAAGATCGCCGGCGACCTTATCGGGCTGGGCGAGGCGCTCGCCCCGGGCGAGCGGATCGTGCTGATCGGCCACGACTGGGGCGCGCCGATCGTGTGGAACACCGCGCTCACCCGGCCCGACCGGGTCCGCGCGGTGGCGGGACTCTCGGTCCCGTTCGCTGGCGCACCGCAGCGCCCCTTCACCGAGGTGTTCCGCGAGCATTTCACCAGCAAGGGCCGGTTCTTCTACCAGGAATACTTCCAGCAGCCCGGCGTCGCCGAGGCCGAAGCCGAGGCCGATCCGCGCGCCTTCGTCGGGCGGATGATGTATTCGATCTGCGGCGACGTCCCGCCGGGCGCCTACTGGGACAAGCCCCACGGCGCGAAGTTCCTCGATGGGCTGCCCGACCCGCAGCAGGTAGCCTGGCTGAGCGAGGTCGACCTCGATTTCTACGCCGGCGAGTTCGCCGCCTCGGGCTTCCGCGGCCCGCTCAACCGCTACCGCAACCACGAAGCCGACTACGAATGGCTCAAGGCCTGGCAGGGGCGGCGGATCGAACAGCCGTGCCTGTTCATAGGCGGCGACCGCGATCCGGCGACCACTCTGTTCGGCGCGGTCGCCGATCCCGTCGCGATGATGCGGATGTTCGCGCCCCAGGTCGAAGGCCATGTCCTCGATGGCGTCGGCCACTGGACCCAGCAGGAACGCCCCGGCGAGGTCAACGCGCTGCTGATCGACTGGTTGAAGCGGCTCTGAGGCGCGCCTATAGCGCCGCCCGACTCATGACCGCCACCACCGCCCCCGCCGTCCCGCTGCCGACCGACTGGCGCGACTTCTATGCGCTGACCAAGCCGCGGGTGATGAGCCTCGTCATCTTCACCGGGCTGTGCGGGCTGCTCGCCGCGCCCGGCCACATCAATCCGATCCTCGGCTTCACCGCGGTGCTGTGCATAGCGCTCGGCGCGGGCGGATCGGCCGCGCTCAACATGTGGTGGGAGGCCGACATCGATGCGCAGATGAAGCGCACCCAATCGCGCCCGCTTCCCGCCGGGCGGATGGAGCGCACCGCGGCGCGCGATTTCGGGGTGGCGCTGTCGGTCGGCTCGGTGCTGATCATGGGGCTGGCGATCGGCTGGCTCGCCGCTGGCATCCTCGCCTTCTCGATCTTCTATTACGCGGTGATCTACACGATCTGGCTCAAGCCGCGCACCCCGCAGAACATCGTTATCGGCGGCGGCGCGGGGGCGTTTCCGCCGCTGATCGGCTGGGTCGCGGTTACCGGCGAAATCACCCTGATGCCGGTGCTGCTGTTCGCGATCATCTTCTTCTGGACCCCGCCGCATTTCTGGGCGCTCGCGCTGTTCGTGAAGATCGATTACGCCAAGGCGGGGATCCCGATGCTGCCGGTGGTGGCGGGCGAACAGGCGACCCGCCGGCAGATCGTCGCCTATTCGGTGCTGCTGCTGCCGCTTTCGGTGCTGCCGTGGTGGATCGGCGGGACGGGCTGGCTTTATGGCGCCACCGCGCTGGCTTTGTCGGGTGTGCTGCTGGCGCTGTCGCTGGCGGTGGTCCGCCGCCACCGCGATCCCGCTGGCGATCCGCTCGGCCCCGAAAAGCGCCTGTTCAAGTTCTCGGTGCTTTACCTGTTCGCGATCTTCGCCGTGCTGGTTGCGGATCGCTGGCTGCTCGGGCAGGGCTGAGCAGATGACCGACCTCGACCCAGACAAGGAACGCGCCCGCATCGTCGCCTCGCGCAACCGGGTGATGGCGCTGCTGCTCGGCGGCATGGCGCTGCTGTTCTTCCTGATCACGCTGGCGCGGCTCGGCGGCAACTGAGGTGAACCGCAACCGGCGCACCGGGCTGACCATGCTGGCCTTCGCGCTGGCGATGCTCGGGGTCGGCTACGCCGCGGTGCCGCTCTATCGCATCTTCTGCCAGGTCACCGGCTTCGGCGGGACCACCCAGCGCGTCGGCGAGGCGCAGGCGGCGACGGTCAAGGTCGCGGCGCAGACCATCTCGGTGCGCTTCGACGGCAATGTCGAGCACGGCATGCCGTGGCGCTTCGCCCCCGAACAGGTCACCCAGACCGTGCGCATCGGCCAGCGGACGATGGCCTATTACAAGGCGCGTAACGACGCCGCTGCGCCGGTCACCGGGATCGCCTCGTTCAACGTCTCGCCCGAGCGCGCGGGCAAGTACTTCACCAAGGTCCACTGCTTCTGCTTCGACCGCCAGACCCTGGCGGCGGGTCAGGAGGTCGACATGCCGGTGCAATACTATGTCGATCCCGCGATCCTGAGCGATCCCGAGGCCAGGGATATCGAGCAGATCACCCTCAGCTACACCTTCCACGTCGCGACCGACCAAGCCGCGGCCAACCCTCTGGACCGGGGCGGTCCGGCAGGATAAGGGCGCATCGAACCACCGGGCGCACCGCCGCCCAAGCACTGCAGAATACGGGGAAGCCGCGATCATGGCCGGAGCCAAGAACCACGATTATCACATCCTGCCGCCCGACATCTGGCCGCTGATCGGCGCGATCGCCGCGGTGATGACCACCAGTGGTCTCGCCCTCACCATGCACGAAATGCGCTTCGGCAAGCCGGTGATGTTCGCCGGGATGATCGCGCTGGCGTTCACCCTGTTCAGCTGGTGGACCAAGGTCGTCGCCGAATCGAAGCAGGGCTTCCACACCCCCGTGGTCCAGCTCCACCTGCGCTACGGGATGATCCTGTTCATCGCCTCGGAAGTGATGTTCTTCGTCGGCTGGTTCTGGTCGTTCTTCGATTTCTCGCTGTTTCCGGCGACCACCACCGAGGTGGTCGCGGGGCAATGGCCGCCCAAGGCGGTCGAGGCGGTGCTCGATCCGTTCGATCTGCCTTTGCTCAACACGTTGATCCTGCTGTGCTCGGGCACCACGGTCACCTTGGCGCACCATGCGCTGATCCACGGCGACCGCCAGGGGCTCAAGATCGGACTGTGGCTGACGATCGTTCTCGGCCTGCTGTTCACCTCGATCCAGGCCTACGAATATTCGGCCGCGCCGTTCCCCTTCGGGCAGAATACCTATGGTTCCGCCTTCTACATGGCGACCGGCTTCCACGGCTTCCACGTGATCATCGGCACGATCTTCCTGATCGTGTGCCTCAAGCGCGCCTACAACGGCGATTTCACCCCGCGCCAGCACTTCGGGTTCGAGGCGGCGGCGTGGTACTGGCACTTCGTCGACGTGGTCTGGCTGTTCCTGTTCGTGTGCATCTACGTGTGGGGCGGCTGGGGCTACCCGACGCACTGATGGCGGGCGCGGCGCGCCGATGCTGAGCCGCCTGCCGGTCCTGCCCACGCTGGTCGTCCTCGCTGCGGTGGCGGTTATGGTGCGGCTGGGGTTCTGGCAGCTCGAGCGCAAGGCCGAGAAAGAAGGTCTGCTCGCGCGGTATGAGCGGGCGATCGCTATGTCTTCGACCGTGGCCTGGCCCCGCGATTCTGCCGCAGCGGATCGCGCGCTCTACCGCCACACCCGGATCGATTGCGTTCGGGTGATCGACCAGACCACCGTATCCGGCCAGGATTTCCGCGGAACCCCGGGGATCGCGCATGTCGCGCGCTGTGCGCTGGCCGGCGGCGGGGTGGCGCGCGTGGTCATGGGTTGGTCGCGCCAGCCGGGCGAATCGGATTGGTCCGGCGGGACGGTCGATGGGGTGATCGCGCCCGGGCCGCGGCTGGTGGCGACGCCTGCGCTCGCCGGCCTTGGGCAGAACCGCCTGCCCAGCCCGGCGGACCTCCCTAACAACCACCTCGCTTACGCCGTCCAATGGTTCCTCTTCGCGCTGACCGCGCTGGTCATTTACGGCCTCGCGCTGCGCAAGCGCCTTGCCGGTGCCGAAGCCGCCCGCTAACCGCCGCGCGATGGACTATGTCTCGACCCGCGGCGGCGCGCCGATGCTCGATTTCGAGGGCGTTACGCTGGCCGGGCTGGCGGGCGACGGCGGGCTGTATCTGCCGCGAGTGTGGCCGCGCTTTGCCGAAGGCGAGATCGCCGCGCTGGCCGGGCTGCCCTATGCCGAACTCGCCGCGCGGGTGATGCAGCCGTTCGTGGGCGAAAGCCTGACGCTCGAGCGGCTGCGCGAGCTGTGCGAGGCGGCATATGGCCGCTTCGCCCACGCTGCGGTGACCCCGCTCCGCCAGCTCGACCAGCAGCAGTGGCTGCTCGAGCTGTTCCACGGGCCAACCCTCGCGTTCAAGGACGTCGCGCTGCAATTGCTTGGGCTGCTGTTCGAGGAATTCCTCGGCCGTAGCGGCGGTAACCTGACCATCGTCGGCGCGACCTCTGGCGACACCGGCTCCGCTGCGATCGACGCGGTCGCCGGAAGGGCCAACGTCGATGTGTTCATGCTCCACCCGCACGGCCGAGTTAGCGAGGTCCAGCGCCGCCAGATGACCACGGTGCGCGCGCCCAACGTCCACAACATCGCGATTCAAGGCACCTTCGACGACGTCCAGGCGATGGTCAAACGCATGTTCGCCGACAAGGCGATGACTAGCCGCTTCGCCATCGGCGCGGTCAATTCGATCAACTGGGCGCGGCTGATGGCGCAGGTGGTCTATTACTTCGCCGCAGCGCTCCAGCTCGGCGCGCCGCAGCGCAAGGTCGCCTTCGCGGTGCCGACCGGCAACTTCGGCGACGTCTTCGCGGGCTATGTCGCGGCGCAGATGGGGCTGCCGATCGAGCGCCTGATCGTCGCCACCAACGTCAACGATATCCTCCACCGGGCGCTCTCCACCGGCGACTATTCGACCGGGAGCGTGACGCCCACCGCGGCGCCCTCGATGGACATCCAGGTCTCGTCGAACTTCGAGCGGCTGTTGTTCGACCTCGGCGGGCGCGACGGGGCGGCGACGGCGGCGCAAATGGCGGGCTTCGAGGCGACCCGGGCGATGCAGCTCAGCAATGCCCAACGCGAGGGCGCGGCGGGCTTGTTCACCAGCGCGCGCGCCGATGCGAACGACATGGCCCAGGCGATCCGCTGGGCCTGGGAGCACTGCGGCGAGCTGATCGACCCGCACACCGCTTGCGCGCTCCACGCCGCGCGCGCCTCGGGCCTTCCGGCGGAGGTCCCGCTGGTCACCCTCGCCACCGCGCACCCGGCCAAGTTCCCCGACGCGGTCGAGCGCGCCACCGGACGCCGTCCCGAGCTCCCGGGCCGGATCGGCGACCTGTTCGAGCGCGAGGAGCGGCTGGTCGAGCTTCCCGGCGACTATGCTGCGGTGGCGGACTATGTCGCGGCGCATGCGGCGGCGCGGAGCGATGGCTGAGCTTGCTGCGCAGCCGCTAATCCTCGCGGGCGAGGGTTGGGCCGACTATGGCCTCGTCGACAGCGGCCACGGCCGCAAGCTCGAACGCTACGGCCCCTACCGCTTCATCCGCCCCGAGCCGCAGGCCATGTGGACGCCGCGGCTCGCCGAGTGGGAGGCGCATGGCGAATTCGTCCCAGGCTCGGACGAGGATGGCGGCGGGCGCTGGCAGTACACCGGCCCGGTCCCGCGCGATGGCTGGCCGCTGGGCTGGAGTGAGGCCAGGTTCACCGCCCAGTGCACTCCCTTCCGCCACCTGGGCTTCTTCCCCGACATGGCCCCGGTATGGGAATGGATGGGCGAGCAGCTCGCGGGCCGCAGCGACGCGCAGACCCTCAACCTGTTCGGCTACACCGGGGTGGGGACCTTGGCACTGAGCGAACACGGACCGGTGACGCACGTCGATGCTTCGAAAAAGTCGGTCGCGCAGGCGCGCGACAACGCGGCGCTTTCGGGCCTTACAGAGCGCCCGATCCGCTGGCTGGTCGACGACGCCGCGAAATTCGCCGCGCGCGAGGTGCGGCGCGGCAAGCGCTACGACGGGATCATCCTCGATCCGCCCAAGTTCGGGCGCGGCCCCGAGGGCGAGGTGTGGCGGCTCGAAGAGCACCTTGCGCCGCTGATCGGCGATTGCCGCCGCTTACTCGATGCCGAAAGCCGCTTCCTGTTCCTCACGGTCTACGCTGTGCGGATGAGCAGCCTCGCGCTCGCCGGGTTGCTTGCCGAAACCTTCGCCGATCTCCCCGGCACGATCGAACACGGCGACCTCGCGGTGCGCGAGGATGGCGCAGGCGGGCGGCTGCTGCCCACTGCGATCTTCGCGCGCTGGACCAATCCCGGCTAAGGGCGCTGGCGATGGCCGATTCGCTGATCCTCGAAGTCGCCGAGTTCGAGCACCTGGTGCTGACCGGGATCTATTCGGAAGAGACCGGAAAGCCGCAGCCGCTGCGCTTTGCCCTGCAGGCCAGGCTGAGGCCCGCCGAGCGCTATGCCCCCGACACGCCGATTTCGGCGAGCAAGAACTACATGGACTTGAAGTTCGCGGCTTCGGCGGCGTTTCCGCCAGGAGTCCATTTCAAGCTGATCGAGGCGGTCGCCGAGCATGTCTGCGAGACGCTGTTCG
>JBOHIC010000047.1:0-11813 GCA_050725835.1 Novosphingobium sp.
GGTCGGCGACGTGGTCCGCGCCGCGACGCTCGACCGGTGCCAGACCGGCGGCCGCGCCGCGTTGGCGGACGGGCGCACGCTCGAGTTCGCCGGAGTGCCGCTGCCCGACGGCAACGGGCTACTGACCGTGCTCGACATCACCGATTCGCAGAAGGCCGAAGCTGCGCTGCGCGAGCGCAACGCCGCGCTTACCGAGGCGGACGCGATGAAGACGCGGTTTCTCGCCAACATGAGCTACGAATTTCGCACGCCGCTGACGTCGATCGGCGGGTTCGCGGAGCTGTTGCAAACCGGGCTGGGCGGCGAGCTCAGCGAGGCGGGGGGCGAATATGTCGCGGCGATCCTCTCTTCGGTCGAACGGCTCGGCGAGCAGATCGAAAGCGTGCTCGACCTCTCGCAGAGCGAGGCCGGAATGCTCCCGCTGGCGCGCGAGGATATTGCGCTGCTGCCCTTCGTCACCAAGCTGGTCGAAGATCGCGCCGCACGGCTGCGCGAGGCCGGGCTGACGCTCGACCTGCGCGGCGACAAGGGTGCGGGCAGCGTGGAGGGCGATCCGCGTCGGCTTGCCCGCGCGCTCGGCCACGTCATCGACAACGCCATCGCTGCGACACCTTCGGGCGGGCGCATCCTGGTCGAGCTGGCGCGGCCCAAGAATCACGCGCGGATCGTGGTTTCGGACAACGGCCGAGGGATGGACGCGGCGACGCTCGCCCGCGCACTCGACGGACTCAAATTGAGCGCCGACGGCAAGGCGATCGAGCGCCGTCAGGGGCTCGGCTTGCCGCTCGCGCGGCAATTGGTCGAGGCGCACGGCGGAACGCTCGAACTGCATTCCGAGCCGGGTCAGGGCACCGCGGCGATCATCGAGCTGCCGTGACGCTCGACCTCCCCGACCTCGCGGCGACCGCCGCGCTCGGCGCGCGTATCGCCCTGGTATTGCGTGCGGGCGACGTGGTCGCGCTGTCGGGCGGGCTCGGTGCGGGCAAGACCACGCTGGCGCGGGCGATCATCGAGACGCTGGGACATGACGGCGAGGTGCCGAGCCCGACCTTCACCATCGTCGAGACCTACGATTTGAGAGTCCCGGTTGTGCATGCCGATTTCTATCGGCTCGCACGGCCGCAGGAGGCCGAAGAAATCGGGCTCGACGATTACCGCGAAGGCGCTGCGCTGATCGCCGAATGGCCCGAGCACGCGGGCGGCTTCGCGCACGAGCCCGGCTGCCTTTCGCTCCGCCTCGAAACTGCGGAAACGGGGCGGATTGCGATTGCCGAGGCGGGCGCGGGTTGGCTAGGGCGCGAGCCGTGGACGTGACCCTGCCAGCCGATCTCGACAGCTTCCTTGGCCTTGCCGGGTGGGGCGGCGCGGCAATCGAACCGCTCGCCGGCGACGCCTCGTTCCGCCGCTATTTCCGCGTCCGGCGCGGCGACAAGACCGCGATGCTGATGGACGCCCCGCCGCCGCACGAGGACCCCGCTCCATTTCTCCGCGCGGCGCGCTGGCTCGACGCCAACGGGATGCGCGCGCCGCAGATCATAGCCGACGACGCGCCGCGCGGGCTGGTCCTGCTCGAGGACTTCGGCGAGGTGCGGATGCGCGACTACCTCGACCAGTGGCCGGGCGACGCGGTGGAGGTGTATGAAGGCGCGGTCGATGCGTTGATCCAGCTCCACAAGCTGCCGCCCGGACCGTTCACCGTTTATGGCCACGCCGAATACCAGCGCGAGGCGCGGTTGCTGGTCGATTGGTACTGCCCGGCCCAAGGCCTGACGGTCGATAGTGCGGGCTGGACTTCGGCATGGGACACGGTGATGGCTCCGCTGCTCCCCCGCCAGCGCCCCGGGGTGACCGTGCTGCGCGATTACCACGCCGAAAACCTGATGCTGCTCGGCTCGCTCCGCCACCAGGGGCTGCTCGATTTTCAGGACGCGCTGGTCGGCCATCGCGCCTACGACCTGGTCTCGCTGCTGCAGGACGCGCGCCGCGACGTGGCGCCCGAGCTCGAAGCCGCGATGTTCGACCGTTATCTCGTGGGGGCAGGGGGCGACGCCGATTTTCTCGCCGACTACGCCCGGCTCGGGGCGCAGCGCAACGCCAAGATCGTCGGGATTTTCGTGCGGCTGTGGAAGCGCGACGGCAAGCCGCGCTACCTCTCGCTCATTCCGCGGGTCTGGCGCTATCTCGAACGCGATCTGGCGCACTCCGCGCTGGCCCCGGTGGCGCGCTGGTTCGACGCCAACATTCCGGCCGAGCTGCGCGCCGCGGATGGCGGGACTTGGGCCGCTTGATGCCCAGGACCGCGATGATCATGGCGGCGGGAATGGGCACGCGGATGATGCCGCTGACCGCCAACACGCCCAAGCCGCTGATCGAGGTTTCAGGAACGACGCTGCTCGATCACGTGCTCGACCTGCTGCGCGATGCCGGGGTCGGGCTAATCGTGGTCAACGTCCATTACCTGGCGGACCAGATCGAGGCGTACCTTGCCGACCACGCGCAGGACTTCGACCTGACCATATCCGACGAGCGCGCGCTGCTGCGCGACACCGGCGGCGGGCTGGTCCAGGCGCTGCCGCTGATCGCGGGCGATCCGTTTTTCTGCATCAACGCCGACAACTGGTTCGCCGATACCGAGGAGCATGCGCTGCACCGGATGGCGGCAGCGTGGGACGCGGCGAAGATGGACGTGCTGATGCTGGTCGTGCCGCATGAGCGTGCCGGCAATACCCAGGGGACTGGCGACTTCGATCTGGATGACGCCGGGCGTCTCTCGCGCGAAGGCCCAAGACGCTCCCGACCCTTTGTCTGGACCGGCATCCAGCTGATGGCGAAGCACGTCGTCGCCGATCCGCCGGGGGAAGTGTTCTCGACCAACGTGTTCTGGGACCGGGCGATCGCGGCGGGGCGCTGCTACGGACTGGTCCACGATGGCGACTGGTTCGACGTCGGCTATCCCGCGGCGATCGGGATGACCGAGGCGGCGCTCGCGGGTGGCTGAGGCCCCGCGCGTTTCGGTCTATTCGATCGCCGCGCACCGCGGCTTCGCCGATGCGCTCGTTGCCGGGCTGATCCCGCGCTACGCCGAGGCAGACGTGGGGCTCGCCCGGCTGACCCTGCTGCTGCCAAGCCGCCGCGCCGAGCGAACGGTGACCGAAGCCTTCATCCGCAAGCTCGATACCGCGCTGCTGCTGCCGCGGACCGCCGTGGTCGGGGACCTCGATCTCGACGAGACGCTGGGACCGCTGCTCGATCCGCTCGGCGCAGGAGCGGCGATCCCGCTAGCTGCCGATCCGACCCGGCGCTGGCTGCGCCTTGCCGAATTGCTCAAGGAGGCAATGGGGACCGATGCGCCGGGCACTCCGGGCCTGCTCCGCCTCGCTTTCGAGACCGGGCGGACGATCGACCGGATGGCCATCGAAGGGCTCGACCTCACCGACCTGCTCGAAGACCGCGTCGCCGGGATCGTCGGCGACCTTGCCGAGCACTGGCGCGGTTCGACCCGAGTCTTTGCACAGGTGCTGGCGGGATGGCGGCTCGACTGCACCGAGCGCGGCGAGGTCGATTCGCCCGAACGACGCAACCGCCTGTTCGCGCATGCCGCCGAGCGCTGGCGCGCCGATCCGCCCGATACTCCGATCGTCGCCGCTGGCGTGACCAGCGCCTCGCCGGCTTTGGCCACGCTGCTCGCAGTGGTCGCCGGGCTACCCAAGGGGGCGGTGATCCTGCCCGATCTCGACCTGGCGTTGGACGATGCCGATTGGGACTCGCTTGGCGATGCGGGCAAACCCGAGAACGCCGGCGATCCCGAATTCGGGTTGGACGACGCCTTCACCCACCCGCAATACCACCTCAAGCTGCTGCTCAATCGGATGGGAGTGGCGCGCAGCGAGGTGCAGCCGTGGCACCGCGCGGGCCTAGGCGCCGCGCCGCCCGAGCGCAGTCGCGCGATTTCCAACCTGTTCCTGCCCCCGCAAGCCAGCGCGCGCTGGGTCGATCTCCCGGCCGAGCGCCGCCGCCTTTCGGGGGTGCGGCTGATGGAAACCGCGCATCCGGGCGAGGAAGCGCAGGCCCTCGCGATCCTGATTCGCGAGGCACTCGAAACGCCCGAGCGGCGGGTGGCGCTGGTCACGCCGGATCGCGGGCTGGCGGCGCGGGTGGTTGCGCACTTGCGCCGCTGGGACATCCCCGCCGACGACACCGCCGGGCGCCCGCTGCCGCAGACCGCGGCGGGGCGGGTGTTGTTGCTGCTCGCGGAAGTCGTTGCGAGCGAGGCCGCCCCGGTCGCGCTGCTGGCTTTGCTCGGCCATCCGCTGGTCCATGCGGGCGAGGCGCGTCCGGCCTGGCTCGAACACACCCGCAAGCTCGATCTTGCGCTGCGCGGCCCGCGCCCCGCGCCCGGCCTCGCGCCGCTCCAGGCCGCCGTCGAGAAGGCCGGACGAGGCGAGGGCGGGGCAGCGCTCAAGGCGTGGTGGAGCGAGGTCGAAGCGGTGCTGACGCCGCTGCTCGATTGGCCCGCGAGCTTGCCGCTCGCCGAGGCGCTCGATCGCTTGGCGGCGGCGGGCGAGGCCTTGTGCGGGCCGGGGCTGTGGGGCGAGGCCGACGGGCGGGCACTGGCGAGCTTCGTCGAGGAACTTCGCGAGGCGGCGCGGCCCGCCGCCACCGTGCTCTCCGCCCCCGATCTCCCGGCGGTGCTGCGCGACGCGATGGACCGCGTGGCGGTGCGCCCGCCGTGGGGCGGACATCCGCGCGTGGCGATCTACGGCCTGCTCGAAGCGCGCTTCTCCCGCGCCGATCTGACGATCTGCGCCGGGCTCAACGAAGGCTCGTGGCCTGCCGCCCCCCCGCCCGAGCCGCTGCTCCCGCCCGCGGTGTTGCGCGCGCTCGGAGTGCCGGGGGGTGAGTTCCGCATCGGGCTTTCCGCGCACGATCTCGCCGCCGCACTCGGCGCACCCGAAGTCGTGCTGAGCTGGGCGCGGCGCGACAAGGGCGGCCCGGTGATCCCCTCGCGCTTCGTGCTGCGGGTCCAGGCGCTGCTCGGCGACCTCGCCAAGGATCACCGCGAGGAGCGCGCGGTGGCGCTGGCGCGGGCGATCGACCGGGCCCCCGGCGCCAAGCTCTATCCGCGCCCCGCGCCGTGCCCCAGCGCAGAGCACCGCGCGGTCCCGCTAGCGGTCACTGCAATCGACCGGCTACGCAGCGATCCCTACCAGTTCTACGCTCAGGCGATCCTGCGCCTGCGCCGGCTAGACCCGCTCGACGCCGAGCCGTCCGCAGCGTGGAAGGGCACCGTCGTCCACCGCGTGCTCGAACGCTGGCACAAGAAGGGCGGCGACGCCGGCGAATTGCTCGCGCTCGCGGCGCAGGAACTCGCCGCAATGCAGGCCCACCCGCTGGTCCGCAGCCTGTGGTGGCCGCGGCTGTCGCTCGGCCTCGAGTGGATCGACGTCGAGATCGCCAACCGCGCCGCTGAGGGGCGGGGCGTCCTTGAAAGCGAGATCAAGGGCGAGATGATGTTCGCCGGGGTCAAGGTCCACGGCCGCGCCGATCGGATCGACCGGCTTCCCGATGGCGCGATCGCGGTGGTCGATTACAAGACCGGCGCGCCGCCTTCCGGCGCGATGGTCGAGCAGGGCTATGCGCTCCAGCTCGGCACGATCGGCCTGATCGCGCGCGCGGGCGGGTTCGCCGGGGTGGCGGGTGAGCCGACGCACTTCGAATACTGGTCGCTGGCCAAGGGCAAGAGCAGCGAGGCCGGGTTCGGCTATGTCAGCGAACCGATAACGGAGGGCGCGAAGAAATCGGGCCTCCCGCGCGATGAGTTCCTTTCGCGGATCGAAAGTTTCCTGCGCGAGGCGATCGAGACCTGGATCGTCGGCGACGCTCCGTTCGAGGCAAGCCTTCAGCCCGACCGGTTCGGCTACAACGACTACGACCAGCTGATGCGGCTCGACGAGTGGCAGGCGCGCGGGGGGGCGGGCGAATGAGCGAGCGCACCTGGCCGCTGACCGACGAGCAGCGCCCCGCGGTCGATCCGGGCGAAGTGGTTTGGCTCTCGGCCTCGGCCGGGACCGGCAAGACCCAGGTGCTTTCGGCGCGCGTGCTGCGCCTTTTGCTGCAGCCCGACGTTGCGCCGTCGCAGGTGCTATGCTTGACCTTCACCAAGGCCGGGGCGACCGAGATGGCGGCGCGGATCAACGCCACGCTGGCGCGGTGGGTGCGGCTGCCCGACGCGGCGCTGGCGACCGAGCTCAATCATATCGGCGGCGATGTCGGCGAAAGGACGCTCGAACGCGCGCGCACCCGCTTCGCCGCGGTGCTCGATTGCCTCGGCGGTGGCCTGCGGATCGACACCATTCACGCTTTCGCCCAGTGGCTGCTCGCCGCGTTCCCGGCCGAGGCGGGGCTTTCGCCGGGCGTTCGCGCGATGGAGGACCGCGACCGCGACCTGCTCCTGCGCGAGGTGCTGAGCCAGCTGCTGGTCGATGCCGAGCGGAGCAACGACGTCGCCACGCTCGATGCGCTCGCCAGTCTCAGCGTGCGTTCGGGGCCGGACGAGGTCGAGCGCTTCCTGCTGCGCTGCGCCTCCGCGCGCGAGGCGTGGGAAGGGCCGGGCGGGTGGCAGCCGCCGATGCTCCCGCGGGTGCGCGCGCTGATCGGGCTGCCGAGCGACGCGTCGCGGGCCGATCTCGCGACGATGTGCGGCGATGCCGCTTTCGCGGTCGACGCGCTGGGGCTGTGCCTCTCGGCCTATTCGCAGTGGAACGGGATCAAGGGCCAGGCCGGTCGCATCGTCATCCGCGAGTGGTTGGCGTCGGACCCCGATGAGCGCGCGGCGCGGCTGCCCGAGCTGCACAAGGTGCTGTTTACGCTCAAGGATACCGTCCGCGATACATCGTCGCTGAGCAAGTGCGAGGAGCATTTCGCCGAGGCGGCCGAAACGGTGCTCGAATGCTCGCTGGCGGTGCGCGAGCGCCGGGTGCTGCTAGAGTTGGCCGCATGGCTCGCCCCCGCGCTCGAGCTGGGGCGCAAGTTTTCGCTGGCGTGGGACGAGGCCAAGGCGCGCGCCGGGTTCATCGATTTCGACGACCAGATCCGCGTCGCCGCGGCGCTGCTCCACCAGTCCGAGCTTGCCGAATGGATCCGCTACAAGCTCGACCGCCGTTTCGACCACATCCTGGTCGACGAGGCGCAGGACACCAACGCCGCGCAGTGGCGGATCATCGAGGCGCTGACCGGCGAGTTCTTCGCCGGCGAGGGAGCTCAGGGCGACAGGCTGCGGACGCTGTTCGTGGTCGGCGACTACAAGCAGGCGATCTTCCGCTTCCAGGGCACCAGCCCGGAGAATTTCCGCCGCCAGATGGAGCGGGTGCGGCGCGAGATGGAAGGCGCCGCGGAGAACGCCCGCTCGCTGCGGGCCAATCAGCGCTTGCGCAGCCTGAAGGAGCTCGGCCTCGGCACTAGCTTCCGCACCGCGCAGCCGATCCTGACCTTCGTGGACCGGGCCATCGCCGCGATCGGGCCAGAGAATTTCGGCCTGACCGAACCTCCCAAGCCGCATGTTGGCGAGGATCGCCCTGGTGCGGTCACGCTATGGAACGTGGTCGGCAGCCCTGAAGTCACCGTAAGCGACGACGAGGAGGGCGACGAAGGCTGGCTTGCTCGCTCCGACCGCCGCCTCGCCGACAGGATCGCCCAGCAGGTGCGGGCGTGGCTGGATCAAGGTTTCCCGCTCGCCAAGGGAGCCCACCGCAATGCCGGCCCCGGCGACGTCATGATACTGGTGCGCAAGCGCAAGGAGCTCGCCGGGCTGATCGTCGCGCGGCTTCACGCCGCCGGGGTGCCGGTCGCGGGGGTCGACCGGCTGCGGCTCGCCGCGCCGCTCGGGGTGCGAGACCTGATCGCCGCGCTGCGCTTCGCCGCGCAGCCGCTCGACGATCTCAACTTCGCCTGCCTACTGGTCTCGCCGCTTATCGGGTGGAGCCAGGACGATCTGCTCGCCCACGCCTATCGCCCCGAAGGCATGCGGCTGTGGGAGCACCTGCGCGCAAGTCGCGAAGCCGCGGTGGTCGCAACTATGGCCGACCTGCTCGACCTGCTCCGGCGCGCCGATTTCGAGCCGCCGCAGGCGCTGCTCCACTGGGTGCTGGCTGGACCTTGGGCCGGGCGGCGCAAGCTGATCGTGCGGCTCGGGCGCGAGGTCGAGGACCCGGTCGACGAACTGCTCAACGCCGCCAGCGCCTTCGCCGCCAACGAGACCCCGAGCCTGCAAGGGTTCCTGCGCTGGTTCGACGCGGGCGAGGGCGAGCTTAAGCGCGAGGCGGGCAAGAGCGACGGGCTGGTCCGGGTGATGACCGTCCACGGCGCCAAGGGCTTGCAGGCGCCGATCGTGATCCTCGCCGATGCCGCGGACAATCCCGAAACGTCGCGCCCAAGCGCAACGGTGCTGGGCGATCCGGCGGATGAGGCGCGGCAAATCCCGCTGCCCTCGCTGCGCAAGGAAGAAAAGCTCGGCCGCATTGCCGCCGCCGAAGCGCAGACCAAGCTCGAGGAGCGCCAGGAACACTGGCGGCTGCTCTACGTCGCGATGACTCGCGCGGAGGAGGCGCTGTTCGTCGCCGGCGCGCTCGGCCCGCGCGAAAAGGCCCCGGCCGACGACAGCTGGTATGCGCGGATCGGCGGGCTGCTTGACGAAGCGGAGGAGCTCGACGATCCGATCTGGGGCGCCCGTCGCGAAATCGGCTCGAGTCCGCCGCCAGCGCCCAAGGGCCAGAACGAAGCGGACCCGGAAATTGCCTTGCCCGATTGGCTGACCCGCTCAGTCACCGCCGAACCACGCCCGCCGCGCCCGCTCGCGCCGTCGTCGCTCGGCGAGGACAAGTCTGCAGATCCGCCTTCGGGTCCGGGGCTGGCGCTTGCGGCGCGGCGCGGTGTGCTGCTCCACCGGCTGCTCGAACGCCTACCCGCGGTGGCGGCGGGGGATCGTGAGCGCGCTGCGCTGGCCTGGCTCGAACTTAGCGCACCCGATTTCGCAGCGGACCATGCCGAAATTATCCGCGCCGCGCTTACAGTGATCGCCGAACCGGAGTGGGCCGAGCTGTTCGGCCCCGCCGCGCTCGCCGAGGTTCCGATCGCCGCGGTGGTCGGCGGGCTGGTGGTCGCGGGGACGATCGACCGGCTGCTGGTCACCCCCGGCAAGGTCCGACTGGTCGACTTCAAGACCGCGCGGCATCCGCCGGCCGCCATTGAAGCGATTCCACCCGCGATCCTGCGGCAGATGGCGGCCTATGTCGCCGCGCTGGAAATCGCCTACCCGGATCGCGCGGTCGAGGCTGCGGTGCTCTACACCGCAATCCCGGCGCTGTTCACCATCCCGCCCGAACTGATCGCCGCGCACAAGCCGGCGTTGGCGCTGGGCGAGCAAAGCTATTGAGCGCCGGGCGTTGCCTTCGCGTCGCCGCGTCCTAGATTAGACCCCGCACCGCAGGAGATTCCCATGGCCACCACCGCCGTCACCGACGCCACTTTTGCCGCCGACGTGCTCCAGTCCGACAAGCCCGTGCTGGTCGATTTCTGGGCCGAATGGTGCGGCCCGTGCAAGATGATCGGCCCCTCGCTCGAGGAAATCAGCGAGGAATTGGCAGACAAGGTGACCATAGCCAAAATGGACATCATGGAAAGCACCGAGATTCCGCCCCAGTACAACGTCCAGTCGATCCCGCTTATGATCCTGTTCAAGAACGGCGAACCCGTCGCGCAAAAGCTCGGCGCCGCGCCCAAGAGCCAGCTCAAAGGCTGGCTGGAGAGTGTGCTATAGCCGCAGCGCAGGTCTACCCGCCAACGCCGGCCGGGCCGAGAGGGAGTCGCCGCATGGTCCGAAGAGTCTCGCTGGCGGCAGCCTTCATGCTGGCGCTACCCGCTCCGCTCGCCGCGCAGCCCGTGGCGATTCCCGCCGCGATCTACACCGATCCCGCTCCGGACAAGGCCAACCCGGCGCGGGTGGAAGTGCTGCACGTGCCGAGCGGAGGCGTCGCGATAAACGGCGTCGCCTACCTCGCCGCCGGGCCGGGGCCGCACCCGACACTGCTGATCTGCCACGGCTGGCCGGGCAACGAGAAGAACCTCGATCTCGCCCAGGCGGTACGCCGCGCCGGGTGGAACGCAGTGACGTTCAACTATCGCGGCTCGTGGGGCAGCCCGGGCGCCTTTCGCTTCGCCAACAATCCCGAGGACGCGCGGGCCGTGCTCGCATTCCTGCGCGAACCCGCAAACGCGGCAAAGCTGGGCATCGACCCCGCGCGGATCGCGATCGTCGGGCATAGCATGGGCGGCTGGGTCACGGCGCTGGTCGCCGGCGACGACGACGGCCTGATCGGCGCGGGGCTGATTTCCGCCGCCAATATGGGGTTCGTGCGCGGGCTCGACCGCGACGGCATTGTCAGACTGGCAGCTGGAAACGCCGAAACGCTGGCCGAAACCTCGCCCGAAATCATGGCCGATGAACTGATCGCATCGCGCGAGGCGTTCGATTTTCTCAAGACCGCGCCCGGGCTGGCGCGCAAGCCGCTGCTCGTGCTGAGTTCGGACGACGGACTGGCGCCCCAGACCGACGGCCTCGTTGCCGCCGTGCGCGCCAGCGGCGGGACGCGGATTGCCGCCTATCACGCCGCGACCGACCACAGCTGGTCGGATCGCCGCATCGACCTGCAAGCCCAGGTCATCCGCTGGCTGGAGACGCTCGCGCCGGCGAAGCGCTAGACCGCCTCCAGCGCATACCCCGCCGAGCGCACCGTGCGCACCGGGTCGGGCGCGCCCGGCAGTTCGATTCCCTTGCGCAGGCGGCGGATGTGGACGTCGACCGTGCGCAACTCGATCTCGCTGTCGGTGCCCCAGACCGCGTCGAGCAGTTGGCCGCGGCTGAACACTCTGCCGGGGTGTTCCATGAAGAACTTGATCAACCGGAATTCGGTCGGCCCGAGGGCGAGTTTTTGCCCCCGACGCAACACCTTATGCGCAGTGACGTCGAGCGAAAGGTCGCCAACGGTCAGCGTCTCCCCCGCCAGCGCAGGGCGGATACGACGCATGATCGCGCCGACCCGGGCGATCAGCTCGCGCGGGGAAAACGGCTTGGTCAGATAGTCGTCGGCCCCGGTTTCGAGCCCGCGGATGCGGTCCTCCTCTTCGCCGCGCGCGGTGAGCATGATGATCGGGACGTGCGCGGTGGCCTTGCCCTTGCGCAAGCGGCGACAGACCTCGATCCCGCTGGTCCCCTCGATCATCCAGTCGAGCACCACCAGGTCGGGTGGGGCTTCGGCGGCGAGGAGCAGTGCCTCGTCGCCGTCGGGGGTGGTCTCGACGCTGTAGCCCTCGGCCCGGAAGCGGAACTCGAGGAGCTCGGCGAGAGCCGGGTCATCCTCGACCAGCAGGAGGCGCGGGCCGGCCATGGTCAGGCGCCCGCCTGATCTTCCTTGTCGGTCAGGTAAGTCCCGGTCGCGGCGTAGTGGACCATCTCGGCGACGTTGGTCGCATGATCGCCGATCCGCTCGATATTGCGCGCCACGAACAGCAGCTGCGCGGCGCTGCTGATGGTTGCCGGATTTTCGACCATGTAGCTGACAAGGTTGCGGAAAATGCTCTCGTAAAAGGCATCGACCTTGTCGTCGCGCGCGACGATTTCGGCGGCGAGCGCGGCGTCGCGGGCGGCGTAGGCGGTAAGCACATCGTGGACCATCTCGCCCGCCAGCTCGGCCATCGCCGGGATCAGGGTGAGCGGCTCGAACTTCTTGCGCGCCTCGATCTTGTCGGCGCTCTTGGCG
>JBOHIC010000048.1:0-45622 GCA_050725835.1 Novosphingobium sp.
GAGAACAGGAACGAGCCGATCGGCTTGTCGGGATCGCGCAGGCCCGCGCGGCTGAGCTTCATCGCGGAAGACAGCACCTCGATCGCCTTGTCCTGGCCGAACACGACGCGCTTCAAGTCCTTCTCGAGATGTTCGAGCACCTGGCGATCGTCCGAGCTGACCGACTTGGGCGGGATCCGCGCCATCGTCGCGATCACCTGTTCGATTTCGCGCGCGGTGATGGTCTTCTTGCGCTTGCTCGGCGGGACCAGCATCTGCATCGCCCCGACCTCGTCGATCACGTCGATCGCCTTGTCGGGCAGCTTGCGGTCGTTGATGTAGCGCGCCGAAAGCTCGACCGCGGTCTTGATCGCATCGGGGGTGTACTTGACCTTGTGGTGGTCCTCGAAGGCGCTGCGCAGACCTTTGAGGATCTTGATCGTGTCCTCGACCGTCGGCTCGTTGACGTCGATCTTCTGGAACCGGCGGAGCAGCGCGCGGTCCTTTTCGAAGTGGTTGCGGAACTCCTTGTAGGTGGTCGAGCCGATGCAGCGGATCGTCCCGCCGCTGAGCGCGGGCTTGAGCAGGTTCGAGGCGTCCATCGCTCCTCCGCTGGTCGCGCCCGCGCCGATCACGGTGTGGATTTCGTCGATGAACAGCACCGCGTCGGGCAGCTTCTCGAGCTCGGAGACGACCTGCTTGAGCCGTTCCTCGAAATCGCCGCGATAGCGGGTTCCCGCAAGCAGCGCGCCCATGTCGAGGCTGTAGATCACCGCTTCGGACAGCACTTCGGGAACCTCGCCCTCGACGATCTTGCGCGCGAGGCCTTCGGCGATCGCGGTCTTGCCGACGCCGGGGTCGCCGACGTAGAGCGGGTTGTTCTTCGAGCGGCGGCAGAGAATCTGAATCGTCCGGTCGACCTCGGGCCCGCGCCCGATCAGCGGATCGATCTTTCCGCCGAGCGCTTTCTCGTTGAGGTTGATCGTGAACTGGTCGAGCGCCGAATCCTTCTTGCCCGCCTTGGCGTCGCCCTTGTCTTCGGCCGCGGGCACTTCGCTCTCGGCGCCCTTGGGGGTCTTGTCCTCGATCCGCTTGCCGCCTTTGCCGATGCCGTGGCTGATGAAGCTCACCGCATCCAAACGGCTCATGTCCTGTTGCTGGAGGAAATAGACCGCGTAGGAATCGCGCTCGGAGAACAGCGCGACCAGCACATTGGCCCCGGTGACGGTGTCCTTGCCCGACGACTGGACGTGGAGGATCGCGCGCTGGATCACCCGCTGGAACCCCGCGGTGGGCGAGGGATCGCCCTTTTCCTCGGTCTTGAGGCTCTGGTATTCCTGGTCGAGGTACTGCTTGACCACCTCGCCGAGCTCGCCCAGCTCGACCCCGCAGGCCTGCATCACCTGCGCCGCGTCGGCATCGTCGATCAGCGCGAGCAGGAGGTGCTCGAGCGTCGCATATTCGTGCGCGCGCTCCGAGGCGTTGCTGAGCGCGGCGTGCAGCGTCTTTTCGAGGCTCTGGGCAAAGCTGGGCATTTACTGGTCTCTCTGGAGAGGGATAAAAGCTCCGGTTGGTGTCTTTCGGCTTGCCGGAGAATATGAAGCTTCGTGGTTAACGAAACCTATATGGGAGGCCGCCCAAGCAAGGGAAAGAGCGGCGCTGCGCATCAGCTTCGCTTGAACCCCATCAGCTTCGCTTGAACAATGCGTCGGCGGCGAGGCGGTGCGCCGAGGACTTGTCGCGGTGCGCCTTGACTCGGGCAATCTCGGCCTCGAGCAGTTCGATCCGTTCCGCCAGCTCGCCGACCGAATAGGGATCGAGGCTTTCCTTCGAAAGCGCCGCGGCGGCATCGCCGCGCGGACGGGGCAGGTCTTCGTCCATCGCAGGCGCAGCATGAGTCGAGGCGAGCTTGCTGTCAACACGGCCAGACGATAGGGGCGGCGCTGTCGCATTGCCGCAACAGGGGCTTGAGGATGCCGGGTTCGGTTCCCGAGACGATGACTGCGATCGGCTTCGCTGCGCCGGGCGGTCCCGATGTGTTGCGAACCGAGAGCGTCGCCGTCCCCGAGGTTCGCCCCGGCGAAGTGCTGATCCGCGTCGCTTACGCCGGGGTCAATCGCCCCGACGTGATCCAGCGCTACGGACTCTACCCCGCCCCGCCGGGCGCATCGCCGATCCTCGGGCTCGAGGTTTCGGGCGAGATCGTCGCGCTCGGCGAAGGGGTCGGGGGCGAACTGCTTGGGCAGACGGTCTGCGCGCTGACCCCGGGCGGGGGCTACGCCGAATTCTGCCGGGTTCCCGCCGGGCATTGCCTCCCGGTCCCCGAGAGCATGCCGCTGGCCGAGGCCGCGGCGCTGCCCGAAACGCTGTTCACCGTGTGGCACAATGTGTTCGAGCGTGGCTGGGCCAAGGAGGGCGAGACCATCCTCGTCCACGGCGGAACCAGCGGGATCGGATCGATGGCGATCATGCTCGGCAAGGCCTTCGGGCTGAGCGTAATCGTCACCTGCGGCGGCGCGGACAAGTGCGCCGCCGCGCTCGAAATCGGCGCCGACCACGCGATCGACTACAAGGCCGAGGATTTCGTCGAGGCGGTCAAGGCGATCACCGGCGGCAAGGGGGTCGAGCTTGTGCTCGACATGGTTGCGGGCGACTATGTGGCGCGCAACCTCCAGTGCCTCGCCGAGGACGGGCGCCACGTGACCATCGCGGTTCAGGGCGGGCTCAAGGCCGAGCTCAACATGGCGCAGGTGATGAGCCGCCGCCTGACGCTCACCGGATCGACCCTGCGCCCGCGCTCGGACGCGTTCAAGACGCTACTCGCGCAAGAAATCGCCGGGGCCGCCTGGCCGCTTTTCGAAGGCGGCCAGCTGCGCCCGGTGATGGACCGCACTTTCCCCCTCGCCGAAGCCGCCGCGGCGCACGCGCGGATGGAAGCGGGGGTGCATGTGGGGAAAATCGTGCTGGAGGTGGCCGGTGGCTGAGCGCCTGGTCCTCCACGAATACGCCCCGAGCGGGAATTGCCACAAGATCCGCCTGACCGCGGCGCTGCTCGGCATTCCGCTCGAGCGGCGCGGCTACGACATCATGCTCGGCGAAACCCGCACGCCCCAATTCCTGCGCGAGGTCAACGCCAACGGGCGCATTCCGGTGCTCCAGGTCGGCGACCGCTTCCTGCCCGAGAGCAACGCCGCGTGCTGGTATCTCGCCGAGGGTTCGGCGCTGATGCCCGCCGATCCGTTCGCCCGCGCCGACCTGCTGCGCTGGATGTTCTGGGAGCAGTACAACCACGAGCCCAATGTGGCGACGCTGCGGTTCTGGCTGGCTTTCGTCGGTGCGGACAAGCTGGACGAGCTGCAGCGCGCGCAACTGCCCGGCAAGCGCGCCGCTGGCGAGGCGGCGCTGGCGCTGATGGACGAGCACCTCGCGCAGGCCGAATGGCTGGTAGGAGGCGCGCCGAGTCTCGCCGACCTGGTGCTTTACCCCTACACCCATGTCGCCGCGGACGGCGGGTTCGTCCTGGCCGACTACCCCGCGGTCGAAGCCTGGCTGGCGCGGGTGGCGGCGCTGCCCGGCTATGTCGCGATGGACGCCTGACGCGGCGCTTGCCGAATCCCGCCGGTTGCCCTACATCGCCGCTGCGTTCGGCCGCTCCGCAAGGGGCGGCCCTTATTATTTCGAGCCAGAGTCCTGGCGGAGGAAAATCGTGACCCAGATCGCTCCCCTGATGCCGCATGCCACCGCCTCGTGGCTGGTCGACAACACCGCGCTCGCTTTCGAGCAGATCTCGGAATTCTGCGGGCTGCACATCCTCGAGGTTCAGGCGATGGCCGACGATCTCGCCAGCAGCAAGTACACCGGGCGCGACCCGGTCCGCGCCGGCGAGCTGACCATGGCCGAGATCGAGAAGGGCCAGGCCGACGTCAATTATGCGCTGCAGATGCAGAAGGCTCCGGTCTCGGTGAACCGCACCAAGGGACCGCGTTACACCCCGGTCTCGAAGCGCCAGGACAAGCCCGACGGGATCGCCTGGATCCTGCGCAACCACCCGGAGATTTCGGACGCGCAGATCGGCAAGCTGATCGGCACCACCCGCAACACCATCTCCGCGATCCGCGATCGCAGCCACTGGAACATCCAGAACATCCAGGCCAAGGACCCGGTGACACTGGGGCTGTGCTCGCAGCGCGAGCTCGATGCGCTGGTCGCCAAGGCGGCCAAGAAGGCCGGGTTGCTCGACCAGGCCGGCGACGATGCGCGGCTCGGCGACGACCGCGTGGCGCTGATCGAGGAGCTCCGCGCCGAGCGCGAGGCTCACGTCAAGCTCGCCGCCGAAGCCGCGCAGGAAGCCGAAGCCGCCGCCTGGCTCGAAGCCAAGCGCACCGCCGAGGAGGCCGAAGCCGCGGCGGCCGAAGCCGGCGCCGAAGAGGCCTGATCCCGCCGCGATAGCACTTGCCCCGCCGCGCCGATCGCGGCACACTTGCTGACATGGCTGTAAGTAGTTCCACGGAACCGTTGCGGGCGCGTTACGCGCACCCCTGCCCGTGGGACCAGGCCTTCCCGCCGCTGACCATGCCGGCGATGTTCGCACAAAGCGTCGCCGCGCATCCCGCGGCGCCGCTGGTGGAATTCATCGGGCGGACTTACAGCTACGCCGCGCTCGCCGAACAGGCCGGCCGCTTCGCGGCGTGGCTCCAGGCGCAGGGCTTGGCCAAGGGCGACCGGGTCGGGCTGTTCCTGCCCAATGTCCCCGCCTACGTCGCCGCATACTACGGCGCGATGATCGCCGGGGCGACCGTGGTCAATTTTTCGCCGCTCTACACGGTTCCCGAACTCGAAGCGCAGGTCGCCGATTCGGGAACGCGGCTGCTGGTCACGCTCGACGTGCCCGCGCTGCTACCGACCGCGCTGGCGGTGCTCGACGGGTCCGCGCTCGAGCGGCTGGTGGTGATCCGGCTCGCAGGGCAGTTGCCGCCGCTCAAGGGGCTGGCGCTGCGGCTGCTGCGCGGCAAATCGCTCACCGCTATTCCGAAGCGCCCCGACGTCGCCCGCTGGGCCGATACCCAGCGTCCCGCCGCGCCCACGCCGATGGCGCTCGAACCCGAGCGCGACGTCGCGCTGATCCAGTACACCGGCGGCACCACCGGCACCCCCAAGGGCGCGATGCTGAGCCACCAGAACCTCACCGCCAACGCCCGCCAGGTCAACGCCATCGATCCCCGCGCCGGGAGTCGCGACGTGATCATGGGGGTGCTGCCGCTGTTCCACGTCTTCGCCAACACCTGCGTGCTCAACCGCACCGTGGCCAACGGCGGGTGCATCGCGATGTTGCCGCGGTTCGACGCCGGGCAGGCGCTGGCGGCGCTGCAGCGGGTCAAGGCCACCGCGATGCCCGGGGTGCCGACGATGTACCAGGCGCTGCTCGACCATCCCGCACTCGCCAAAACCGACTTCTCGAGCCTCAGGGTGTGCATCTCGGGCGGGGCGCCGCTGCCCGCTCCGGTCAAGGCGAAGTTCGAGGCGGCGAGCAGTTCGCGCGTGGTCGAAGGCTATGGCCTCACCGAAAGCGCCGGGGTGGTCTCTACCAATCCCTACGAGGGTGAGAATCGCGCCGGAACCATCGGTCAACCGCTCCCGGGCACGCGGGTGCGGCTGCTCGACAAGGAGGATCCCGCGCGCGACGCGCCGCCGGACGCGCCCGGCGAACTTGCGGTGCAGGGGCCGCAGGTCATGCTCGGCTACTGGAACCGGCCCGAGGCCGACGCCGAGGCTTTTGCCCTGCGCGAGGGTGGGCGCTGGCTGCGCACCGGCGACGTCGCGGTGCTCGACGCCGAGGGCTATATCCGGATCGTCGACCGGACCAAGGACATGATCGCGGTGGGCGGCTTCAAGGTTTTCCCGAGCCAGGTCGAAGCGGTGCTGGTGACGCACCCGGCGGTCAGAGAAGCGCTGGTGATCGGGGTCCCCGATGCCTACCGCGGCGAAGCCCCGCGCGCTTTCGTGACGCTGATCGAGGGCGCCGAAGACAGCGCCGAAGGCTTGCGCGACTGGCTCAACGAGCGGCTCGGCAAGCATGAACGGGTCGATGCGGTGGTGGTCCGCGCGGGCCTGCCCAAGACGATGATCGGCAAGCTCGATCGGAAAGCGCTACGCGCCGAGGTGCTGTAGAAGGAGAAATCCTCCCCGGAACGGGGAGGTGGCAGCCCACAGGGCTGACGGAGGGGGCGAATGCTCGCCGCCTGCGCTGCGGCCGGAGGAGAGGTTTCGACCCCTCCACCCCCGCTTCGCGGCGGTCCCCCTCCCCGTTCCGGGGAGGATTGCGGATCAGCTCGCCAGGATCAGCTTGGGTTCGTGATCCTCGCCGCGCGGCGCGATTTCGGCGGGCTTGGCCGCGGCGTGGGGGGCGAAGCGACCATCGACCTGTGCGCCCTGTTCGATCGTCAGCGCGTCGTAGTGAACGTCGCCGTGGATTTTCGCGCTCTTGAGGATCACCAGCTCGCGCACGCTGATCGAGCCGCGCACCGTGCCGGCGAGCCGGGCGGTCTCGGCGGTGACCGCGCCGACGATTTCGCCGCCTTCGCCCTGGACCAGCGCGGTGCAGGTCACGTCGCCCTCGATCCGCCCATCGACGTGGAGGTCGGCCGAGGCGGCGACGTCGCCGGTGATGCGGATGTCGGCGCCGAACACCGAGAAGGTCGAGCCGCCCATCGGACTAGCGGCTGGGACGCGCGGGCTCGCCGCGGGGGATTTCTGGAACATGGGCAGCAGCCTCCAGGAAGGGGCGGGGATTGATCGCGGTGTCGTTGAGCCGGACCTCGAAGTGGAGGTGCGGCCCGGTCGAGCGCCCGGTGTTGCCGATCGCGCCGATCACCGCGCCTGCCGCGACCGGCTGGCCGAGCCGGGCGCGGAACGCCGACATGTGGGCATAGCGGGTCATCAGCCCGTTGCCGTGGTCGATCTCGATGCAATTGCCGTAGCCCTGCTTGACCCCGGCGAAGGCGATCCGCCCCGGCGCGGCGGCATAGATCGGCGCGCCCAGCGGGCCCTTGAAATCGAGCCCGGCGTGGAACGCTGCGCCCCCGCCGAACGGGTCGGCGCGATAGCCGAAGCCGGAGGAGACGTATTCGAGGCTGGCGGGGAGCACCTGCGGGATGCCCGCGAGCCCGCGCTCGAGCGCGTCCATCCGCGCGAGGCTGAGCCCAAGGCGTTCGAACCGAGGGTCGATCTTGCCGCGGCCGGTCGAGAGCGAGAGCAGCGGGCCGCCCATCGCGCTGCGATCGTTGAGCCGCGCGAGCATCGCCTTGGGGTTGATCCCGAGCCGGGCGATCCGCGCCGAAGCGGTCGCGGCGCGGCGATCGGCGACGCGGGTAAGGCGCTCGACGAAAGCGAGCTGGCGCGCTTCGATCCGGGCCAGCGCCGCGGCCTCGGGGATCAGCGCGCTGACTTTGCTCACGGTCTTGGCGGCTTCGCCGGTCGAATCCGAGACGGTCTCGCCCGCCTGCTTTTCGGCCGGGAGGTCGCCGAGGTGGGCCTGCGCCATCTTCTCGAGGAACTGCTGGCGCTTCTCGAGGTCGCCGGCGACGCCCTTCACATCGTCGCGATAGGCGTCGACCCGGCTCTCGGCCTTGGCCACGGTCGCCTCGCGGTCGAGCAGCGAAAGTCGGTCGCGCGCCGCGAAGTATTGCGACAGCGCCATCCCGGCCATGCTCGCCACCCAGGCGAACAGCAGCGCCGCGACGACCGCCGCAGCGATCATCTGCAGGCGCGCAGAAATCTTGATGAAACGGACCTGGCCCTGCGATCGCATGAAGAATTCGCGATCCGGGAACCAGCTCCGCAGGCGGTCCCTAAACCCGCCGGCGGCCAGATTGTGCAAAATTGACCCCGCGTCCCATGCGTTGTTGTTGGCGGGCCGCTAGCATCACCGATGTCAGTAAGCGAATCGTCGGGCATGCGGACTCGCCGAGTCGGGTGAGTCCCGCGACGAGTCGAAGAAGCGCTGCAGAATTGTCCGGAACAATCGCCGATGACACTGCCTAGAGTTGCTGATAGCTGCCGCGCGGTCATGTCGCGCGAACCCGCCAGCATCGAAGTTCCCGCCGCGCTGATCGCGCGGCTGGCGGCGGCCGGGCGGGCCGCCCAGCGCGACCTCGCGCGGCGCGATACGGCGAGCAAATCCAAAGCCTTGCACGCCGCGGCGAAAGCGCTGCGGGCGAGCGAGGCGGGCGTGCTCGCGGCCAATGCGCGCGACCTCGCCGCGGGCGAAGCGGCCGGGCTGAACACCGCGATGCTCGACCGCCTGGCGCTCGATTCGCAGCGGCTGGGCGGAATCGCCGATGCGGTCGCCAGCGTTGCAGATCTGCCCGATCCGGTGGGGGCGGTGATCGACACCGCGGTGCGCCCCAACGGGCTCGAGCTGACCCGGGTGCGGGTGCCGATCGGGCTGATCGGGATCGTCTATGAGAGCCGCCCCAACGTCACCGCCGACGCCGCCGCGCTGTGCCTGATGAGCGGCAACGCGGCGCTGCTGCGCGGGGGCAGCGAGGCGGCCCATTCGAACCGCGCGATCCATGGCGCGCTTGTCGAAGGGCTTGAATCGGAGGGAATTCCTGCAGCCACCGTGCAGCTCGTCCCGACCCAGGATCGCGCCGCGGTCGGAGCGATGCTCGCCGCCGCCGGGCTTATCGACATGATCGTGCCGCGCGGCGGCAAGAGCCTCGTCGCGCGGGTCCAGGCCGAGGCGCGGGTTCCGGTGCTCGCCCACCTCGACGGGATCAACCACACCTATCTCCATTCCGCCGCCGACACGGCCAAGGCGCGCGCTATCGCGCTCAACGCCAAGCTCCGCCGCACCGGGGTATGCGGAGCGATGGAGACGCTGCTGATCGACGCACGATTCGCCGATACCCCCGGCGTGGTCGGCGCGCTGCTCGATGCCGGGTGCGAGCTGCGCGGCGACACCCGCACCCGGTCGCTCGACCCGCGGGTACGCCCCGCGAGCGCCAACGACTGGGACTGCGAGTACCTCGACGCGGTGCTTTCGGTGGCGGTGGTCGACGGGCTCGACGCCGCGCTCGCGCATATCGCCGCCCACTCCTCGCATCACACCGACGCAATTGTCACCGAGGACGGTGCCGCAGCCGAGCGCTTCCTCGCCGAAGTCGATAGCGCGATCGTGATGCACAACGCCTCCAGCCAGTTCGCCGACGGCGGCGAGTTCGGATTGGGCGCCGAGATCGGGATCGCCACCGGCCGCCTCCACGCCCGCGGCCCGGTCGCGCTCGAAGGGCTGACCACCTATAAGTGGCAGGTGCGCGGGACGGGACAAATCCGGCCTTGAGCACGATCGGGCTCCTCGGCGGGAGCTTCAATCCGGCGCACGGCGGGCACCGGCGGATCAGCCTGTTCGCCGCGCAAGCGCTGGGTCTCGACCAAGTGTGGTGGCTGGTCTCGCCGGGCAACCCGCTCAAGCCCAAGGCCGGGATGGCGCCGCTCGCCGCACGGCTCGCTTCGGCGCGGGCGCAGGCGCGGCGGGCGCCGGTCGTGCCGACCGCAATCGAGCGCGAGCTCGGCACGCGCTACACCCTCGACACCCTCCGCGCGCTGTTGCGGCGTTATCCGAAACACCGCTTCGTCTGGCTGATGGGGAGCGACAACCTCGCCCAGTTCCACCGCTGGCGCAGCTGGCGCGAGATCGCCCGCACCATGCCGATTGCGGTGATCGCCCGGCCCGGCTATGACGGGCGCGCCGCGGCGAGCCCCGCAGCGGCCTGGCTCGGCCGTTACCGGCGGCCGCCCGCCAGTTTGCAGTCCCGGGCAGGATGGAGCGCACCCGCGCTGATAAATTTGCGTTTCGATCCCGATTTCCGCTCGGCGACCGCTCTGCGCGCCGCCGATCCGGACTGGGTCCGCCGCTATGCCGGCAAAGCCCAGCGGGACGCCTTGACGCACCATCCGGTCGATCCCGACATCGCATGACGGCTCGCGCATCCGCGCGGGCCATCCCGCGTTGCCCGCACAGAGGAGCCGTTGCCGCCTAGATGATGTCCGCCCAACCTTCGCCGGCCGCCGCCGCCGCCCCCACCCCGCTCCCTCCCTGCGAGCCGGACACGCTCCACGCGCTGGTCCTGCAGTCGCTCGACGACGATCAGGCGCAGGAGATCGTTTCCATCCCGCTCGAGGGCAAGAGCTCGATCGCCGATCACATGGTGATCGCCAGCGGCCGCTCGACCCGGCAGGTCGCGGCGATGGCGCAAAAGCTCGCCGAGCGGGTCAAGGCCGGCGGCTATGGCCACGTCCGGATCGAAGGCCTGCCCGCCGCCGACTGGGTGCTGATCGACGCGGGCGACATCGTCGTCCACCTGTTCCGGCCCGAGGTGCGGACCTTCTACAACCTCGAGCGGATGTGGGCCTTCGGAGATTCGGGAGCCGCCTGAGTGCGGTTGCACATCGTCGCGCGCGGCAAGATCGGGCGCTCGCCCGAAGCCGACCTCGTCGCGCGCTACGCCAAGCGAATCGCCTGGCCATTCACCCTGACCGAGCTGCCGGAAACCGGCGGCAGCGTCCCCGAACCGGCTACCCCATCGCGGCTGGTGCTGCTCGACGAACGCGGCAGCCAGCTCTCCTCGGAAAAATTCGCCGAACTGCTCGGCAAGTGGCGCGACCACGGGGTGCGCGAGGCGCGCTTCGTGATCGGGGCCGCCGACGGTCACGGCGCGGAGGCGCGGCGCGAGGCCGACCTGCTGCTCGGCTTCGGCGAGATGACCTGGCCGCACCTGATGGTCCGGGCGATGCTCGCCGAGCAATTGTGGCGCGCGACCAGCATTCTCGCTGGCCATCCCTACCACCGTTCGGGATAAGTGCGCCGATGCGGCAGGTTGAACCGATTGTGCTGGCTTGTGCCGCCGTTGCGGGGCTGTTTGCAGCGAGCCTCGCCGCGCAGCCGCAGGGCGCGTTCGACGATGCCGGCGACGCCCGCGCCGCGCTCGCCACCGCGCAGGCCCAGGGCGAAACGGCAAGGCAACGCGCGGTGACGCTCGAGGCCGAAGCGGGCAAGGCCACCGCCGCCGCCGACAAGACCGCGCGCGAAGCCGCCGCGATCGCCGCACGGATCCAGCAGAGCGAAGCCGCGCTGGCGGCGAGCGAGGCGCGTATCCTGCTGATTTCGGACGAACAATCTGCGCTCCAAGCGCGCCTCGCGGTCAAGCAGGCGCCGTTGGTGCGGCTCACCGGCGCGCTCCAGCGCTTGGCCCGGCGGCCGGTGGTGCTCTCGCTGCTGCGCCCCGGCTCGGTCCGCGACACGATGCACTTGCGCGCGCTGCTCGAGACGATGCTGCCCGAGATCGAGCGCCGCACCGCGGGGCTGCGCGCCGAGCTGGCGCAGGGCCGCGCGCTCCAGCGCCAGGCCGAAGCGACCCGCCGCGACCTTTCCGCCAGCCAGGCCGAGCTGGCGCGGCGGCGGACCAGCCTCGCCGGGCTCGAAACCCGCCAACGCCTCGCCTCGCGCGACGCCAGCGGGGTCGCCGACCGCGAGAGCGAACGCGCCCTCGCGCTGGCCGAGGCGGCGCGCGATCTCGGCGCGCTGACCCAAAGCCTCGACGCCGCCGGGGCGCTGCGCAGCCAGCTCGCGGCGCTCCCCGGTCCGGTCATGCGCCCCGAGCGGCCCGACCTGGCGCAAGTCGCCGAACCGCCCAGCCCGAGCCCTTCGGCGAGCCTCGGCCTCGCCGGCTACGTCCTCCCAGTCGACGGACGCCTCGTCGCCGGGTTCGGCGAGGTTCGCGAGGGCCTGCCGCAATCGCGCGGCGTCGTCCTCGCCCCACGCGGCGGGGCCCAAGCGGTCGCCCCCGCCGCGGGCCGGGTCGCCTTCGCCGGACCCTATCGCGGATACGGGAGAATCGTGATCGTCCAGCACCCCGGGGGGTGGACCTCAGTAGTGATGGGGCTCGCCAGCCTGAGCGTCCGGGTCGGCGACGAGCTGGTCGCCGGAGCGCCGCTTGGGTCTGCCGGTCCGGTGCGCCCGCTGCTCACGGTCGAGCTGCGCAAGGACGGCCAGCCGGTCAATCCGTTGGACCTTGTCCGGCGGAGTTGAACGGCCATCTGGCGTTAACCCGCCGCGCGCGATAGACTCTGCCCGAACGACCAAGGCGATTGTCCGATGAAACCCGCTTCCTACTTCCGCGCCGCGCTGCTGGTCAGCGTCGTCGCGCTGCTCCCTGCGACCACCGCCGGCCTCGCCGCGGTCGATGGCCGCGCGGGCCCGCAGTTCGGACGACTGCTCACGGTCTACCAGCTGGTCAAGGCGCAATACGTCGAGCCGGTCGACGACGAGAAGCTGATCGCCGGGGCGATCGACGGGATGCTCGCCAGCCTCGATCCGCACTCCTCGTATCTCGAAGGCTCCGGGCTGCAGCGGCTCAACACGATGATCGACGGCAGCTACACCGGGCTCGGGCTGTCGGTGGTGCTCGACCAGGACACGGTCAAGGTGGTCTCGCCGATGCGCGGCAGCCCGGCCGAGGCCGCCGGGGTCAAGGCGGGCGACTACATCACCCACCTCGACGGCAAGCTGATCTACGGGCTCGAACTCGACGATGCGGTCGCCAAGATGCGCGGCGAGGCGGGGACCAAGATTCGCCTGACCATCTTCCGCGCCGGGCGCGACGCGCCGTTCGACGTCACCGTGACCCGCAATGTGATCGACCTCGAGCCGGTGACCTGGAAGCTCGACGGGACCATCGGGGTGATCACCGTCAACGAGTTCTCGCGCGACGTCGGCGCCGACGTCAACCGCGGCATCGCCGACCTTCGCAAGCAGTCGGCGGGCAAGCTTTCCGGGCTGGTGCTCGACTTACGCTCGAACCCCGGCGGCTCGCTCGACGAGGCGGTCGGCCTATCGGACATCTTCCTCGGCTCGGGCGACATCGTCTCGCAGCGCGGCCGGGTCGCGGCGGAGAACGAGTACTACCGCGCCGAATCGATGTTCCGCGGCGACGCGGCCAAAGGCCTGCCGGTGGTGGTGCTGATCGACGCTGGCTCGGCCTCGGCCTCGGAGATCGTCGCCGGGGCGCTGCAGGACCAGCGCCGCGCGCTGATTATGGGCGAGCGGAGCTTCGGCAAGGGCTCGGTCCAGTCGCTGTTCAGCCTCGACAAGACCCACGCGGTCAAGCTCACCACCGCGCGCTATTTCACCCCTTCGGGCAAGTCGGTGCAGGAAGGCGGGATCACCCCCGACATCCGCGTGCCGCAGCTCTCGGACCCCGACGCGCGCCGCCGCAGCGAGCTGACCATGCGCGAGAGCGACCTGCGCCGCCACCTGGTCAACGAGGTCGGGCTCGACGACAAGAAGCTCGAGGACGACCGGATCGACGATCCGCGCTTCAAGATGTCCGCCGAAGAGCTGAAGGCGAAGAAGATCGACGACTTCCAGCTCTACTATGCGATCTCGACCCTGCGCCGCACCGGCGGCGCGGCGCTCGCCTCGCGGACCAAGTGACCGACCGCGCCCGGCTCGGCCGCTGGCTGGCGCTGGCGCTCCCCGCCGCGCTGCTCGGCGGGGCTTACGTTTCGCAATACGCCTTCGGGCTCTACCCCTGCGAGATGTGCTGGTGGCAGCGCTGGCCGCACTTCGCCGCGCTGCCGCTCGCCGCGATCGGAATCGCCACCGGGCGCAACCCGTTTACCTGGCTGGCGCTCGCCGCCGTGGTGGTGTCGGGGCTGATCGGCGGCTTCCACGCCGGGGTCGAATACGGCTGGTGGGAAGGCATGACCGCCTGCGCGACCACCAGTGTCGCTGGCGGCGATCCGCTTAAGGCGATCATGAACGCGCCGATCGTGCGCTGCGACGTCGCGCCGTGGACGCTGGCGGGGATTTCGCTCGCGGGGTTCAACTTCCTGGCCTCGCTCGGCGGCGCGCTCCTCGGCGCGCGGCTGCTGGGCGGAGCCAGGCCATGAGCAAGCGCACCTCCGCTCGCTCTGGCCGGATGCTCCGCGTCGACCAGGCCGGCGAATACGGCGCGACGCGGATTTACCAGGGCCAGCTCGCGGTGATGGGTGACCGTGCGCCCCACGCGGGCGAAATCGCGCAGATGGCGGCGCAGGAGGCCGATCACCGCAAGCGCTTCGATGCGATGATCGCGGCGCGCGGGGTGCGCCCGACCGCGCTCCAGCCGATGTGGTCGGTTGCCGGGTTCGCGCTTGGCGCAGCGACCGCATTGATCGGCCCCGAGGCAGCGATGGCCTGCACCGCGGCGATCGAAACCGAGATCGACCGGCACTACACTCAGCAGCTCGACGAACTTGGCGACGACGATCCCGAGCTCGCCGAGGTGGTCCGCGAGTTCCGCGACGACGAGCGCACGCACAAGGAAGCCGCGCTTGCCGCCGGGGCAGAACGCGCGCCGGCCTATCCGCTGCTGTCGGGCGCGATCCGGCTCGGCTGCCGCATCGCGATCCGCCTGTCCGAGCGCATCTGACCACGGATTCGTCCCGTTTCGGGGAACCAAGCGGCTTCAGCTACCATTCACGCGCCGAGCGCCCTATAACGGGCGCAATGAGACGGAGAACCGCCATGCGCCCGAACCTGATCCTCACCGCGCTGATCGGTTGCACCACCTTTGCCAGTCCCGCGCTTGCGCAGGACGCCGGCGGCGACAAGGTCAACCAGATCATCGTCTATGGCGACGATCCCTGCCCGGTCTCCGAAGGCGCCGACATCACCGTCTGCGCACGCAAGGCCGAGCAGGATCGCTACCGCATCCCCGAGATGTTCCGCGGCTCCGAATCGCCTGCCAACGAAGCGTGGACCGAGAAAGTGCTGGCGTACGAAACCGTCGGCCGCACCGGGACGCTGAGCTGCTCGCCGGTCGGCCCCGGCGGCTCGACCGGATGCCTCGCCAACATGATCAACAAGGCCTACCAGGAAAAACGCGGGGCGCCCGACGTCAAGTTCGCCGATCTGGTCGCCGCCGAACGCGCCAAGCGCCTCGCCACGATCGACACCACCAGCGCCGAAGAACAGGCCCGGGTCGAGGCGCTCGAAAAGGAATACGAGGCCAAGCTCAAGGCCGAAGACGCCGCCAAGGATGCCGCCGAAGCGGGCGCACCGCCGCCGCCGATCCCGCCGAAAGGCTGAGCCGCGGGGTCAGACCCCGTGGAACTCGCGGTACCACCGCACGAAATTGGGCACGCCGACGTCGATCGAGGTGGTCGGCGCGAACCCCAGGTCGCGCGAGATCGCGGCGATGTCGGCGAAGCTTTGGGGCACGTCGCCGGGCTGGATTGGCTGGAAATCGATGGTTGCCTTGCGCCCGCATTCGGCCTCGAGGATTTCGACCACCTTCATCAGGTGCTCGGAGCGGTGGTTGCCGATGTTGTAGAGCCGGTGCGGCTTGGTGCTGCCCCCGGCCTTCTCGGCCCCATCATCGGGCGGCGGGTTGTCGAGGCATGACACCACGCCGGTGACGATGTCGTCTATATAAGTGAAATCGCGCCACATTTCGCCATTGTTGAAAACCGGGATCGGCTCGCCCGCCATGATCTTGCGGGTGAAGATCCACATCATCATGTCGGGCCGGCCCCACGGGCCATAGACAGTGAAGAACCTCAAGCCGGTCAGCGGCAGGCGGTAGAGATGGGCGTAGGTCTCGCTCATCAGCTCGTCGGCCTTCTTGGTCGCGGCATAGAGCGAAATCGGCCGGTCGACCCGGTCGTCGACCGAAAAAGGCAGCTTGGTGTTGCCGCCATAGACCGACGAGGAGCTGGCATAGACCATGTGGCTCAGGCCGCGGTGGCGGGCGACTTCGAGCAGGTTGAGGTGGCCCGCGAGGTTCGACGACAGGTAGGCGTGCGGGTTCAGAATCGAATAGCGCACCCCGGCCTGCGCGCCGAGGTGGACCACGCGGTCGAAGCTGTAAGGCTCTAGCGCGGCGACCAGCGCGGGATAGTCGGCGAAGTCCTGGCGGACGAGGGCGAAACGGTTGCCGCCGTCGGCTGCCAAGCTGGCCAGTCGCGCTTCCTTGAGGCGGACATCGTAATAGTCGTTGACGCAGTCGACCCCGATCACTTCGTCGCCGCGCGCGAGCAGGCGCTGCGCGACCGAGTATCCGATGAACCCGGCCGCGCCGGTGACGAGGACGCGCATTCTACAGGCTCCAGTCCGCTGCGGCGCCGAGTTCGCCCTTGAGATCGGCGAGCGTTCCGCCGGGCGCGAGGTGGCTGCGCAGCGCCTCCGCGCCGAGCGCGAGGAATTCACGGTGCGGCACGGCGAGGACGACGAGATCGTGGGTTCCGGCCAGCTCAGCGAGCTTCAGGGCGTACTCGTGTTCGGCTTCGGCGGGGTCGGCGTGGGGATCGTGGACCGCGACGTTATGGCCGAGGGCGCTTAGCGCCGCGATCAGGTCGGCGACCTTGCTGTTGCGCAGGTCGGGCACGTTTTCCTTGAAGGTCAGCCCGAGCACCAGCACGCTGCCGGGCGTGCCGCCGCGCGCGGCGTGGAGCCGCTGCGCGACCCATTCGGCCATCGAATCGTTGACCCCGCGCCCGGCCAGGATCACCTTGGGATCGAGCCCCAGGGCCTCGGCGCGGTGCGCGAGGTAGTAGGGATCGACCCCGATGCAGTGCCCGCCGACCAGCCCGGGGGCGAAGGGCAGGAAGTTCCACTTGGTTCGCGCCGCGGCGAGCACGTCCCACACCGAGAGGTCCATCGCAGAGAAGATCTGCGCGATTTCGTTCATGAAGGCGATGTTGATGTCGCGCTGGGCGTTCTCGATCACCTTGGCGGCTTCGGCGGCCTTGATCGACGCAGCGCGAAACACCCCGCCGCTGGTCACCGCCCCATAGAGATCGGCGACGCGTTCGAGCACTTGGGGGGTCTGGCCCGCGACCACTTTGACGATCTTGTCGATGGTGTGCTCGCGGTCGCCCGGATTGATTCGCTCGGGGCTGTAGCCGAGGAAGAAATCCTGCCCGCTCGTGAGGCCCGAGCCCGCTTCGAGGATCGGCGCGCAGATATCCTCGGTGACGCCGGGATAGACCGTGCTCTCATAGACCACCACCGGCGCGCGGCCTGCGGCAGCCGCGGCGGGCAGCATCGCGGCGACGGTGCGGCTCGCCGCTTCGACCATCCTGAGGTCGGGGCGGTTCTCGCCGTCGATCGGGGTCGGCACCGTGACGATATAGAAATCGGCCGGGGGGCAGGCGGCGGGATCGGCGGTGAGGGTCAGCGCCGAGGCCTCGAGCCGGTCGCGCGCGATCTCGCCGGTGCGGTCGTGGCCGGATTCGAGTTCGGCAATCCGCCGGGCATCGACATCGACCCCGATGGTCTCGAACTTGCGCGCCAGCGCGACCGCCAGCGGCAGCCCGACATAGCCGAGCCCGATCACCACAACCCGGGGAGAACTGTCGGTCACGCGAATCCCTTACTTGTGGCCGAAGCCGGAGAACACGGTCTTGACCGTTTTCATGATGATCAGCAGGTCGAGCCAGATCGAGAAATTACGGATGTAGTAGAAATCGTACTGCAGCTTCTCGCGGATGTCGGCGATTTCGGCGACGTGGCCCTGGTTGACCTGCGCCCAGCCGGTGATCCCGGGGCGGACGACGTGGCGGTAGCGGTAGAACGGGATCTCGCCCTGGTACCAGTCGGCGAGCTGCGAGGCTTCGGGGCGCGGGCCGATCCAGCTCATCTCGCCGGCGAGGATGTTGAGCACCTGGGGCAGCTCGTCGATCCGGGTGCGGCGCAGGAAGCGGCCGACGCGGGTGATCCGGCGGTCGTTCTCGCGGGTGATGAAGCTGTCCTTTTCGGGCTGGCCGGCCCTGGGCGCCTTGCGCTCGTCGGCGCGCATCGTGCGGAACTTGACCACGGTGAACTCGCGCCCGCGATAGCCTGCGCGCCGCTGGCGGAACAGGACCGGGCCGCGGCTGTCGAGCTTGATCGCCAGCGCGGTCAGGGCGAACAGCGGCAGCAGCGCGACCAGCGCGGGCAGTGCGAGCAGCCGGTCGACCGCCTGCTTGAACGCCAGCAGCGGCAGCAACGGCCCCAGCGCGCCGAAGGTGTTTTCCGAAAGATGCTCGAGGTCGGCGCGCCCGGTGAGCGATTCGTAAAGGTCTTTCGAATGATAGACCGGCGCCCCGGCGAGGGTGAAATCGGCCAGCCGCGCCTCCCATTCGTCGCTGTGGTCGTGGCGGAAATCGGCGGTCACCGCATCGAGACCGTCGGCGCTGTCGCCCAGCGCCAGCCGCACCGTCTCGACCCCCGGCATCGCCTTGAACAGGTCGAGCGCCTGCCCGCCCGCGACCACCCCGAGCAAGAGCTTGGTGCGACGCTGGGTGACGGTATAGATCAGGAAGAACCAGACGATCGCCACGGCGAAGCTGGTGAGCAGCAAGGCGCGCGAATAGTCGAGCCGGAACAGCAGGATCACCGTCAGCGCCAGCCCGAACGAGACGAGGTGGCCGGGCAGGATGCCCGAGCTTTCGCGCGTCCCCGGCAGTCCGCTGAGCGAACGGTCGAGCCAGAACCCGACGACCAGCGCCGCCAGCGCCGAGACCAGCGTGGTCTGCGCCTCGGGCTCGCGCCAGCCCTGCGGCAGGGTCGAGGTGAGGATGAAGAACGGCAGCACCGCGCAGACCAGCGCGGCGACCAGCAGCTGAACCACCGGATTGAGCCAGCCGCTGCGGCGCTGGAAGCGCCGGTTGGAGACATTCATCTGGTCGCGCCCGCCGGTCCCGAAATGGTTGCGCGCCCTATAGGGCCGAAGCCATAAGGCCGCAATCGCCAAGCCGCGCCAACACTTTGCAAATTTCCCGCCGAGGCTGGACGCTTTCCCCGATTGGCCGTAACCAGCGCGCGGTCCGCCTGCCCCGAACGCCCCGGCGTCGCGCCCGAAGAGTATCGCAATGCCCACGCCAAAGCTCCTGGTTCCGCCCCGGCACGGCGACGCGCGCGGCTGGTTCAGCGAGACCTATTCGCGAGCCCGCCTCGCCGAAATCGGCATCGACGACATATTCGTTCAGGACAACCACAGCTTTTCCGCGGCGCGCGGCACGCTGCGGGGCATCCACTTCCAGGTTCCGCCGCGCGCGCAGGCCAAGATCGTGCGGTGCCTTGCGGGGGCGATCTGGGACGTCGCGGTCGATCTGCGCGCGGGTTCGCCGACCTATGGGCGCTGGGAAGCGTGCGGGTTGACCGCGGCGGGCGGCGAGCAGCTCTACGTGCCGATCGGTTTCGGCCATGGCTTCGTCACGCTCAGCGAGAACGCCGAAGTCGCCTACAAGACCTCGGATTACTACGCACCCGAATGCGACGCCGGGCTGGCCTGGGACGATCCCGACATAGCCGTGGCCTGGCCCGATCTGGGGATTGTGCCGGTGCTTTCGGACAAGGATCGCAGCCTCCCCGCGCTGGCGGGCTGGGCCAGCCCGTTCGCCTACGACGGCGAGCCGCTGGGCGAACTCGGCTGATGCGGCACGCGCGCATCCTCGTCACCGGCGGCGCGGGATTCATCGGCTCGACGCTGGTGCGCCAGCTGATCGCCGAGACCGAGGCCGAGGTCTGCACGCTCGACAAGCTGACTTACGCCGGCAATCTCGCCTCGCTCGGCCACGCGCGCCAGTCGAACCGCCACCGCTTTGTCCAGGCCGACATCTGCGACGCGGCCGCAATGGCGGCGATCTTCGCCGAGTTCCGCCCCGATGCGGTGATGCACCTCGCCGCCGAGAGCCACGTCGACCGTTCGATCGACGGCCCGGCCGAGTTCGTCCGGACCAACGTGGTCGGGACTTTCACCCTGCTCGAGGCGGCGGCTGCTTACTGGCGCGGTCTGAGCGGCGACGTGAAGGATGCGTTCCGGTTCCACCACGTCTCGACCGACGAGGTGTTCGGCTCGCTCGGCGCCGAAGGCCGGTTCGACGAGGCCGCCGCCTATGACCCGCGCTCGCCATATTCGGCCTCGAAGGCGGCGAGCGACCATCTGGCCCGCGCGTGGCGCCACACCCACGGCCTGCCGGTGGTGTTGACCAACTGCTCGAACAATTACGGCCCTTACCATTTCCCCGAAAAGCTGATCCCGCTGACCATCCTCAAAGCCCTCGCGGGCGAAGCGCTGCCGGTTTACGGCGACGGTTCGAACGTGCGTGACTGGCTCCATGTCGAGGATCACGCTCGTGCCCTGCGGCTGGTGGTGGACCAAGGGGCGGTCGGCGAAACCTACTGCATCGGCGGCGAGGCCGAGCGCACCAACCTCCAGGTGGTCCACGCGATCTGCGCCGAGCTTGATCACCAGAGGCCGCGCGGCGACAGGCAGAGCCACGCTGTGCAAATCGCCTTCGTCGCCGACCGCCCCGGCCACGATTTCCGCTACGCGATCGACGCGGGCAAAATCCGCGATGAACTCGGCTGGGAACCGCGCGAGAGTTTTGAAAGCGGGATCGCCGCGACCGTCGGCTGGTATCTGGCCAACGAGGACTGGTGGAGCGCGGTGCAAAGCGGCGCCTATCGCGGCGAGCGGCTGGGTCTGGCGCATGGTTGAGAAGTGGCTGCTGACCGGGGGCGCCGGGCAGGTCGGCGCCGCGCTTCGCCGCAACCCGCCGCCGGGGGTGGAGATCGTCGCCCCGTCTCGCACCGAACTGGACCTGGCCAGGCTTCCCGCCGCGCTCCCGCTCGACGGTGTCGCCGCCATCGTCAACTGCGGCGCCTACACCGCGGTCGACGCGGCCGAGAGCGAACCCGGACTGGCCCGCGCGATCAACGCCGAAGCGCCCGGCAGACTTGCCGAAGCGGCGGCTCGCGCCGGCATTCCGATAGTCCAAGTCTCGACCGACTACGTATTCGGCGACGGCGAAGGCCCGTGGCGCGAGGACGCGCCGATTGACCCAAAGAGTGTCTATGGCCGAACCAAGGCCGCGGGCGAGGCGGCGGTGCGCGCATCGGGCGCGTGCTACGCGATTGTTCGGACCGCCTGGGTGGTCAGCGCCGACGGCCGCAATTTCGTCAAGACGATGCTCCGCCTCGGCGGGGAGCGCGACACCCTTCGCGTCGTCGCTGATCAGCGGGGCACGCCGACCCACGCGGGCGATCTCGCGCTGGCGCTGGCGGCGGTGACCTCGCGCTTCACCGCCGATCCGGCGCGCGCCTCGGGCGTGTGGCACTGCGCAAATGCGGGCGAGACCACTTGGCACGGCCTCGCCGAGCAGGTCTTCGCAGCGGCGGCGCGGCACGGCCTTAAGATTCCGCAGACGGTCGAACCTATCACCACCGCCGAATACCCGACCCCCGCCGCCCGCCCCGCCGATTCGCGGCTCGATTGCAGCAAGATCGCGCATGACTTAGGCATTCGCCTGCGGCCGTGGCAGGAAGCGGTCGACGAGATCGTCGGCGAGCTGGCGCGACAGGGGCAGATAGCATGAAGGGCATCATCCTGGCGGGCGGCGCGGGCACCCGGCTCCATCCGGCGACGCTGGCGGTGAACAAACAGCTGCTCCCGGTCTACGACAAGCCGATGGTGTATTTTCCGCTGAGCACGCTGATGCTGGCGGGGATCCGCGAGGTGCTGATCATCTCCTCGCCCGAATACTTGGGCAACTACCGCCGCCTGTTCGGCGACGGGGGCGAGATCGGCCTCAGCATCGACTACGCGGTCCAGCCAAAGCCCGAGGGGCTGGCGCAAGCCTTCCACATCGGCGCGGACTTCGTCAGCGGTGGCCCGGCCGCGCTGGTGCTCGGTGACAACCTGTTTTACGGCGCAGGGCTCGCCGAAATGCTGGCGAACGCTCGGAAACGCGCCGAAAATGGTGCTGCGACGGTATTCGGTTACCACGTGGACGATCCCGGCGCTTACGGGGTCGTGGAGCTCGACGGCGATGGACGGGCCTTGTCGATCGAGGAGAAACCGGCGCAGCCCAAATCGAGCTGGGCGGTGACCGGGCTTTATTTCTACGACGGGCGGGTGACCGAACTGGCGGCGCGGGTAACCCCATCGGCGCGCGGCGAGTTCGAGATCACCGACCTCAATCGGCTCTACCTCGAGGCCGGCGACCTCCACGTCGAGCGGATGGGCCGCGGCTACGCCTGGCTCGATACCGGCACTCACGACAGCCTGCTCGAAGCGAGCGAATTCGTCCGCACGATCCAGCACCGCCAGGGCATCCAGCTAGCCTGCCTCGAAGAGATCGCCTGGCAGCAGGGCTTCATCGACGACGCGGCGCTGCGCGCGCGCGGCGAGGCCTTCGCCAAGACCGGCTACGGGCGCTACCTGCTGCGCCTGCTCGACGGGAATACACCGCGCTGATGCGCCGCCCGGGCGTGCTCTACATCAGCTACGACGGGATGCTCGAGCCGCTCGGGCAGAGCCAGGTGCTCGCATATCTCGAACGCCTGACACCCGATGCGCGAATCCACCTGATCAGCTTCGAAAAGCCCGGCGACTGGGACGATGAAGCGCGCCGCGAGGCGCTGCGCGAGCGGCTCGGGACCGTCGGCATCGCCTGGCATCCGCTGACCTACCACAAGACCCCGACCGTCCCGGCGACGCTGTTCGACATCGCGCAGGGCTTTGCGCTGTCGCTGTGGCTGACCGCGCGGCATGGCCTGAGCATCGTCCACGCCCGCTCCTACGTCGCCGCGTTGATCGGGTGGAAGGTCAAGCTGCTCACCGGCGCGAAGCTGCTGTTCGACATGCGCGGGCTGTGGGCCGACGAGCGCGTCGATGGCGGATTGTGGCGCGCGGGCGGGCGAATTTACCGCGCGGTCAAGCGGATCGAGCGGACGCTGCTGCGCGGCGCCGATCATATCGTCACGCTGACTCATGCCTCCAAAGCGGGGATCAAGGACTTCAATTACATGGCGCGGGGCCACGCTCCGCTGAGCGTGATTCCGACCTGCGCCGATCTCGAGCGGTTCAGCCCCGGCGAGACAGCGCGGCCCGAACCCTTCACCCTCGGCTATCTCGGCTCGATCGGCACCTGGTACCTGTTCGACGAAGTGCTCGCCTGCTTCGTGGAAATCCGCAAGCACCGTCCCGATGCGCTGCTCCTGGTGGTCAACCGCAACGAGCAGGCGCTGGTGCGAGAGCGCGTTGCCGCGGCGGGCATCCCCGATAGCGCGCTCGAACTGACCGCCGCCGAGCACGCCGATGTCCCGGCGCAGGTCCGCCGGATGAGCGCGGGGGCGGCGATTATCCGCCCGGTGTTTTCGAAAATCGCCAGCGCCCCGACCAAGCTCGCCGAATATCTCGGCTGCGGGGTGCCGTGCCTCGGCAACGTCGGGGTCGGCGACATGGAGGCGATCCTCGAAGGCGAGCGCACCGGCGTGGCGCTGCGCGAATTCACGCCCGGGGAGCGTGCCCGCGCGGTCGCGGCGCTGCTCTCCCTAACCGACGATCCCGCCACGCCCGCGCGCTGCCGTGCGGTTGCCGAGCGGCTGTTTTCGGTCGAAGACGGCGCCGCGCAATACCGCGCGATCTACCGGAGCCTCGCGGCGTGAAGCGGATGCTGGTGATCTGCCCGTTCCCCGAAGGGTGCGCGGCGCAGCAGCGGTTGAAGTACGAGCAGTACTTCGCCGACTGGCGCGCGCACGGCTGGGAGATCGCGGTCTCGAACTTCCTCGACCGCCCGACGTGGGAGGTGCTCTACAAACGCGGGCACTGGCCGAGGAAGGCGCTCGGGGTGGCCAAAGGCTACCTCAAACGCCTGCGCGACCTCACGCGGATGCCGCGCTACGATCTCGTCTACGTCTGCATGTGGGTCACCCCGATCGGCACCTCCGCCTTCGAGCGAATGGCGCGGGCGCGCGCCACGGCGTTGGTTTACGATATCGAGGACAATGTCCTCGGCGCGATCGAGGAGACCACCGACCATCCCAACCCGCTGATCAAGCTGTTGCGCGGACGCCAGAAATATCTCCACCTGATCCGCACCGCCGACCATGTGATAACCAGCTCGCCGTTCCTCAACGCCAGCTGCCTGGCGATCAACGAACACAAGGCCTGCACCTACATCTCCTCGTCGGTCGATACCGACCGGTTCGCGCCGGCGACGCGCTACTGCAACGACGCTCCGGTTGTGGTCGGGTGGACCGGAACCTTCAGCTCGAAGGTCTATCTCGACCTGCTCCGCGGGGTGTTCCAGCGGCTCGCGGCCAAAATTCCGTACAAGCTGCGGGTGATCGGCAACTTCGCTTACGACCTGCCAGGGGTCGATCTCGAGGTGGTGCAATGGAGCGCGGCCGAGGAAGTCGTCCAGCTCCAGGTGCTCGACATCGGGGTTTATCCGCTGCCGATCGACGACTGGGTGCTGGGCAAGTCGGGGCTCAAGGCGATCCAGTATATGGCTTTCGCGCTGCCCTGCGTCGCGACCGACGTCGGCACCACCCCGATGCTGATCCGCGACGGCGAAAACGGGCTGCTGGTCAAGACCGAGGCCGATTGGGAAGCCGCGCTCGAAGCGCTGATCCGCGATCCCGCGCTGCGCCGCCGGCTGGGCGAGGCGGCGCGCAAGGATGCGGTGGCAAATTACTCGCTGGCGGCTATTGCCGGGCAGTACCGCGCAGTGATCGAGGCCGCGGCAAGCAAGGGACCGGAATGAGCAGGATTTTCATGGCGGGCGTCGGCGGCATGCTCGGCGAGGCGTTCCACCACGTGTTTTCCGGGTCGGACGAGCTGCTCTGCACCGACAAGGACCTCAACGCCACGTGGCTCAGCCACCTCGATTTCCGCGACCGCGCCGAGTATGTCCGCCAGGTCGAGACCTTCCGCCCGGACTACCTGTTCCACATCGGCGCGCACACCAGCCTCGAATATTGCGAGGAGAATGTCGACGACGCCTACGCCACCAACACCCTGCCGGTGGAGACCGCGGTGTGGCTGGCCAACAAGCTCGATATTCCGCTGCTCTACATCAGCACCGCAGGGATCTTCGACGGGTGCCAGGAAACCTACGACGACTGGGACCAGCCCAACCCGCTCGGGCATTACGCGCGCTCGAAATACATGGGCGAGCGCTTCGTGGTCGAGAATGCGCGGCGCTACCTCGTCTGCCGCGCCGGGTGGATGATGGGCGGCGGCCCGGCCAAAGACAAGAAGTTCATCCAGAAGCTGATGGCGCAATTGAAGGCCGGGGCGAAGGAACTCAAGGTGGTCGACGACAAGCTCGGCACCCCGACCTACACCCGCGATTTTGCCGCGCAGGTCAAAGTGCTGCTCGAGCACGAGCTGTGGGGGCTCTACAACATAGTCTGCCAGGGCGTGACCAGCCGGCTCGAGGTCGCAAGACACCTGGTCAAGGCGCTCGGGCTGGAGACCGAGGTTGCCGTGAATCCGGTCTCGTCGGACTACTTCGCCGCCGAGTATTTCGCCCCGCGCCCACCTTCGGAGCGGCTGCTCACCCGCAAGCTCGACCTCCGCGGAATCAACGCGATGCGCGACTGGCGCGTCTGCCTCGACGAGTATATTGCCGACCAGTACGCGGGCTATCTCGAATAGGGGCAGACAGGGGCGCATGGGGGCAGAGGATCGGACCGGCAGCGGCTTGATCGCGCCCGCGCGTTTCCTGGGCGACCTCGAACAGCCCGGGCTGGTTGCCGCGATCGACTGCGCACGCTGGCTCGCCGCGGCGGTGGTGGTGATCGGCCACGCGCGCTTCGCTCTGCTCAAAGGCTACGACCTGCTCACCCCGGCCGAGCGCCCGCTGTGGGTCAAGGGCTGGTATTTCGTCACAGGCTACTTCGTCGAGGCGGTGCTGGTGTTCTTCGTGCTCTCGGGGTTCCTCGTCGGCGGGATGGTCTGCGCGCGACTCGCGCGCGGCGGCTTCGATCCGGGCGGCTATGCGATCGACCGGTTCAGCCGGCTTTACACCGCGTTCCTCCCAGCGCTGCTGCTGACCGTGCTGCTGACCTGGATCGGAGCACAATGGTTCGGCGCGACCGGGCTCTACGATGGCAGCCACCCGACCTTCGCCGAAAAAGGCACGGTGATCGATTACCTCGCCAATGCCGGGCTCGGCACATTCGCCGGCAACGCGGCGATGCTCCAGTTCTACTTCGTCGAGCCCTACGGCTCGAACCCGCCGCTGTGGACGCTGTCGAGCGAGTTCTGGTTCTACGCGGTGTTCGGGCTCGCCGCGACGGCGCGGCTGCGCAGCGGCGCGGTGCGGCCGATGCTCGGCGTGCTGGCGCTTGCCGCCGCGCTCGCACTCGGACCGATGTTCGTGTTCTACCTCGCGATGTGGCTGCTCGGAGTCGCCGCGGCAGTGCTGCGCCCGCCGAAATGGCCGCTCGCCGCGCCGGCTCTGGTCACGCTCGCGCTGGTGCTGGTGCTGCGCCGCTACAGCGACGGCGCACTCGAGCCGAGCGAGGCGGTGCGGCTGGCGATCCAGGCGGCGGTGTGCCTCGCCACCGCCGCGGTGCTGCTCGGCTGGCGTGCCCACCCCCCGCGCTGGGCCCTGCACGGCGCGCGCTTTCATCACCGCATGGCCGACTTTTCATACAGCCTCTACCTCACCCACTTCCCGGTGATGACGCTGCTCGTCGCGGCGCTCGGCGCGGTAAGCGCAAATCCCGGCTTCGTGAGCGGGTTCGCTCCGACTAACCCGGTCGCCCTCGCGACCTACGCCGCCGACGTGGCGCTCGCCTTCGGCTTCGCCTGGCTGTTCGCGCAGGCCACCGAACGCCGCACCGGGCTGGTCCGCGGCTGGCTCAAGCGGCGGCGGCGAGTTCGGGCCGCACCGCTCGCCACGCCTGGAACATCAGCACCGACCACAGCGGCTGAGTAGCGTCCTCGCGCCCGGCGAGATGCGCATGCCACCGCGCGCGCACCACCGCCGCGTCGAATAACCCATCCTGCGTCAGCGCCCGTTCGGACAGCAGGTCTTCGGCCCAGTCGCGCAGCGGTCCCCTGAGCCACACCCCGACAGGAATCGCGAAGCCCGCCTTGGGCCGGTCGACCAGCTCTCTGGGCACGTAGCGGTAAAGCAACTGCTTGAGGATCGCCTTGCCCCCGCCATCCGCGAACTTGAGCGATGGCGCGATCCGGCAGGCGAGCGCGGTGACCGCGGGATCGAGAAACGGCACGCGCGATTCGAGGCTCACCGCCATGCTCGCGCGGTCGACCTTGGCGAGGATGTCGTCGGGCAGATACGTCACCGCGTCGGCGTGCATCATCTGTACTTCGAGCGGGAGCCCGGCGAGCCGCGGGTCCAGCCCGAGCCGCTGGGGGCAACGCGCTCCGCTCGCCAGCGGCGCGCCGCTGAGCGCCCAGTCGTCCATGAAGCTGTCGAACAGCGTGTCGAAAGTGCCGGCCCGGCCCATCAGCTTGAGACCGCGCTGGGCGTTCTGGCCGAACCAGCTCGAGCGGCGGCGGCGGGCGAGATCGGACAGGCGGTTCCACAGCCCCGGCGGCAGCGCCCCGGCGCCCCCCAGCGCGGCGCGGCGCAGCGGGCCGGGCGCCTTGCCCATCGCGCGCCACAGCCGCGGGAACTGGACGTGGCGATTGTAACCCCCGAACAGCTCGTCGCCGGCATCGCCCGAGAGCGAAACGGTGACTTGGTCGCGCGCCAGCCGCGAGACCAGGTGAGTCGGGATCTGCGAGGAATCGGCGAAGGGTTCGTCGTAAAACTGCGGCAAGGCAGGGATAACGTCGCGCGCGTCCTGCGGCGTCACGTAGAGTTCGGTGTGATCTGTGCCGATCGCCGCGGCGACCTGCCTGGCGAAGACCGCCTCGTCGAACCCGGCCTCGGCGAAACCGATGGTGAAGCTCTTGATCGGGCGATCGACACATTTCTGCGCGATCGCGGTGATCAGCGAACTGTCGATCCCGCCCGAGAGGAAGGTGCCGACCGGGACATCGGCGACGAGCTGGCGGCCGACGGACTTGGTCAGCGCGGCGTCGAGGGCTTCGAGGGCTTCGCCTTGGTCGGTGATCGGATCGGCCGCCCCGGCGAGGACTTGCCCCGCATAGTCGAAATAGCATTCGGTCGCACCCGGGTCGGTAGTCCGCGCCATGTCAGGGACTGCGAGGACCGTCAGCAGGCAGCCCGGCGGGAGCTTGAAGATGTCGCGGTAAATCGAAAGCGGCGCAGGCACATAGGCGCGCGCCATCAGGCAGGCCACGGCCTGGGGATCGACCGGATTGGCGAAACCGGGTGTCGCCTCGATCGGCGCGAGGGTCGAGGCGAAAGCGAAGCCGGCGGCGGTCCAGCCATAATAGAGCGGCTTCTCGCCAAAGCGGTCGCGCGCGAGGGTCAGCGTGCGCGCCTTTCGGTCCCACACGGCGATGGCGAACATCCCCGAAAGCTTCTCGATCCCCTTGCGCAGGCCCCAGGCGGTGAACGCCGCGAGCATCACTTCGGTGTCCGAATGGCCGCGCCAGTTGGGCGCTTGCCCGGCCGCCTCGAGTTCGGCGCGCAATTCTTCGAAATTGTAGATCTCGCCGTTGTAAACGACCGTGTAGCGCCCCTCCGCCGAAGCCATCGGCTGGTTGCCCGCGGGGCTGAGATCGATGATCGCGAGCCGGCGGAAGGCCAGGCCGACCCTGCCTTCAGCTACGACGATCTCGCCCGAGGAATCCGGGCCGCGCGCGACGATCCGGTCGGTCATCGTCCGCAGCAGCTGGGGGGTGACTTCGCTGGTGGCGCTGAGCAGCCCGGCAATTCCGCACATCGCCGCGGCGATAGGGGTGGCCCTCGCGCTTGTCCATCGCCGGGCGCGGCGATTGGGGTCTGGCCAGTCCCCGCGCGCACCCCTATCAGGACGCCGCCGCGGGGTGGCGGGGCGGTGAAAGGATGCGCGCGCAGTGAGCCGGAACTATGCAAGCCGCAGGCGCGTGCTGGTCACCGGCGGCGCGGGGTTCCTTGGCTCGCACCTGATCGACCGGCTGCTCGAACGCGGCGACGAGGTGCTCTGCGCCGACAACTATTTCACCGGGACCAGCGACAACATCGCGCACCTGCGCGATCATCCGCAGTTCGAGTTCATCCGCCACGACGTGACCTTCCCGCTCTACGTCGAGGTCGACCAGATCTACAATCTCGCCTGCCCGGCGAGCCCGGTGCACTACCAGCACGATCCGGTGCAGACGACCAAGACCAGCGTCCACGGCGCGATCAACATGCTGGGCCTCGCGAAAAGGCTGGGCGCGAAGATCCTCCAGGCCTCGACCAGCGAGGTCTATGGCGACCCAAGCGTCCATCCCCAGCGCGAGGACTACTGGGGCAACGTCAACCCGATCGGCCCGCGCTCTTGCTACGACGAAGGCAAGCGCTGCGCCGAGACGCTGTTTTTCGATTATCACCGCCAGCACGGCCTGGGCATCAAGGTCGCGCGGATCTTCAACACCTTTGGCCCGCGGATGCAGCCGGCCGACGGGCGGGTGGTTTCGAACTTTATCGTCCAGGCCCTAAAGGGCGAGCCGATCACCATTTTCGGCGACGGCGCGCAGACCCGCAGCTTCTGCTATGTCGACGACCTCATCGGCGGGCTAATCGCACTGATGGATTCGCCCGCCGGGGTGACCGGCCCGGTCAACCTCGGCAACCCGGTCGAGTTTACGATCCGCCAGCTCGCCGAGGCGGTGATCGCCCAGACCGGCGCGAAGTCCGCGCTGGTCCATGCGCCCTTGCCCGCCGACGACCCGCGCCAGCGCCAGCCCGACATCGCGCTGGCCAAAGCCGCGCTGGGATGGGCGCCGAAGGTGGAGCTGGCCGAAGGCCTCGCGCAGACCATCGCCTATTTCCGGACCAAGCTGGCGCTGTGAGCCGCCGCGCCGCGTTCCTTCTTCCCGATATGGGCGGCGGCGGGGCCGAACGCTTGACGCTCGACCTGATGGCCGGGTTCCTCGCGCGCGGGGCCGAGGTCGACCTGGTGCTGCAGGGCAAGTCCGGCGCATTCCTGCCGCTCGTGCCCGAAGGGGTGCGGATCGTCGATCTCGGCGCGCCGCGGCTGCGCCATGTCCCGCTGGCGCTGCGCGGCTACCTCAGGCGCGAGCGCCCCGACGCTTTGCTCGCGGCGATGTGGCCGCTGACGGTGATGGCGATCCTCGCAGCTCGTCTTGCAAGGTCGCCGGCGCGCGTGGTTGTTGCCGATCACAGCTCGCTTGGTGCGCAATATGGCCAGGACCGGCTGGCCTACGCGGCGCTGCGCCTGACAATTCGCCTGTATCGGCGGGCCGACCGGATAGTGGGGGTTTCGCAGGGCGTGGCGAACGAGCTGGCGGCGCTCGCCGGCCTGAAACGCGATACCGTCCACGTCGTTTACAATCCGGTTCCTCCGCCGCTGACCTCGCCGGGGAAGCACCCGGATCCGTGGCAAGGCAAGCCGGGTGCACGTATTCTCTCGGTCGGCTCGTTGAAGGAGGTCAAGAATTACCGCTCGCTGATCGAGGCGGCGGCGCGGCTCATGCAAGAGCGCGCAGCAGTGCTCGCGATTGTCGGGGAAGGGGAACTTCGCGGTGCTTTGCGCGAGCAGGCGGACGATCTCGGCGTCGGCGATCGCACGCTCCTGCCCGGGTTCACCCGCACGCCCGGAGACTGGTACCGCTCTGCGGATCTCTTCGTCCTTTCATCGCACTACGAAGGCTTGCCGCTGGTGATCGTCGAGGCCATGCATTGCGGACTCCCGGTAGTTTCGACCGATTGCCGCCATGGTCCCGACGAGATTCTGGAGCACGGTCGCCTGGGCCGCCTGGTCCCGGTCGATGACGATGCAGCCTTGTCGCGGGCGATGGGCGAGGCGCTCGACACGCCGTCCGAACCGGCCTCGTTGCGCCAAAGGGCGGCGGATTTCTCGGTCGACCGCGCGGTCGATGGCTATTGGCGGATGATGTTCGGTTCATGAGTTCCGCGGTTCGCCAGTTCGCTCGTTCGTCGGTGACAATGGCGCTACTCTATGCGGGATCGACGGCGCTGACCTTCGGCGTCGGGACCCTGCTCGCGCGGCTGCTCGGCGCGTCGGGGTATGGGGTCTACGCGCTGGCGATGACCACCGCGACGCTGGTCGGTACGGTCACCGAGTTCGGGCTGCCGGTGCTGGCGATGCGCGAGGCCGGGACTGCCCGCGCCGATGGCCGGTGGGACCGCCTCAAGGGCCTGCTGCACTGGGGCGACCGGGCGATTCTGGTGCTCTCGGCGCTACTGGTCGCCGGAACTTGGGCGGGATACGAATTGTTCGCCCGAGACCGCTCCTCGGCTTACCTTGCGACACTGCTGTGGGCGGTGGCGCTCATCCCGTTCGTCGCGCTGGCCAAGCTGCGCGCCTTCGTGCTGATCGCGCTAGATCGGGTGTTCGCCAGCCAGTTTCCGGTGATGATCTTGCGCCCTGCGCTGTTCGTCGCGGGCTGTCTGGGCTGGTGGTGGCTCGCCGGGAGCCTCACTCCGAGCGCGGCGATGGCGGTGCAGGCGGGCGGCGCGGCGGTGGTGCTCTGCGTGGTCTGGGTGCTGTTCCGGCGGCATCGCCCGCCCGCGCTGGTCGCTGCGCAGCCGGCTTATGCCCGGCGCGAATGGCTCGGCGCGGCGCTGCCGATGGGTCTGACCGAAGGGCTGCGGCTTCTCCAGGGCCAGCTTGCGCTGATCCTCGTCGGCGTTTTCGCGACCACCGCCGAGGCGGGGATCTACCGGGTCGCCGACGCCGTCGCGCAGATCGCCGCGCTCGCCGCCTCGGTCGCGGGGACCGCCGCCACTCCGATGTTCGCGCGGCTGTGGCGCGAGGGCGATCTCGACGGCATCGAGCGGATCGCCATTCTCGCCGCCTGGGCCATAGTGGGCGGCGCGCTCGTTTTCGGGCTGCCGGTCGCGATGACCGGCCATTGGCTGTTTCCCACTGTGTTCGGCGAAGACTTTGCGGGTTCGGCGCCGGTATTCCTCGTCCTGGGTGGCTCGGTCATTGTCTCAGGGGCGTTTGGCCTGGTTGTAGCGCTTGCGAACATGACCGGGCACCATTTGCTCACGACCCGCTCCTTCGCCCTGATTGCTGTCGTCAATCTGGCCGTCGCCTATCTCGCCATACCCAGCTTCGGTGCAGTGGGTGCGGCGCTGGGGACGCTGGCGGGGAGCCTGGCGGGCAATGCATATTGTGCGGCAATCCTGTTCCGTCGCACCGGATTGAATGCCACGCTGCTCAATGTTCGCGCAGTCCCGATCTTGATCGAAGGGCTGAAGGCCACCCTTCGCCGCGCACCCGATCCCGATTGAGCGGACGCTGCAACTCTGCCAATCGCGGCAAGTCGTTCTGCATGGAGTGAACAGGAAAGTGTCAGTTATCGCAGCGCTCGCCCGGTGGGCCGACGCAATCGGTGCCCGCGCGGTGATCGCCAGGTTCGCTTCCGCGATTTATCGCCGGCGCAATCCGGGCCAGCGATTCTGGGTCGACGATGCCGGCAGGTGGATGAACGAACTTCCGCACGCAACGATTGTAAGCCCGGTCGCGCATACCCTCGGGGACGACGCCCTGACCGCGAACGCCATGGACAACTGGTGCTACGGCACCATCCCGCAAGCGGGCGATACCGTGATCGATGTCGGCGCGGGGATCGGCGAAGAGACGATCGTCTTTTCCCGCATGGTCGGCCCAAGTGGCCGTGTCATCGCGGTGGAAGCGCATCCGGAAACGTACCGGTGCCTGGAGGAAACGGTCCGACGATCCGGCCTCACCAACGTGACAACCGTTCCCGTTGCGGCGGGGGCGGAGGAAGGGGTCGGCGAAATCGGCGCAGGAGCGAACTATCTGGCGAACTCGATCGTCTCGGGCTCGGCAACAGGCGGCGCCAGCGTGACGATGACGACACTCGACGCGCTTTCGGAACGGCTTGGATTGGGGGAAGTCAAGCTGCTGAAAATGAACATCGAAGGCGCCGAGACAGCGGCGATAGCCGGAATGGCCAAGCTGGCTCGACGCACTGCCAATGTGGTCATCTCATGTCACGATTTCGTCGCCGATCGCGGAGGTGGTGCGCAATTTCGCACCCGCGATGAATGCCGCCGATTGCTGGAGGCGCAGGGCTATGTTCTGACCCAGCGGGACGGCCATCCTCACGCCTGGGTGCGCGACTATCTCTATGGAACGAAGGCTTGACGAGTTGGGCATGCAGCGGGGGCGGCGTCCCGGCCCGCCGGCCGAAGCGGCCAGCGCTTCCGCCCGCGCCGAAAACGCTCTAGGCCACCGCCACGACCGGCCCGGCAGGATGCACGCCCACCCATGACGATCTACTGGCTGCTCTTCGCCTACCCCGCGCTGATGGCGCTGGTCTATCCGGCGCGGATAGAACGATACGGCTACGGCGCCGGCCAGGGGCTCGCACTGCTTGGCTTCGTGGTGTTCTACACCGCGATCGGCGGACTGCGCCACGAGACCGGCGGCGACTGGCTGACCTACGCCGAGATGTACGAAGAGATGCGGCTCGATACGCTCGGCTTCGCGCTGACCAGGACCGATCCGATTTATGGGGCGATGAACTGGGCCTCGGCGCAGCTGGGCACCGGCATCTACCTGGTCAACGCGCTGTGCTGCTGGATTCTCGGCTACGGGGTGGTGCGCGTGGCAATGACCATGCGCGATCCCTGGCTGACGGTGCTGATCGCGGTGCCTTACCTGCTGATCGTGGTCGGCCTAGGCTACGTCCGCCAGGGCGCGGCGATCGGAATGGTGCTGGTCGCGATCGGCTCGCTCGACCGGGCGCGAACCTTGCGCACGATTTTCTACCTGGTTCTGGCGACCGGATTCCACTCGACCGCGGTGATTGCATTCCCGCTGTTCGTCTTCGCGCTGACCCGGCGCAACCGCGCCTTCGCGCTGGTCGCGGCGGCGACCGGCGCGGTGATCTACATCACCGTACTGGCGCCGCGGCTCAACACTTTCGAGATCGGTTACGTCCAGCAGGAGTACGAATCGAGCGGCGCGCTTACCCGCATTCTCATGGGGCTGCTGCCGGCGCTGCTGATTCTCGTGCGCTGGCGCGCCTTTCCCGCGAGCGACCGGGTGCGCTCGGTCTGGCTGGGCCTCGCGCTGGCCAACATCGCCGCACTGGCGGCGCTGGTCCTCGCCCCCTCATCGACCGCGGTCGACCGGATCGCGCTGTTCGTTTCGGTCATCCAGCTCGCCGCCTTCGGCGAAATCCGGGCGCTGGCGGGAATGTCCGAGCGCGGAGTGTTGCTAGTCCGTCTCGCGATGATCGCGGCAGCCGCCGCGGTCCAGAGCGTATGGCTGATCTTCGCCACCCATGCCGAATTCTGGGTGCCCTACCAGTCGGTCTTCTCGGCGCAGTGACCCCGCCGCGCCCGGCCATCGCGGTCTGCGCGAACCTCGCGTGGAACCTCGTCAACTTCCGCGCCGGGCTGATCGCGGCGCTGGTCGCCGACGGCTACCGGGTAATCGCGGTTGCGCCGCCCGATCCGGCAATGGAGGTGCGGCTCGCCGCGCTGGGGTGCGCCTTCGTTCCCGCTCCGATCGACGCGATGGGGCTTTCGCCGCTGCGCGACCTGGCCACGCTGCGCGCCTTTCGCCGCATCCTCGCGGCCGAGCGCCCGATTGCCTGGCTGAGCTGGACGATCAAGCCCAATGTCTATGGAGCGCTGGCCGCACGTTCGCTGGGAATTCCGGCGATCCCCAATGTCTCGGGGCTGGGCACCGCGTTCATCCGCCGCGGGCCGCTGACCGCGCTGGCGAGGCTGCTCTACCGCGCCGGTTTCGCCCGCGCGCCCACGGTGTTCTTCCAGAACCCCGACGACCGCGATCTGTTCGTCGCCGGGCGGCTGGTCCGTCGGGACCAGGCGCGGCTGCTCCCCGGCTCGGGGATCGACCCTGCTGAGTGGACCCCGGCGAACTGGTCGCGCCCGACCCCGCGATCCTTCCTGATGCTTGCCCGGGTGGTCGCCGACAAAGGGGTGCGCGAATACGCCGCCGCGGCGCGGATCGTGCGCGCCCGCTGGCCCGACGCGCGGTTCGTGCTGATGGGGCCGCTCGACGTCGCCAACCGCACCGCGGTGCCCGTCGCCGAGGTGCGCGGGTGGGAGGCCGAGGGTCTTATCGAATACCGCGAGGCGGCGAGCGACGTCCGCGCGGCGATCGCGGCGGCCGATTTCGTCGTGCTGCCCTCGTACCGCGAAGGCCTGTCGCGCGTCCTGCTCGAAGCGGCGGCGCTGGGCCGGCCAATCGTCGCCACCGACGTCCCCGGCTGCCGCGATATCGTCCGCGAGGGCGAGAACGGCTTTCTTTGCGCGCCGCAGGACGCTCCATCGCTGGCCGAAGCGCTCGCCCGCGCCGCCGCGTGCGACGACGCCGAGTGGGGGCGGATGGCGCGCAGCGGCCGCGCGCGGGTGGTCGAGGAGTTCGCAGAAGAGCGGGTCACCGCGCTCTATCGCGCGGCGCTGAGCGATGCCGGGGTGACGCCATGACGCGCGCCGGCAGCGGCGCCGCGAAGGCTTCCCAAGCCGCCGACCTTGCCCTAGAAGCGGCCCGACTTCGGCAGCATCGCTGGGAGGGCGGCGGGCTGCGGACCGAATTGAGGAGAAGCGTTTTGATCGACCGGATGCAGCGGCGGTCCGGCGGGCTGCTGCCGCGCCGAACCGGCGCCCCGGCCCGCGCGGCAGCCCTGCTCGCAGCCCTGGCCTTACTCGCCGGGTGCGAGACCCGCGGCGGCAAGATTCCCTACGACCCGGCAGGCTTCGGCCCGCCCGACCGGCTGGCCGCCGGGGTCGAGGCCTACGACGTCCCGCTCGGTCCGCTCGACGTGCTGCGCATCAGCGTGTTCCGGGTGCCCGAGCTGTCGGGCGAGTACCAGGTCGACGTTCGCGGTATCATCGACTTGCCGCTGGTAGGCTCGATCAACGTCCGCGACCAGAACGCCGAGCAATTCGCCGCGACTCTCGAGGGGATGTACGCAGCCAAGTATCTCAACGACCCGGACGTGACGGTGCGGGTGCAAAGCACCAACCAACTCAACGTGACGGTCGAGGGCGGGGTCAACGCGCCCGGAATTTACGCGCTGCCCGGGCACACCACCCTGCTCGGCGCGATCGCCCTGGCGCGCGGGTTCAACCAGCAGGATTCGAACCCCAAGCGGGTCGCGATCTTCCGCAAGAAGGGCGGCGAGACCGTCGCCGCAGCGTTCGACGTCCCCGCGATTCGCCACGGCGAGATGAAGGATCCGCTGGTCTATCCGGGCGACACCGTCGTGATCGATTCGTCGAAGATCCGCGCGATCTATCGCGACCTGATCCAGACACTGCCGATGATCGCCGTCTTCAACACCCTGTGAGCCGCGGCGCCCCATGATAGCAAGGTACACTCCCGCATGACTTCGCAGGAACAGATCAGGGCCGCAGCCCCTGGCCAGGCGGGACTGGTCCAGGCGACCGGGTTCGAGCTCGGCGACGTTTTGCGGATCGTCTCCGAGCAGCGCCGGATCATCATTGGCGCGGGCATCGTCGGGCTGATCCTGGGGATTCTCGCCTCGTTGCTGATGACCCCGCTGTATCGCGCCGGCGCGACGCTCGAATACAATTCATCGGCCAACGACGTGTTCGACACCGCGGCGACCGGTAGCAAACAGGCTTCGCGCGCCAGCAACCAGGAGGCGATCGCCACCCAGATGGGGCTGCTGCGCAGCGAAGCCCTGGCGCGGCGGGTGGTCGAGGATCTCAACCTCGCCTCGGACCCCAACTACGGCGGCGGCCAGGGCACCCGCCAGCAGCGCAGCGACAGCGCGGTCCGCGTGGTCCTCGCCAACACCGCGGTCGATCCGATCAAGGGCAGCCTGCTGATGCAGGTCAGTCACATTGCGACCGATCCGGGCATGGCGGCCAAGATCGCCAACGCGCTCTCCCGCGGGTTCATCGCCAGCAGCCTCGAGCGGCGCTACGATTCATCGTCTTACGCGCGCAAGTTCCTGTCCGATCAGCTCGCCCGGACCAAGACCGCGCTCGAGGAATCGGAGCGCAACATCAACGTCTATGCGATCAATTCCGGGGTGTTCCGCGCCCCGGGGCAGATCGTCGATGGGCGCACCACCGAAGGCGCGACGCTCGCCTCGGCCGATCTCACCGTGCTCAACGAGGCGTACAACGTCGCCAAGGTCCGACGGATCAACTCCGAGCAGGCCTATCGCAACAGCTCGGTCGATTTCGCCGCCGACCAGGCCGCGGCGCTCTCCTCGCTGGTCCACCAGAAGGCCGAACTCCAGGCGCAGTACGACGAGAAGCTCAAGCTGTTCAAACCCGAATACCCGCAAATGCGCGAACTCCAGGCGCGAATCGCGCGGATCGATTCGACCATCCTGGGCGAACGCGGACGGACCTCGGGCAACCGCCGCGCCGAGCTGCGCGGCGAATTCGAAACTGCGCTGCGGGCAGAGGCCCAGCTGGCCGGCCAGGTCGGCGCGGCCAAGGGCGAAGTGACCTCCGAGCGAACCCGCTCAATCCAGTACAACATCCTCCAGCGCGAGGCCGACACCAACCGCGCGCTCTACGATGCGCTGCTCCAGCGCTACAAGGAAATCGGGGTCGCCGGCGGGATCGGCCAGAGCAACGTCAGCCTGGTCGATGAAGCGGATCCGCCGCAGGCGCCGTTCCGTCCGCAGTACCTGACCAACGCGCTCGCCGGGATCGTTCTCGGCCTCGGCCTCGGCCTTGGCCTTGCTTTCGCCGCGCACCTGCTGTTCGATGCGATCACCGACCCGGCCGACGTGCGGACCAAGCTGCACCTGCCGGTGCTCGGAGTGATCCCGATGGAGACCGAAGACCGAACGCTGATGGAGGCGCTGGCCGACCGCAAGTCGGACGTCTCCGAGGCCTATTATTCGGTGCGCACCGCGCTCAAGTTCTCGCGGCCCGAGGGCGCGCCCAAGACGCTGCTGGTCACCTCGACCCGTCCCGGCGAGGGCAAATCGACTTCGGCCTATGCGATCGCCAGCTCGATGGCGCGGCTCGGCTCGAAGGTGCTGCTGATCGACGCCGATCTCAGAAAGCCGACTTTCGTCTCGAGCCGCGAGGACGGCTATGGCCTCGCCCACCTGCTCGGCACCGAGGAACCGCTGGCCGAATATGTCGAGAAGACCCAGATCGAGCGGCTGGCGCTGCTCCCGGTCGGGCGTTTCGTCGGCTCGGCCGCCGAGCTGCTCGGCTCGAACCGCCTGCCGGCGATCGTCGCCGAAGCGCGCGGGGTGTACGACATGGTGGTGATCGACGGCCCGCCGGTGCTGGGCCTCGCCGACGCGCCGCTGCTCGGGTCGGCCGCCGAGGCGACCGCGCTGGTGATCGAGAGCCGCGCCTCGCGCACCGGCAATGTGGTCGAGATGGTCCGCCGCCTGGTCGAGGCCGGGTCCAACGTGCTCGGGGTGATCCTGACCAAGGTCACCGCATCGAACGGCGGCTACGGTTACAGCTACTATTCCTACAGCTACGGCGCCGACGACGCCGGAGGCCGAGTCAGCTCGGATCCGGCGCGCAAACTCGACCTCGGTCGCGCCAGGGGTTAAGCCGCACCGCCGTGGCGCACCAACGCCTCTTCCGCATCTCGGGCGTGGACCTGCCGCGCCGCGCCGCCGCGCTCGGCGTGGCGGCGGTGCTGGCGGGCGTCGCCGTGCTCGCCGCGGCGGGGCAGCGCGCGGAAACACCCGCGGCCGCAGGATCGGGGCTGCTGAGCCGGCTCGGCCCCGGCCCGCTCGGCAAACTGCGCGCGCTCCAGCTCTCTCCCGAAGGCCGGCCGCCGCGCGGGATCGAACGCTACGGGCGCGCTGCGCTGACGAGCGCACCGCTCGCCTACGAGCCGTTCTTCGCAGTCGCCGCGGCGGGGTTCCGCGGCAAGGATGCGACCGGCAGCAAGACCGACGCGGCGCTGCTCGAGGAAGCGCTGCGGCGCAATCCGCGCTCGCGCGAGGCGCGGCTGCTGCTGATGCGACACGCGGTCGGCGCCGGGGATCTCAAGCGCGCGATCGACCAGCTCGCGGTGCTCGACCGGCTCAACAGCCAGATGGTGGCGCAACTGATGCTGGCCCTGGGCAAGGCGATCCGCAGCGAGCGCCAGGTCGACGAAGCGGTTGCAGCGCTGGGGCCGCACCCCGAACTCTATCGCCCGTTCATGACCGGCTTTGCCGGTGCGCAAAAGCCAGCTTCGCTGGTCGTCCGGCTGGTGCCGCAGCTGCCGCCCGCCGCGCTGGCCGACAGCGAAATCCGCCGGCTGGCGGTCGCGGAAATGGTCCGGGCGGAGGCCTTTGCCGAGGCCCGGCGGCTGTGGGATGCGGGATCGGGCAAGCGCGCGCTGGTCCACAGCCCGGATTTCGCCGACGCCAAAGCCCCGCCGCCGTTCAACTGGGAGCTGGCGACCGATTCCACCGGCGCGGCCGAACGCCAGGCCGGGGGCGGGATATCGGTCGACTACTATGGGCGCGATCCAGGTCCGCTGGTCGCCCAGCTGCTCACCCTCGCGCCGGGAAGCTACACCGCTGCGCTGCGCTATCGCACCGATTCGGGCGCGCCGGGCGCGCTCGGCCTGCAGGTCCGCTGCGCCGCGAGCGACGCCCCGCTGGCTGTCCGTGCGCTCGACGCCAGCGCCGGGGCTGATGCGGTCGCGACGATCGTGTTCACCGTGCCCGCGCAAGGCTGCCGGGGACAGAGCCTGTCGGTGGTCGGGCGGGTGCAGGAGGCGCGCGACCCGCAAGCCGCGCTGCTCACCCGGCTCGATGTAACCCGTGGAACAGGCCGATGAACGGATCGCCCCGCGCTACCGCTACGCTCGCCTACCTCGCCGCGGTGCTGGTCCTCGGCGGGGCCAGCGCCGCCGGGCTGTCGGGCAATTTCCTGCTCCAGCTGCTCGGCGCCGGGCTGATCGGCTGGACGCTGTGGAGCGCCGAGGAAGAGCCGGCGATAGCCACCGGGCTGCGGCCGTTCCTGATTGCGGTCGCGGCGCTGATGGCGTTGCAGTTCCTGCCGCTCCCGCCCGGGCTGTGGCGGCTGCTGCCGGGACGCGAGCAGGTGTACGATGGCTTCGTCACGCTCGGGGTTGCGCCGCCATGGCTGACCCTGTCGCTGGCCCCGTGGAAGAGCCTCGCCTCGTTCGCCTGGTGGCTCCCCGCGCTGGCGCTGTTCGCGGCGCTGCGCGCGCCGGGTGCGCCCCCGGTGCGGCACGTCGTCTGGACCATCGGCGCGGTCGCCGCGCTCTCCGCCGTGATCGGGGCGATGCAGCGCGGGCTCGGCAGCGGCTATTTCTACCTCATCACCAATTACGGCGAGGGACCCGGATTCTTCGCCAACAGCAACCACCAGGGCAGCTTCCTGCTCTGTGCGCTGGCGCTGTGGAGCGGCTGGCTGGTGAGCGAGCGCGAGGGGCTGCTGCGCGGCGGTAGCGGGCGACTCGGGGTGCCCCCATGGGCGCTCTATGCGCTCGCCGGGGCGCTCCTGCTCGGGGTGCTGGTAAGCGGCTCGCTCGCCTGCGTCGCGCTGCTTGCGCCGGTGCTCGCGGCGATCGCCCTGATCGCCCGGCCACAATTGAACGCGCCGCCGGCGGCGCTGGCGCTGGGCGCCGTGCTGGTAGCCGCCGGCTTCGCCGCCTTCCTGCTCTACGGCCCGGTCGCCAACGATCTCACCGCCAAGGGCGCGGTCGCGGGGATCAGCCGGCAGGAGTTCCTGGTAACGGGCGCGCGGATCGCGGGCGACTTCGCCCCCTTCGGCAGCGGGGTCGGGACCTTCCAGGACCTCTACCGCTGGTACGAAGACCCAGCGCTGGTCACCACCACTTATGTCAACCACGCGCACGACGACCTGCTCGAACTGCTGCTCGAAACCGGGCTGCCGGGGCTGGCGGTGCTTGGCGTGTTCCTCGCCTGGTTCGTCCCCCGCGCGTGGCGGCTGTGGACCGGCGAACGCGACCGCCCGCTCGCGCTGGCGGCGAGTGTGGCGATCGGGGTCGAGCTGCTCCACAGCCTGGTCGACTACCCGCTGCGCACCGCGGCGATGAGCAGCCTGGTCGCGGTCGCCTGCGTACTCCTGGTGCGCGAGCCCGAGGTCACCGCGCGCCGCCGCGCCCGCCGCGCCAGCGATGTCGGCGACGCGCCGCGCGAAATGATCCGGATCTAGGAAGGTCGCGCTAGGTTAGCGCAATGTCGGGCGCGTCTTCCTGCTTCATCCCGATGACGTTGTAGCCGCCGTCGACATAGTGGATCTCGCCGGTCACCCCCGAGGCGAGGTCCGATAGCAGGTAGAGCCCCGCGCCGCCGACATCCTCGATGGTGACGTTGCGGCGCAGCGGCGAATTCAATTCGTTCCATTTGAGGATGTAGCGGAAATCGCCGATTCCCGACGCCGCGAGCGTCTTGATCGGCCCGGCCGAGATCGCGTTGACCCGAATGTTGGCCGGGCCGAGATCGTTGGCGAGATACTTGACGCTGCTCTCGAGCGCGGCCTTGGCCACCCCCATGACGTTGTAGTGCGGGATCACCCGCTCGGCCCCGTAATACGACAGCGTCAGGATGCTGCCGCCCCCGCCGTCCTCGGTCTTGGGCGGCATCATCGCCGCGGCGCGCTGCGCTACCGCGACCAGGCTGTAGGCCGAGACGTTCATCGTCAGGAGGAAGTTTTCGAGGCTGGTGTCGAGGAACTTGCCGCGCAGCTCGTTCTTGTCGGAAAAGCCGATCGCGTGAACCACGAAATCGAGCCGGTCCCAGCGCGCCTTGAGCGTGTCGAACGCGGCGTCGAGCGCGGCCATATCGGAGACGTCGCAATCGATCAGGAAATCGCTTCCCAAGCTGGCGGCGAGCGGGCGCACCCGCTTTTCGAGCGCTTCGCCCTGGTACGAAAAGGCCAGCTCGGCCCCGGCCTCGTGGAGCTTTTGCGCAATCCCCCAGGCGAGCGACTTGTCGTTGGCGAGCCCCATGATCAGCCCCCGCCGCCCCGCCATCAATCCGCTCATCGTTCAGTTCCCGTCCGCTTCGGCGGGCACGTGCGCCCGGTTGTCGGTTTGGCCGATCATATCCCGCTCTTCGGGGGTTTCGGCCAGCGCCGCGTTGAGCTCCGCCCCCATCACCATCCCTAGGCCGACCAGCCAGAAAAAGAAAAGCGCGATCATCACGCCCGCCAGGCTGCCGTAAGTCAGGTCGTAGGTGAAGAACTGCGCGAGCAGCCACGGCAGCGCTACCGAAACCCCGACCCACCATCCGGTCACCAGCAGCGCGCCGGGCCACTTGGGATAGCGCCGCGGCTTGTAGGCGCCGGGGGTGAGGGTGAGGAACAGGAGGTAGATCGAGAGATAGAGCACCGCCGCCGGGATCAGCCGGGTGGTGGCGAGGGTGAAGGTCCAGTCGGCCAGCCGCGGGAACAGCGCCCCGATCACCTGCTGCGCCGCGCCGATCGCAACCTGCGCGAGCAGCGAGAACAGCAGCGCCACCACCGCCACCACGATCACGCCCGTAGAGGTCAGCCGATAGCGCCAGAAGGCGTGCGTCGCGCGGGTGCCGTAAGCGCGGCGCAGGATGTCGCGGATGGTCTCGATCAGGCTGCCCACGGTCCACAGCCCGACCAGCCCGCCGACCCACAGGAGCCAGCCCGAGCGCGAGGCGATGACATCGTTGGCGACCGGCTCGAGCGCGCTGCGCACCACCGGCGGCATCGCCAGGAGGAAGGCGTGGATCGAGGCTTCGCGCTGGCCGGGTTCGCCGAGCAGCACGAACACCGCCGCGACGGTGATGAAGAACGGGAACAGCGCGAGGATCGCCATGTAGGCGAGGTTGCCGGCGTGGATGAAGCCGTCGTTGTAAGCCCCGGTCCAGACCCGCGCGATCACCTTCCAGCCGCGGCTGTCCCAGAACTTGCCCTGCGGGCCGACGTGCTCGTCGAAGCGTTCCTGCAGCCCGGCGCGCCAGCGCAGCGCCTGCTTGCGCCGCGCCTCGGGCGAGAGGTCGGGCACCACGGGCGCGGGCGGGTTGGGATCGTCGAGCGGGCGTTCTTCCATCCGCGTTAAACGCCCAACTTGCCTCTGAGGTCGCGCCCGTCGCGCCAGCCTTCGAGCCGCTGGACGAGCTCGCTGTCGCCCTCGGGGAGCTCGATCTCGAGCGTCACCAGCTGGTCGCCGCGGGCGCCGTCCTTGCGGGTCATGCCCTTGCCCTTGAGCCGCAGGGTCTTGCCCGAACTGCTCCCCGGCGCGACCGTGAGCATCACCGCGCCTTCGACCGTCGGGACCTTCACCTTGGCCCCGTTGACCGCCTCGTCGAGCCCGATCGGCAGGTCGAGCCGGAGGTTGTCGCCGTCGCGCCGCAGGAACGCGTGCGGCTGAAGCCGGATCGTCACCAGCGCGTCGCCGGCGCCACCCGGCCCAGCCTCGCCCTTGCCCGCGAGGCGCATCTGGGTGCCGTCTTCGACCCCGGCGGGGAGCTTGAGGTCGATGGTCTTGCCGTCGGCGAGCGTGATCCGCTGGGTCGCGCGGGTCGCCGCATCGGGCAGGGTGACCGCGAGCTGGTAGGTCACGTTGGCGCCCTTGGGCGGGGGCCGGCGTGCGCCGCCGAAGCCGCCGCCGCCCATTCCGCCCCTTCCGCCGAACAGGCCTTCGAAGATGTCGCCGAGGTCGATCCCCTCGCTGCCGCCGCCACTGCCGAAACCTTCGAAGCCGTCGGCGCGAAAGCCGCCCTGGCCGCTCCCGCCGCCGAACCCGCCACCCCCGCCGAAGCCGAACCCGGCGGGATTGCCGTCGATGTCGATTTCGCCGCGGTCGAAGCGCGCGCGCTTGTCCTTGTCGGAGAGCAGGTCGTAAGCGCGGGTGATCTCGCTGAACTTCTCCGCCGCCTTGGGGTTGTCCTTGTTGCGGTCGGGGTGGAGCTCCTTGGCGAGCTTGCGGTAGGCGGACTTGATGTCCTTCTCGCCCGCGCCGCGCGCCACGCCGAGGATCGAATAGGGATCGGCCATGCGGGACTAGCTAGGTGGCGCGCGGCGTTGGGGCAAGCGGTGCTTTCCTACATGGCCGCGCCCCGGTATGGGGCCGGCATGGCTTGCCGCAGCGCCCGGAAACATTGTCCTTTTTCGAACGCGTTTTGGTGTGACCTTCGTGTGACCTTTGCAGCCGGGCCGCGCCATGGCGCATGACCCGGCCGCGCCCGCTATCCCTGCGGAAGAACCGCTCGCGCTGTTCGACGCGTGGTTCGCCGAAGCGCAGGCGAGCGAACCCAACGACGCCAACGCGATGACGCTCGCCACCGCGACGCCCGCCGGGCAACCGTCGGTGCGGATGGTGCTGCTTAAGGGGCACGACGCGGATGGCTTCGTGTTCTACACCAATGGGCTGAGCCGCAAGGGCGAAGAAATCCGCGCCAATCCCCGCGCCGCGCTGCTGTTCCACTGGAAGTCGCTGCGCCGTCAGGTGCGGATAGAGGGCGTGCTGGAGCAAGTCTCCGCGGGCGAGGCCGACGCCTATTTCGCCAGCCGCGGGCGCGATTCGCAATTGGGCGCGGTCGCCTCGGACCAGTCGCGGCCGCTCGACGCGCGGCAGACCTTCCTCGACCGTTTCGCCCGCGCCGAGGAGGAGTTCGCCGACCGCGCCGTGCCCCGCCCGGCGCATTGGACCGGGTTCCGTCTGGTCGCCGAGGCGATCGAGTTCTGGCTCGACCGCCCGCACCGGCTCCACGAGCGCCGCCGCTTCACCCGCGCTGGCGCCGGCTGGGCCAGCACGCTGCTCTACCCGTGAGCGACACCGCCGCCCTCAACCGCAGCGCCGCTTTCGCCAGCGTCGCGGTGGCGCTGCTACTGGTCGGACTCAAGGCCTGGGCGGCGTGGTCGACCGGATCGACCGCGATGCTCGGCAGCCTCGCCGACACCGCGCTCGACCTCGTCGCCAGCCTGGCCACGCTCGCTGGGGTTTGGATCGCGGCGATGCCGGCGGACGACGATCACCGCTTCGGCCACGGCAAGGCCGAGGCGCTCGCCGCGCTGCTCCAGGTCGTGCTGATCGCGCTCTCGGCATTGGTCCTGGCGTTCCGCGGTGTTACCCAGCTGCTCGCCGGGGCACGAACCGAGGCGGCAAATGAGGGAATCGCGGTCTCGCTGGCCGCGATGGCGGCGACGGTGCTGCTGCTGGTTTGGCAGCGCCATGTGATCGCCCGGACCGGCAGCCTCGCGATCGCCACCGACCACGTCCATTACCAGTCTGACCTGCTGCTCAACCTTGCGGTGATCGCCGCGCTCGCGCTCGACCAGTACGCCGGATGGGGGCGCGCCGACCCGCTGTTCGGCCTCGCCATCGCCGCCTGGCTCGGTTGGAACGCGTGGCGCGCTTCGCAGGCGGCGGTCGACCAGCTGATGGACAAGGAGTGGCCCGAGGAAAAGAAGGCGCGGTTCCTCGCGGTCGTCGCGCGCGACCCCGAGCTCAAGGGCTTGCACGACCTCAGAACCCGCACTTCGGGCGACCGCGATTTCGTCCAGTTCCATGTCTGGGTCGATCCCGACATGAGCGTCCGCGCGGCGCACGACGTGATGGACGCGGTCGAAGCGCGGCTGATGCGCGAGTTTCCCGGGGTCGAGGTGCTGATCCACCCCGATCCCGAGGGGCATTTCGACGGCGCGTCCGAAAGTGCGGCCGAGGTCGATCTGCTCGCCGAGCGTTAGGTCAAAGCTCTTCCCCGGTGGGGAAGGGTTGGGATGGGGGTTCTGCCCTATCGACGTGGAGCCCCCACCCCCAACCCCTCCCCGCCGGGGA
>JBOHIC010000049.1:0-1275 GCA_050725835.1 Novosphingobium sp.
GCCCGACGTTGAACGCGCCGGTGTTGTCGATGTGCTCGCCGCCGACCACCGAGATCGGCAGCGGCACTTCCTGCGCGGTTTCCTGCCGGCGGCGCGCGGTGACCAGGATCTCGGTATCGTCGCCCGCGCCGGTGCCGGCCGAGGTGGTCTGCTGGTCGGTCTCGTCGCCGAAACTCGATATGGCGGGATCGGCGGCCCAGGCCGGGTGCGCCATGACTGCGGCGGAAAGCATCAGCGTGCGGACCAGAATGGACATTAGCGACGAATCCCAAGGCGGATGACGTCGCAATGACTTATCTCTACTGCATCGCTAGACAATACGCGTTTGGCTTGTCCGCAGTGAAGCGCAACTATTTCGAACCGGTTCGCCGCGCCTTGGCTCGCGCTTATCCTGCCGCCAGTTCGACATCCGCGAACGGCGGTTCCAGCGTGATTTCGTCGGCGAGGCTCATCCGGTCGAGCATCGTCGCCATTTCGTCGCGCAGCACCAGCATCAGACCGCGCAGGCGGCATTCGGCTTCGGGCAGGCAGTTGGCGCAGCGCTCGTGCGCATTGCGCGCGGCGCAGGGGACCAGCGCGAGGCTGCCGCGGGTCAGCCGGATGATGTCGCCATAGCGCACGTCGACCGGGGGCAGCGCGAGTTCGTAACCGCCGTCGCGGCCGCGGGTGGAGACCACCAGACCTTCGCGGACCATCTCGCTGAGGATCACGGTGAGGAACTTGCGCGGGATGTTCTGGCCTTGCGCGATCGCGTCGAGCCGGATCGGCCCCTTGCGCCATTCGTCGGCAAGGTGCTGGAGTGCGCGGATGGTATAGCGGGTCTTTTGCGAGAGCATGCCCGGCCACTCAGCGCGTCCGGGGCCCGAATGTCAACCGGCGGGGTAGAGCCTATTTCTTGGCGGCGAGCTTGGCTTCGAGCGCGGCCAGCCGGGCCTTCAGCCCTTCGGCTTCATCGCGCGCTTTCGCGGCCATGTCGCGGACCGCGTCGAACTCCTCGCGGCCGACGAAATCGAGCCCGCCGAGCGCTTCCCTGACCCGCTCGCGCGCGCCGTCGCGGGCTTCGCGGCCCATTCCGGCCATCGTTCCCGCGGCGCTGTTGAGCAGCTTGGCGAGGTCGGCGAACAGGGGGCTTTCGCTTTGCATGGCGGCTAGATGGACGCGGTAGGGCTAGATTTCAATCCGCGACACCGCGCCCGAGACGTCCTGGCCGTCGGCGTCGGGGTTGGCTTCGAGGAACTGCCAGTTGAGCGCGGTCGCGAACAGCACCCAGGCGAG
>JBOHIC010000050.1:0-2993 GCA_050725835.1 Novosphingobium sp.
AAATCCCGTTGCGCCGTTCCCCCCGCTCGGCTAGGGGCGCGGACCTTGCGAGAGGCCCGATGGCGGAGTGGTTACGCACCGGACTGCAAATCCGTTTACGCCGGTTCGATTCCGGCTCGGGCCTCCAGCGAGCGCCGCTTTAGCTCAGTTGGTAGAGCACATCATTCGTAATGATGGGGTCACAGGTTCGAGTCCTGTAAGCGGCACCATTTCCTCTTTCGGCGCGGGGTAACCCGGTGATCTCCCCGAACGGCTGGATCATCCTCGACAAGCCGCTCGGGCTCGGCTCGACCCAGGCGGTCGCGGCGGTCAAGCGCAATTTGCGCGAGGGCGGTTACGGCAAGGTCAAGGTCGGGCACGGCGGCACGCTCGATCCGCTCGCCACCGGGGTGCTACCGATTGCGCTGGGCGAGGCGACCAAGCTCGCCGGTCGGATGCTCGATGCGAGCAAGGTTTATGAGTTCGCCATTGGCTTCGGGGCCGAGACCGATACGCTCGATCTCGAAGGCAAGGTGATCGCGGAAAGCGCGGTGCGGCCGACATTGGCGGAGATCGCGGCGGAGTTGCCGCGCTTCACCGGGCCGATCGAGCAGGTTCCCCCAGCCTATTCGGCGCTGATGGTCGACGGCGCGCGCGCCTACGATCGGGCGCGGGCGGGGGAAGCGGTGGAGCTGGCTTCGCGCGCGGTCACGATTCAAGCGCTCGACCTGATCGCCAGCACTGCCGGTAGCGCGACCCTCCGCGCTCACGTCTCCAAAGGCACTTACATCCGCTCCCTCGCGCGCGACATCGCCCGGGCGCTGGGTACGGTCGGGCATGTCACCATGCTGCGCCGCACCCGCGCCGGGCCGTTCGGGCTGGACGCGGCGATTTCTCTGGACATTCTGAACGCAGTCGGTAAGGGCGCGGCGCTTGAGAACGTACTCTTGCCGCTGGAGGCGGGGCTGGTCGACATCCCGGCTCTCACCCTCGGCCCGGAACAGGCAAGTGCGGTCCGCGAGGGCCGGGTTCTGACCGGGCTGGCCTTTCAGGACGGGGTCTGTTGGGCGCGAAGCGGCGATCTGCCGCTGGCGCTGATGCAGGTCGAGGGCGGCAACGCCCGGGTGCTGAGAGGCTTCAACCTTCCCGATGTCGCGGAGTAAGACTATGTCGGTCACGGCCGAAAAGAAGCAGGATATCATCCAGGACAACGCCCGCGCCAAGGGCGATACCGGGTCCCCCGAAGTGCAGGTCGCGATCCTCACCGAGCGCATCCGCAACCTCACCGAGCACTTCAAGGGCCACCACAAGGACAACCACTCGCGCCGCGGGCTTTTGACCATGGTCAACAAGCGCCGCTCGCTGCTCGATTACCTCAAGCGCCGCGACGTGGACCGTTACAATTCGCTGATCCAGAAGCTGGGTCTGCGCAAATAACCAACGCCGTGGCGGCCCGATTGCGGGCCGCTTCGTGCATTCGGGGCTGCCCTCGCATTTCGGCAGGGAGCCACTGGGGCCACAGGTGCCCCGCACCGGACCGGGACGGAACACCCGGCAGCAAAAACCCGCGCGGCAATAGGGCCCGCGGGCTGAAGGAAAACCAATGTTCGACGTCAAAACCGTATCGATGGAGTGGGGCGGAAAGACCCTCACCCTGGAAACCGGCCGCATCGCCCGCCAGGCGAACGGCGCGGTCCTCGCCACCTATGGCGAAACCGTAGTTCTGTGCGCGGTGACCGCCGCCAAGAACGTCAAGGAAGGGCAGGATTTCTTCCCGCTCACCGTCCACTATCAGGAAAAGTTCTTCGCCGCCGGGCGCATCCCGGGCGGCTTCTTCAAGCGCGAGCGCGGCGCGACCGAAAAGGAAACGCTGGTTTCCCGCCTGATCGACCGCCCGGTCCGGCCGCTGTTCCCCGAGGGGTTCTACAACGAGATCAACGTCATCGCCCATGTCATGTCCTATGACGGCGAAGTCGAGCCCGACGTGCTGGCGATGATCGCCGCCTCGGCCGCGCTGACCATCTCGGGCGTGCCCTTCATGGGCCCGATCGGGGCGGCGCGGGTCGGCTATGTCGACGGCGAGTACACCCTCAACCCGCGCCAGGACGTTGCCGCCGCGGGCGACCTCGATCTCGTCGTCGCCGCCACCGGCAACGCGGTGATGATGGTCGAATCGCAGGCGCGCGAGCTTTCCGAAGAGATCATGCTCGGCGCGGTGATCTTCGCCCACGACGAGTGCAAGAAGGTCGTCAACCTGATCATCGACCTCGCCGAGAAGGCCGCCAAGGATCCGTGGGACGTCGCCGTGAGCGACAATTCTGGGGTCAAGGCCAAGCTCAAGGACCTGATCGGCAAGGACATCGCGGCAGCCTACAAGCTGACCGACAAGTCCGAGCGCTCGAATGCGCTCAATGCCGCGCGCGACAAGGCCAAGGCCGCTTTCGCGAGCGAAGACGCGCAGACGCAGATGGTGGCGATCAAGTCGGTCAAGAAGGTCGAGGCCGACATCGTCCGCGGCGCGATCCTCAAGGACGGCAAGCGCATCGACGGGCGCAAGGTCGATCAGGTCCGCCCGATCGAGGCGGTCGCCGGCTTCCTCCCGCGCACCCATGGCTCGGCGCTGTTCACTCGCGGCGAGACGCAGTCGATTTGCACCACCACGCTGGGCACCAAGGACAGCGAGCAGATGATCGACGGCCTCGAAGGGCTGAGCTACTCGAACTTCATGCTGCACTATAACTTCCCGCCCTATTCGGTCGGCGAAGTCGGCAGGTTCGGCGCTCCCAGCCGCCGCGACACCGGCCACGGCAAGCTCGCCTGGCGGGCGCTGCAGGCGGTGCTGCCGACCAAAGACGAGTTCCCCTACACGATCCGCGTGGTCTCGGATATTACCGAGTCCAACGGCTCGTCGTCGATGGCCACCGTTTGCGGCGGGTCGCTGGCGATGATGGACGCCGGGGTGCCCTTGAAGCGCCCGGTTTCGGGCATCGCGATGGGGCTGATCCTCGAAGGCG
>JBOHIC010000051.1:0-19708 GCA_050725835.1 Novosphingobium sp.
GGCATCTACTACTCGCCGTACCGCAACTACTCGTACCGCCGGCTGAGCATCGGGTTCTTCCTCGACTCGCTGTTCTTCAGCAACCGCTACTGGATCAACGATCCGTGGCAGTACCGCCTGCCCGAGGTCTACGGCCCCTACCGGTGGGTGCGCTACTACGACGATGCGCTGCTGGTCGACATCTACAGCGGCGAAGTGGTCGATGTGATCCACGACTTCTTCTGGTAATCGCCGGCCGGTGAGTGGACCGGCCGACAGAGCCCCCGCCCGAGACTCTCAAGCGTCGGGCGGGGGCTCTTCTTTTGCTTGCCCTTACCGATGCTTGCGATAGGCAGCGAGCCGATGAGCGAAGCCATTGCCCGCGCCGCCAACCCCGACAAGGCCGCGCTCGCCCGCGTCGGTGAGCGCGTGCGCCAGCGGCTCGCCAGCGACCCCTCGGTCCACCGCATCCCGACCGAGCGGATGGAGATCTGGGGGGTTTCGAATTTCCTCAGCCTCTCCGAATGCGCCCAGGTGATCGCGATGATCGACCGCGTCGCCCAGCCGTCGGAGCTGTTCAAAACCGCCTACGTCGCAGGCTATCGCACCAGCTATTCGGGCAATGTCGAGCGCGGCGATCCGTTCGTGCGGATGATCGAGCGGCGGATCGACGACCTGCTCGGCCTGCCCCATCCGTTCGGCGAGACGATGCAGGGCCAGCGCTACATGCCGGGACAGGAGTTCAAGCAGCACAACGACTTTTTCTACACCAATGCCGCCTATTGGAAGGATGAGCGCAAGCGCGGCGGGCAGCGCTCGTTCACCGCGATGATCTATCTCAACGAGGTCGAGGAAGGCGGGACCACCGATTTCACCCGGATCGGCCTGTCGATCCCGCCGCAGCCGGGAGTCATGCTGGTCTGGAACAACGTCCTCGCCGACGGGTCGCCCAACCTCGATACGATGCACGCCGGCACTCCGGTTCTGCGCGGCACCAAGTATGTCATCACCAAATGGTATCGCACCCGGCGATGGGGATGATCCGCCGCGCCGCCTCGCTGGCCGCCGCGATCCTGCTTGCCCTTCCCTCCCTTGCTCAAGGCGATGCGCCGCGCGCCGTCGTCGAAGCACCGGGGGCCGAGGACGCGCGGCTGATGCTGCTGCTGCGCAACCAGGCCGCCGCCGGGGCCGAGCTCGACCCGCTCGATCGTCTCGCCCGCGGCGACGAGGTCGCGCCCGAGGCGCTCGCCGCGCTTTTCACCGATGCGCTCGACCGCCGACGCCTTGCCGAAGGCCGCCAGGCGCTCGCCGCGCTGGCGCGGATCGACCGGCGAAAGCTCAGCCCCGAACGGCAGTTGTCCTATGACAGCTACGCCTGGACCCGGCGCGGCGAGGTTGCGGCGCTCGCGCCCGACCAGCGCGCGCTCATCGCGGTGCGCCCGCTCAACCACTTCGGCGGGCTCCACGTCGAGTTTCCCGCACTGATCGCGCTAGGCGGCTCGGCGCGCTATGCCGACGAGGCAGACTATCGCCGCAACCTCGCGCTGATCCGCGTCTTTCCCGCCGTGCTCGACACCGCGATCGTGCGGATGCGCGAGGGCATGGCCGGCGGGGTGGTCGAAACCCGGCTGACCACCGCCAACATGATCGCCCAGATCGACGCGCTGCTGGCGCAGGACGCAACGAACTCGCCGTTCACCTCGGCGGTGCGGGACTTCCCCGAGGCGGTGCCCGCGGCTGCGCGGCCAGAGCTGCGCGCGGCTTACCGCACCGCGCTGGAGGCAGAGGTCAAGCCCGCCTACCGCCGCCTGCGCGCCTTCCTCGCCGAGCAATACCTGCCCGCAGCCCGCGACAGGGTCGGGCTTTCGGAGATGAAAGGCGGGGCCGGGCTCTATCGCCGCCTGGTCGAGCGCCAGACCACCCTGCCGCTCGATCCGGCCGCGGTCCACAAGCTCGGCCTCAGCGAAGTCGCGCGAATCCAGCGCGAGATGGAGGGGGTGAAGCGCGAGATGGGCTTCGCCGGCGCCCTGCCGCAGTTCTTCGATCACATTCGCAGCGATCCCAAGTTCCATCCCGCCACTCGCGACGAGCTCGCCCACGGCTTCGCCGCGGTCGGTCGCAAGGTCGATGCGCTGGTCCCGCGCTACTTCGCCCGCGCTCCGCGCACGCCGCTGCTGATCGAACCCTACCCCGCCTACCGCGAGAAATTCGAGGCGGGCGGCAGCTACAACCAGGGCTCGCCCGACGGATCGCGCCCCGGGGTGTTTTTCTACAACGGCTACGACCTGCCGAGCCGCTTCCTCACCGGGATCGCGACGCTCTACCTCCACGAAGGCGCGCCGGGGCATCACTTCCAGATCAGTCTCGCGCAGGAGAACGTCGCGCTCCCCGACTTCCAGCGGTTCGGCGGCAACAACGCCTATGTCGAAGGCTGGGCGCTCTACGCCGAGACGCTCGGCTACGAGATGGGGTTCTACACGGACCCGATGCAGCACTGGGGCACGCTCGACGACGAGATGCTCCGCGCGATGCGGCTGGTGGTCGATACCGGGCTGCACACCAAAGGCTGGAGCCGCGACCAGGCGATCGACTACATGCTCGCCAACTCGGGCATGGGCCGCAGCGACGCGACCGCCGAGGTCGAGCGCTACATCGCCAACCCCGCCCAGGCGCTGAGCTACAAGATCGGCGCGCTTACTATCCAGCGGCTGCGCAAGAAGGCCGAAAGCGCGCTCGGGCCAAAATTCGACATCCGCGCCTTCCATGAGCAGGTGCTCGGCAGCGGGGCCTTGCCCCTGCCGGTGCTCGAGGCCAAAATCGACCGCTGGATTGCCGGAGCACCGCGATGACCAAGCCCTATCACGCCCATATCTACTACCACGCCGCCGAGCGCCCCGCCGCCGCGGCGCTGCGCGAAGCGATGCGGGCCGCGACCGGCGGCGATGCTCTGGCCGCGCTGCACTACGTCGGCGAGCTGCGCGATGCCCCGGTCGGCCCGCACCCGATCCCCCAGTTCGAGATCCACTTCGACGATCCGCTGGTGGGCGCGGTTGAGGCCGCGATCCGCGCCGCCGGCCTGACCGCACTGATCCACCCGCTGACCGACGACGACCTCGCCGATCATACTACGCTCGGCCGCTGGATCGGTGAGCCGGTCGACCTCGATCTCAGCGTGCTCGACCCGCCGGGGCACAACCAGGGCGTCGCGCGCTATGGGGTCAGCGACTTCTGAACGCCGGTCGGCCGCTGCATCGGGCCTAGTTCGGATCGGCGCGCGAACGCCCCTCCGCTCCACTCCGCTCGAGCCGCTCGAGAATCCGGTCGATCTTGCGGTGGAGGTGGAGAATTTCGATCGTCGTGCGCAGGTTGACCTCGTAGTCGTGGCGGTTGGAAATGCGGTCTTTCTGCGCCTTCCGGTTCTGGCTCATCAGGATCACCGGCGCCTGCAGCGCGGCCAGCGTCGAGAGCGTCAGGTTGAGCAGGATGAACGGATAAGGATCGAAGCCCAGCCCGAACAGGTGCGCCACGTTGACCGCCATCCACGCCGCCATCAGCACCAGGAACGCGACGATGAAGCCCCAGCTGCCGCCCACCGCGGCGACCCGGTCGGCCAAACGGTCGCCAAACGTGGCGTTGAGCGCGACCTGCTCGTCATGATCGAGCCGGACTTGATGCGACATTACCCGGCACAGCACGTTCTGCTCCTCGGCGTCGAGTTCGTCGTAGGGGCGTCCGAGCAGTTCGGCGGCGAGCGCCTCGGGGCTGGTGTCGAGCTTCACGCCGCGCCCTCGAGCGCCTCGGCGATCAGCCGCCGCGTGTTGGCGATCCCGTAGAGCGCGATAAAGCTGCCCATGCGCGGCCCTTGGCTCGAGCCTAGCAGCGTTTCGTAAAGCGCCTTGAACCAGTCGCGCAGCGTTTCGAAGGCGTAGTGGGGGTCCTTGCCGATCTCGTAGATCAGCGTCTGCAGCTCTTCGGCGGTGGCGTCGTCGGCGGTCGATGCGAGTTCCTCGTCGAGCGCGGCAAGCGCGGCGGCTTCGCCCGCCTCGGGCTTGCGGCGCTTGAGCGAGGGCGCGACGAAATCGCGGGTATAGGCGAGCGCGGTGTCGACCAGCGCGTCGAGCGCAGGATGCGCCGCGGGATCGGCGTTCTCGACGTAGTTGGAAAGATACGACCAGACCTGCTCGCGGCTCGCTCCGGCGCCGAGCACCGCGCACAGGTTGAGCAACAGCCCGTAGGTCACCGGCAGGCTCTCCCCCGCCCCGTCCCGGCCGCCCAACAGGTGCCACACCGGATTGCCGAGCTGCTGCTCGACCGGCTGTTCGCCCAGCTTCTCGCGGAACTGCCAGTAATCGTCCACCGCGCGCGGGATCACCCCGGGATGGAGCGACTTGGCGCTCTTCGGCTCGCGGTAGAGGTAGAGCCCGAGGCTGTCCTCGCTGCCGTAGCTCAGCCACTGCTCGATGGTCAGCCCGTTGCCCTTGGACTTGGATATCTTCTCGCCGTTCTCGTCGAGGAACAGCTCGTAAATCATCCCCTCGGGTCGCCGCCCACCGAGCACCGCGGCGATCTTGCCCGACTGGGTGACGCTGTCGGTGAGGTCCTTGCCGCACATCTCGTAATCGACCCCGAGCGCGACCCAGCGCATCGCCCAGTCGACCTTCCACTGCAGCTTGGCCCGCCCGCCGAGGATCGACTGCTCGACCGGCGCGCCGTTCGCATCCTCGAACCGGACGATCCCCGCCGCGGCGTCGACCACTTCGATCGGAACCTGCAGCACCTGCCCGGTGGTCGGCGAAACCGGCAGGACGGGCGAATAGGTCGCCGCGCGTTCGGCGCGCAGCGTCGGTAGCATCACCGCCTGAATCGCGTCGTAATGCGCCAGCACATTGAGCAGCGCCGCATCGAACTTGCCCGCATTGTACATCGCTGACGAAGAGACGAATTCGTAATCGAACCCGAAGCGGTCGAGGAAGTCGCACAGCATCGCGTTGTTGTGATGGGCGAAGCTCTCGTGCGTCCCGAACGGATCGGGGATGCGGGTGAGCGGGTGACCGAGGTGCGCGGTGAGCATCGCGGCGTTCGGAATGTTGTCGGGGACCTTGCGCAGCCCGTCCATGTCGTCGCTGAACGCCACAAGCCGGGTTTTGGCAGGCTTGCCCAGCTCGTCCTGGGTCAGGACTTCATAGGCCCGCCGCACAAGCGTGGTCCGCAGCACTTCCTGAAACGTGCCGATATGCGGCAGGCCGGAGGGACCATAGCCGGTTTCGAACAGCACCGGCGCGCCGGGCTTGCCGCCGGGGAACCGCTTCACCAGCTTGCGCGCTTCCTCGAACGGCCAGGCCTTGGAAACCTGCGCGGCGGCGAGAATGGCGGGATCGGTCATTGTGCAAGCGCCTTTGCGCTTTAGCCCGGTCGGCGCAACCCCGGCGTTTCAGGCGCGCCCCTGCAGGATCAGCCGCGCGCCGCGCTTGTGCTTGATGATCTCGTCCTCGGTCAGCCCGCAGATTTCATGCGGGAAGACCAGCCAGTCTGCGGTTTCGTGGACGTAGAAATCGGGCTTGAGCTGGGTGCGGTTGCGCGCCGGCTTGTAGTAGACCGTGGCGATGCCGATGGTTTCGGGCATGTTGTAGCGGCAGCGCCCGGCGAGTTCGGCGAGGAAGGCCTCGATCGAGCGGCCCGAATCGAACACGTCGTCGATCACCAGCAGGCGGTCGTCGGGGCCGAGGGTATCGACCAGGTAGCCCAGCGCAAAAACGCGCACCTGCTTTTCCTGCTGGTCGATTCCCGAATAGCTCGAGGTGCGCACCGCGATGTGATCGCATTCGATCCCGTTGAACGAGAGCAGCTCCTGCACCGCGATCCCGACCGGCGCGCCGCCGCGCCAGATGCCGACGAGGTGGGTCGGGCGGAAGTTCGCCTCGATCACCTGGTTGGCGAGGCGGTACGAATCCTCGAGCAGCTTGTCCGCGGTGAGATAGACCTTGGCGGTCATGCTGCGGCCGCCGCGCGCACCGCGGCGATGTGGCGCGCCTTATCCGCCTCGGGCAGGAACGAACCGGTGAAGGAGTTCTCGGCGAGCGTCACGAGCTGGTGGTGCGACAGTTCGAGCGCATTGGCAACTGCGCGGAAGTTATCGTTGATATAGCCGCCGAAATAGGCCGGATCGTCCGAGTTGACCGTCGCCTTGAGCCCGAGATCGAGCATGCGCGCGACAGGGCTGTCCTCGATCCGCTCGATCACGCAAAGCTTGAGGTTGGAGAGCGGGCAGACGGTGAGCGTCAGCCCCTCGCCCGCGATCCGTTCGACCAGCGCCGCATCCTCGAGCGCGCGGTTGCCGTGGTCGATCCGCTCGATTTGCAGCAGGTCGAGCGCCTCGTGAACGTATTCGGGCGGCCCCTCCTCGCCGGCGTGCGCTGTGACGTGGAGTCCGAGCTCGCGGGCCTTGGCGAAGACCCTTGCGAATTTGCTCGGCGGGTGGCCGACTTCGGACGAATCGAGCCCGACCCCGTCGATGGCGTCGAGAAACGGCAGCGCCTCCCCCAGCGTCGCCAAGGCTTCCTCCTCGGAGAGATGGCGCAAGAAACACATGATCAACCGATGGGTAACGCCCAGCCGCGCCTCGGCTTCGTTCAGGGCTCTTTTGATCCCGCCCAACGCCGTCGCAAACGACACGCCTCGCTCGGTATGCCCCTGCGGATCGAAGAAGATCTCGACGTGGCGGACATTGTCGGCCGCGGCGCGTTCGAGGTAAGCCCAGGTGAGGTCATGGAAGTCCTGCTCGGTGATGAGCACGCTCATCCCCTGGTAGTAGATATCGAGGAAGTCCTGGAGGTTCGAGAAATCGTAGGCCGCGCGCACCTCGGCGGCGCTTTTGAACGGGATCGCGACGCCGTTGCGCGCCGCCAGCGCGAACAGCATCTCGGGTTCGAGCGAACCCTCGATGTGGAGGTGGAGTTCGGCCTTGGGCAGGCGATCGATGAGGGCTTCGCGGTCGGCAGGGGTCATGGAGTTGTAGCTGCGCCCGGCTCGACCTCGGGGAGCACGAGCCTGTAGGCGGTGCCTTCGGGGCCGCTCGATACGCTGAGTTTGCACCGCGCCATCTGCGCCAGCGCGAGCAGCAAGCGATTGCCCTTGCCGCTCTGCCGCTCGGTCCGGCTCATCCCGATGCCGTCGTCGACCACCGCGAGTTCGGCGCCGCCATCACGGCAGATGAGGGTCAGCGCGATGGTCCCGCGCTCGCGCCCGGTGAAAGCGTGCTTGACCGCGTTGGTGACGATCTCGTTGACCAGCAGCGCCAGCGCCGCCGAGCGATCGCGCGCCAGTTGGCATGGCTCGGCGGTGAGGGTCAGGGCGATGCGATCCCCAAGATCGAGGGACTTGCGCAGCGAATCTGTCAGATCGGCGAGGAACCGGTCCATCTGGACCGCGGCGACCGCGCCCGGCTCGAAGCGCAGCTGGGCGTAAGTCTGGCCGAGGCTCTGGACGCGCCCAGCGGTCTTGCGCAAGGCCTCGCGAACTTCGTCGGACTCGGCGTCCCTGATCTGCATGTCGATTAGCGAGGAAAGGATCGCGAGGTTGTTCTGCAGCCGGTGATCGATTTCGGCGAGCAGCAACTCGCGCTCGCGCAAGCGGGCGTCGCGCTGGCGCAGGGCTTCGGCCGAAGCGGCGCGCGCGATCTCGCCGATCACCACCATCAGCAAGCCGATTGCGACGTTGATCAGGAACCGCGGCAGGTCGAGCGCCCGCGCGAAGATTACGCCGGGGGCGTGCGGGATACCGAAGGCGACGATGTAGCCAAAGCACAGCGCCCAGGCGATCAGCCCGGCGCGGAGGCGGCCGATCAGCGTCGCCAGCAGCACCCCGGGGTAGACCAGCGCATAAGGCGCGACCCCGGCCGCATAGAGGTCGATAACTTCCTTGAGCGCGACCACAGCGACGAACACCGCAACGCCCAGCGCGCAATCGATCGCGAGACGCCGCCACCCGGTGACGCCCGAAAACGCCTCGAGCCGCGCGAGGCGACCGATCGAGACCGGCGTTGCGCTGTCAGGCATGGTACGACCCGCCCCCTTCCGCACGGTGACTACCCCTCAATCGCCCAAACTTCAACGCATTGTCTCACATCCGCAGATCTGGGCGAGTCCCACGACTTGCCCGACGTTCGGTTTTCGTTCTAGGTCGAAACATGCTCGCGCCGCTGCCCCTGCCCGCGCTCCACGCCAGCCACGCTGGCTGCTGGCTGCGCGACGGGACGGGCAGAACCCGCGCGGTGGCCAAGGGCGACGCCATCGTCGCCGCGGCGGATACCCCGCTGCTGCTGCTCAACGCCCCGCTGGTGGCGACGCGGCTGGGCTATCCCGACCTTTCGGGGCTCGACTTGCTCGAGCTGTTCGCCTTCGTCCATCCGGCGAGGTTCGTGGTGCCTACACCCAAGGGGCTTGCGCACGCGCTCGGCCTCGCCGAGCCTGAGGCAGACGACGCGGTCCCTGCATTGCTCCAGCAGGCGGGCGAAGCTCTGCTTGCGGCGTGCCAGGCCCCCGACTGGGTCGAGCGCGAAGGGGCCTGGAGCGCGCTGCAATCGCTGACCAAGCTGCGCTGGGCCTGGGCGCCGCTGCTCAGCGCCCGGATTGCGCGGCCCGAGACGGCCGAACGCTGGTTGTTCGCCAAATTGCCCGAATGGGAGGAAGCGCCCGATCGGCCGCAGCCGGCGCAGGTTTCGCTTGATGCCGACGCCGTCGGCGAGCGGCTTTCGGCGCTGACCGGTAGTGGCGCCGAACCGCGTCCCGGACAGCGCGGATACGCCGCAGAATCCGCCGGCGTGTTTTCCCCACGCCGCCGCGAAGGCCTGCCGCACCTCCTGCTCGCCCAGGCGGGGACGGGGATCGGCAAGACCTTGGGCTACCTCGCCCCCGCCTCAATCTGGGCCGAGGCATCGGGAGGCACGGTCTGGGTTTCGACTTTCACCAAGGCGCTCCAGCGCCAGCTCCGCCGCGAAAGCCGCCGCGCCTGGCCCGAAGCCCGCGCCGACGGATCGCGCCCGGTGGTGGTGCGCAAAGGGCGCGAGAATTACCTGTGCCTGCTCAATCTCGAGGATGCGCTGCAAGGCGGGTTCTCTGGCCGCGCGGCGGTGCTGGCGCAGCTGGTCGCGCGCTGGGCCGCCTACAGCCAGGACGGCGACATGATCGGCGGCGACCTGCCCGGCTGGCTCCCCACGCTGTTCCGCCAGCGCGGGGTCGCCGCCCTGACCGACCGCCGCGGCGAATGCGTCTATGCCGGCTGCCCGCACTACCGCAAATGCTTCATCGAACGCGCCGCGCGCGCCTCTGCCCAGGCCGATCTGGTGATAGCCAACCACGCGCTTGTGATGGTCAATGCCGCGCGCGGGCGGGATATCGCGCAGCGCCCGACGCGGATCGTGTTCGACGAGGGTCACCACGTGTTCGAGGCCGCGGATTCGACCTTCGCCGCGGCGCTCACCGGGGCCGAGACGATCGAACTGCGCCGCTGGGTGATCGGCCCCGAGCGCGGCGCGAAAGGCCGCCGCCGCGGGCTCGCCGCGCGGCTGGCCGACGTCGCCAGCTACGACGAGGCGGGGGGCAAGGCGATCGCCGCCGCGCGCGAGGCGGCCGAGGCGCTGCCCGGCGACGGCTGGCTCCAGCGTCTCGCCGAGAACGCGCCTTCGGCGCCGCTCGAAGCGCTGTTCGCGGCGGTGCGCGCGACGGTCTACGCCCGCGACGAAAGCGGCGGGCAGGAAGCCGGTTATGGGCTCGAGACCGAGGCGGCGCAGCTCGAGGGGCCGTTCATCGAACTGGCGCAGGCGGCGCAGTCCGCGCTCGCCGAACTGCGCAGCCCGCTGATCCGGCTGGGTGTGCGGCTCGAAGCGATCCTCGCCGAGCCGCCCGATTGGCTCGACGGCTCGGGCCGGGCGCGGATCGAAGGCGCGCGCCATGCGCTCGGCTGGCGGATCGACCTGCTCGCGGCGTGGGAGGCGTTGCTCGAGCGGCTTGGCGGGCCTGCCGACCCGGCATTCGTCGATTGGCTCGCGGTCGAACGCGCCGAGGCGCGCGAGTTCGACGTCGGGCTCCAACGCCGCTGGCTCGATCCGATGAAGCCGTTCGCGCGGGTCGTGCTCGAACCCGCGCACGGCGTGATGCTGACCAGCGCGACGCTCACCGACGGCGGCGACTGGGCCGCAGCGATCGCGCGCAGCGGCGCGCAAGAGCTCGAAATCGCCCCGCAGACCTCCGAATTCGCCAGCCCGTTCGACTACGCCGCACAAGCCGAAGTGCTGATCGTCACCGATGTCCCCCGCGGCGATCTCGCCGCGCTTGCCGGGGCCTATGCCCGGCTGATCGAGGCGGCGGGCGGCGGAGTGCTCGGGCTGTTCACCGCGATCCGGCGGCTGCGCGCGGTCCACGGCCGGATCGCCGACCGGCTCGCCCGCGCCGGGCTGCCACTCTATGCGCAACACGTCGATCCGATCGACACCGGCACCCTGGTCGACATCTTCCGCGACGATCCCCGGGCCAGCCTGCTCGGCACCGATGCGCTGCGCGACGGGGTCGACGTCCCCGGTCATTCGCTGCGCTGCGTGGTGATGGAGCAAGTGCCGTGGCCCAAACCTTCGATCCTCCACCGCGCGCGGCGGATGGCGGCCATTCGACAGGCTCAGGGTGAGCGGACTGGGAGCGCCTATGACGACCGGATCATCCGCGCGCGATTGTCGCAGGCGTTCGGACGTTTGATCCGCACCCGCGAGGACCGCGGCCACTTCGTGGTGCTTTCGGCGGCGTTTCCGAGCCGCCTGCTCAGCGCCTTTCCGCCGGGCGCTCCGGTCATCAGGCTGACGCTCGAGGAGGCTTTACAACGCGTCGCCGCCGGTGTCTCTGGCGCGCCTGTCCAGAGCGAGAATTCCGTTTGAAACTCTTGGGCCTGTTTCGCCACGCCAAGTCAGACTGGGGCGATCCTCGCGCGCGCGATTTCGACCGCGATCTCAATAATCGAGGGCGCGCGGGCGCCGCGATCATGGGGCGGCACATCCGCGACTACGGTCACCGCTGGGGCCGCATCCTCTCCTCGCCAGCGGTGCGCTGCTACGAGACGATCGAGATCGCGATGGAGGCGAGCCGGATCCCGATGCCGGTCGAGTGGGACCGGCGGGTCTATCTCGCCAGTTCGGCGACGCTCGCCGACCTTCTGCGCGACCAGTCCGGCGATCCGGCCTCGCTGCTGATGGTCGGGCACAATCCGGGGCTCGAGGACCTGATCTTCGATCTCGTGCCCGACGACGGGACCAGCCCGCTGCGCGACGCGGTCGAGGTCAAGTTCCCCACCGCCGCCTTCGCCGTGCTCGAACTCGCTATCGAAGCCTGGCCCGACCTGCGCGACGGCTGCGGCAAGTTCGTCCACCTCACCCGCCCCCGCGACCTCGACCCCGCGCTGGGGCCGGAGCTGGTCTAACCCTGGTGGATTGCCTTGGTCACCAGGTAGCTCTCCATCCCCTCGATCCCGCCTTCGCTTCCGAAGCCCGAATCCTTGACCCCGCCGAACGGCGCGTCGGCAACGCTGATGGCGAAGGAGTTGATCCCGACCATCCCGCTCTCGATGGCGTCGCCGACGAGGTTGGCGGTCTTGAGGCTGTCGGTGAAGGCGAAGGCGGCGAGGCCGAAGGGGAGGCGGTTGGCCTTGGCGACGGCGTCGTCCAGATCACTGAACGGCGCGGCCAACGCGAGCGGGCCGAACGGCTCGTTCGACATCACGTCGGCGCTATCGGGAACGTCGGCGAGCAGGGTCGGTTCGAAGAAGAACCCGTCTTTGCCGCGCTTGCCGCCGGCGAGCACCCGCGCGCCCTTGGCCGAGGCGTCTTCGACCAGCGCGGCGATGGCAGCCGGGCGGCGGACGTTAGCGAGCGGACCCATCTTGGTCGCAGCGTCGAGCCCGTGGCCGGTCTGAACGCTCGCGGTGCGCGCCGCGAAGCCCGCGACAAAGCGCTCGTAGATCGCCTCCTGCACGTAGAACCGCGTCGGCGAGACGCAGACCTGCCCGGCGTTGCGGAATTTCTGCGGCACGACCATGTCGAGCGTCTTGTCGAGGTCGCAATCGGCGAAGATCAGCACCGGAGCGTGGCCGCCGAGCTCCATCGTCACCCGCTTGAGCCCGTCGGCGGCGAGCCGCATTAGGTGCTTGCCGACCGGAACCGAGCCGGTGAAGCTCACCTTGCGGATCACCGGCGAGGCGATCAGGTGGCGGCTGACGCTGTCGGGCACGCCGTGAACCAATTGCACCACCCCGGCAGGCAGCCCGGCGTCGACCAGGCAGCGCACCAGCGCGGCGGTGCAGGCCGGGGTTTCCTCGGGCGGCTTGGCGATCACCGAGCAGCCGGTGGCGAGCGCGGGAGCGAGCTTCTTGGCGAGCAGATAGACCGGGAAGTTCCACGGGCTGAACGCCGCGACCGGGCCGACCGGCTGCTTGATCACCAGGCTTCGCTGGCCGGTCGGGCGGACCAGAACGCGGCCGTAGATCCGTGCGGCTTCCTCGGCGCACCAATCGAACAGCGCAGCACTGCCGGCGATCTCGCCGCGTGCTTCGGCGATCGGTTTGCCCTGCTCGAGGGTGAGCAGCCGGGCAATCTCGTCGCCGCGCTCGCGCAGCAGCGCCGCTGCCTTGTGCAGCACCGCGGCGCGCGTCTCCACCGGGGTCGCGCGCCATTCGGCGAAGCACCGTTCGGCGGTGACGAGCGCTTCGTCGAGATCGGCCGGGGTCGCCAGCGGCACTTCGCCGATGGTTTCGCCGCTGGCGGGATCGACCACCGGAAAGAGATCGCGGCCTTCGCCGATGCGCCACGAGCCGCCGATGAACAGCGACAAGTCGGGAGTGTAGGTTGTGTCCATGCCCGCGCCTTAGCGCCGCCGCGCCGGCAATGCGAGCGCGCTCGTTCAGGCCGCGGCGAGCGCTTCCGCCAGGCGGTTTCGGATCGCGGTCAGGCTCTGCACCAGCACGTCGCTGCCGGCGGGAGCAGCTGCGGCGGCCGGTTGCGGTGCAGCCCGTCCCGACAGCGTCTGCCGCGCCCCGCGCAGGGTATAGCCTTCCTTGTGCACCAGCCGGTCGATGGTCTCGACCAGCGCGACATCCTCGGGCCGGTAATAGCGCCGCCCGCCGCTGCGCTTGAGCGGCTTGAGCATCGGAAACTGCTCTTCCCAATAGCGCAACACGTGCTGGCGGATGCCCAGCGCCGACGAAAGCTCGCCGATCGTCCGCAGCGCGCCTGCATCCTTGCCATCGGTGAAGCGCGGGTCGCTCATGCCTTGGCGATCCGGTCCTTGAGCATCTGGCTGGCGCGGAAGGTCAGCACCCGGCGCGGGGTGATCGGCACTTCGACCCCGGTCTTGGGATTGCGGCCGATGCGCTGCTTCTTGTCGCGAAGCAGGAACGTGCCGAATCCCGAAATCTTGACGTTCTCGCCGCTTTCGAGCGCTTCGGACATGCGATCGAGGATGCCCTCGACCAGCGCGAGCGATTCGGAACGCGAATAGCCCAGCCGGCGATTGAGCGCCTCGGCCAGATCGGCACGCGTGAGCGTGTTCATGGAGCGCATTGCTTGCACCCTCCCCTTCGTCTCGTGCGACCGCGACTCCGGGGCGGATGATAAGTGAAATACGCGCCAATGCAATGGATTGGCCGGAAATCCGGGGATTATGCGCCGCGGCTACATCCGGACCAGCGAAGCACCCCAGGTAAACCCGCCGCCCATCGCCTCGAGCATGACCAGATCGCCCGGCTTGATCCGCCCGTCGCGGACCGCGGTGTCGAGCGCGAGCGGGACCGAAGCGGCGCTGGTATTGGCGTGGCGATCGACCGTGACCACCACCTTACCGGGCGGCAGTCCGAGCTTCCTGGCGGTGGCGTCGAGGATCCTGAGGTTGGCCTGGTGCGGCACCACCCAGTCGATCTCCTCGGCGGTAAAGCCCGTTTCCTCAAGCACTTCTCCGAGTACTTCGGCGAGGTTGACGACGGCGTGCCGGAACACCTCGCGGCCCTTCATCCGGACCTTGCCCACGGTCGCGGTCGTTCCCGCGCCGCCGTCGGTGTAGAGCAGTTCGTTGTGCGCGCCATCGGCGTGGAGCTTGCTGGCGATGATCCCCGGCCCGGTGTGCGGGTCGGCCACTTCGCGCGTTTCGAGCACCACCGCGCCTGCGCCGTCGCCGAACAGGACGCAGGTAGTGCGGTCGTCCCAGTCGAGGATGCGGCTGAAGGTTTCCGCGCCGATTACCAGCGCGCGGCTCGCCATCCCGGTGCGCAGCATCGAATCGGCGACGCTGAGTGCGTAGAGGAAGCCCGAGCACACCGCGGCGACATCGAAAGCGATCCCGCCGTTGGCGCCGAGCGCGTGCTGGACCAGCGTCGCGGTGGCGGGGAAGGTCTGGTCCGGCGTCGCGGTGGCGAGCACGATAAGCTCGACCGAATCGTGCGCCATCCCGGCGGCGTCGAGCGCCGCCCGCGCCGCGGCGATGGCGAGGGTCGCGGTGCTCTCGCCCTCGCCGGCGAGGTGACGGTTGCGGATGCCGGTGCGCTCGACGATCCAGTCGTCGCTGGTATCGACCATCCGCGCCATCTCGGCGTTGTCGACCGCGCGCGCAGGGAGCGCGGAGCCGGTCCCGACGATGACCGAGCGCAGCGTCATTCCGCGGCCGCGCGGTGGCTCTTGCGCAGGCTGTCGGCCCCGATTCGAGCCAGGTCGGCGGTGATCCGCTCGGTCAGGTTCTCCTCGAGCAGCCGCGCCGCGACGTGAACCGCGTTGGCCACTCCGAGCGCGCTGGCCGAGCCGTGGCTCTTCACCACCACCCCGTTGAGCCCGAGGAAGACCGCGCCGTTGTGGTTGTTGGGATCGAGGTGATGCTTGAGGATTTCGGTCGCCGGGCGCGAGATCAGGAAGCCGAATTTCGAGCGCAGCGAACTGGCGAACGAACGCCGGAGCAAGTCGGCGACGAACCGCGCTGTACCTTCGATCGCCTTCAATGCGATGTTGCCCGAAAACCCGTCCGAGACCACCACGTCGATATCGCCGCGGTTGAGCTTGTCGGCCTCGGCGAAGCCGTCGAACGACAGCGCCAGTTCGGCCGAGGCGGCCTTGAGCTGGGCCGCGGCATCGCGCAGCACCTCGGTGCCCTTGGTTTCCTCGGTACCGATGTTTAGCAGCCGCACCCGCGGCGCTTCGAGCCCGGTGACAATCCGCGAATAGGCCGCGCCCATCACCGCGAACTGGACGAGATTGCGCGCATCGCATTCGGTGTTGGCGCCGAGATCGAGCATGACAACGTCGTTGGCGCCGAGCGTCGGGAGCAGCGCGGAAAGCGCCGGGCGGTCGATCCCCGGCATCGTGCGCAGCGCCAGCTTGGCGATCGCCATCAGCGCGCCGGTGTTGCCCGCGCTCACCGCGGCCCCGGCGTCGCCCGCCTTGACCGCGTTTATCGCCATGCCCATCGAGGTGGTCTTGGCCCGGCGCAGCGCCTGGCCCGGCTTGTCCTCGCCGCTGATCACGTCGGCCGAGTGAAGGATTTCCGAGGCGGCGCGCAGGTTCGGGTGGTTTTCGAGTGCGGCCTTGATCCGCGGCTCATCGCCGACCAGCAGGAATTTGAAGCGATCGTGGCGGCGCCGCGCCAGCGCCGCGCCTTCGATCATCACCCGCACGCCTTCGTCGCCGCCCATCGCATCGACGGCGATACGCGGCAGGCTCATCGTGCGGCTCCCCCTTGAGTGCGGGGCCTAAAGCCCGACCGCCAGAATCTCGCGGCCGTTGTAGTGCCCGCAGGCGGCGCACAAATTGTGCGGACGCTTGAGCTCCCCACAGTTCGAGCATTCGTGGAAGGCTTCGGCCTTCAGCGCATCGTGGCTGCGGCGCATGCCCCGGCGCGAGGGCGAAGTTTTTCTCTTGGGGACAGCCATTGCGGCACCTGTTCCTGTATATCGTCGATCACGGTAAGCCGACCGTCCGGGCCGGGTTGCGAAGGCGCGCCTATAGCGATTTTCGTGTCCGTTGCAAGCGCTGCGCCTGCCCGCCGCAAGAGGGGAAAAATACCATGCCGATCCTGCTGCCGACCACACTTTCGCTCGCCGCCGCCGCCGCGGTGATCAACTTCTGGCTGGCAATGCGCTGCGGGCGCGTGCGCATCGCCGAAAAGATCGACATCGGCACCGGCGGGCACGACCTGATGGAACGCCGGATGCGCGCCCAGCTCAATTTCGTCGAGAACACCCCGTGGGTGCTGTTCCTGATCGCGCTGCTCGAACTCGCGGGCAAATGCCCGACCTGGCTGCCGCTGGTCGGCGGGGTCTACATGCTCGGCCGCGTCGCGCACGGACTCGGGATGGACGGCGGAACGCTCGGCAAGGGTCGCTCGATCGGGGTGATGATCACGATGCTGACCCAGCTCGGGCTGGCGATCTTCGCGGTGCTGGTGCTGCTGCAGGTGGTCTAGCCCGCCAGCGCATAGTCGCTGACGAAGGCGTTGGTCATTCGCTCCTGACCGAAAGTGCTGGTCGGGCCGTGGCCGGGGACGAAAGTCACGTCGTTGCCGAGCGGCCAGAGTTTCTGGGTGATCGCGTCGATCAGGTCCTGGTGATTGCCCATCGGGAAATCGGTGCGGCCGATCGAGCCCTGGAACAGCACGTCGCCGACGATCGCGAAGCGCGAGGGGGCGTGGTAGAACACCACGTGCCCCGGAGTGTGGCCGGGGCAGTGGATCACCTCGAGGGTCAGTTCGCCGACGGTGACGGTGTCGCCGCCCACCAGCCAGCGGTCGGGCTCGAAGGTCTCGGCGTGCATTCCCCAGCGCCCGCCGTCGTCGTCGAGCCGGCTGATCCAGAAGCGGTCGGCCTCGTGCGGGCCTTCGATCTTGAGGCCGAGCTCCTTGGCGAGGATCCCGGCCTGGCCGCAGTGATCGAGGTGGCCGTGGGTGACCAGCAGCTTCTCGAGCGTCACCCCGGCACGCTCGACCGCGAGCTTGAGCTTGTCGAGATCGCCGCCGGGATCGACCAGCGCTCCGCGCATCGTCTTGGTGCACCACACCAGCGAGCAGTTCTGCTGGAGCGGCGTGACGGGCAGGATCGCGACGCGCATCGGGGGTTGAACAGGCTCGGTCATCGCGGCTCAGATGGCGGGCAAGCGCGCGCTTTGCAATCCCGCTAAAGCCGCCCGCTCTTCCACACCACCCGGCCGATCACGCTGACCTCGCCGCACGGCAGTTCGACCCGGCGGTAGGCGGGGTTGTCGCTGTGCAGCGCGATTGTGCCGGGCCGGCCGGTGTCGAGCCGCTTGACCATCAGGCTGTCGTCCACCCGAACAACGTGGATCCCGTCGCGCAAGGGACGCGGGGTTGTGTCGACCAGGATCTCGTCGCCGTCGCGCAGCAGCGGTTCCATCGAATCGCCCTCGACCCGGATCGCCGAGAGTTGCCGGGGATTGAGGCCGTGCTCCCGCAGCCAGCCTTGAGTGACCCCGAACGCGCCGACCGGCGCTTCGTCGGCCGCGATGGCCCCGGCCCCGGCAGCGGCGCCGAGCGGTAACCGCGGGATCGCCACGAATGCCCCGGTCGATGTCTGGGATAAATCCTCCGGCGCGCCCAGTTCGCCCTCGTCCACGCCGAAAAACCGCGCCAGCGTCCGACGGTCGCGCTCTTCCAGCCGGCGCGGACTGCCCTTGCGGACGAACTGCTGCAAATATGTGGAATTGCGCCCGATCAGCGCCGAAAGCCCGGCCAGGCTGACACCGCGCGCTTCGGCCAGCTCAAGCAATCGGAGGCGTGAATCGGCGGTAATCACGAAAAACGCATAGTCGATGTATTTTTCCTAGACAAGTAGGATTTCGCGCAAGAATAGGGAGGCGGTCCTGCGGCCGAATCGCCGATGGAGAAAGTCATGCTGATACGCCGACCATGTTAATTCGAAGGATAGAACGCTTCCTGCGCGACACCGGCATGCCGTGGACCAAGTTCGGCCGCCTCGCCGCACGCGATCCGCGCTTCGTTGAAGACTTGCGCAACGGCCGCATGCCCCGCCCCTCGACCGCATCACGCGTGGAACATTTCATGAACGAATATCTGGAGACCCAGCATGCGCATTGATTCCGGTGAGCCGCCGCCGCTGCCGAGCCGCGCGGGCCGTCGCGCGCAGCGAGGTCCGTGGTCTCATCTACTTTCCGCGTTGCTGGAGCTGGCGGAAGGCGAAACGCACCTTCTCGACCACACCGAGCGCGCTTGGGCCAGCATCACCTTCACCGGCGCGCGCCACACCGTGACCCTCGCCTTTACGGGCGACGCCGCGATTGCCTCCGGAGAGCGCTTCGTCGCCGCGCTGCCCGAGCACGAATTCGCGATTCCCGGACAAATCGTCGCCGACGCGGCGGTCCTCGCAGTCGAGCACAGGCTTCTCCCTAAGCCGTGCCTGACAGTCGAGGTCGAACTGCTGCTGCTCGAAGATTGCTGACCTAACCGACGCCGAACATGATAACGCCGCTCGCCATGAGCGCCCCATCCGCCCGTTTTCTGATGATCGATGGGTTCCTGCCAGCCTCACTGGCCCAAGGGCTACTCGAGCATGCCTGGGCCAACCAGGCCGACTTTCGCGAGACCGGGGTGGTGAGCGATGGGGCGGATGTGGTCGACCGGGCGGATCGCCGGTCATTACGCCTCCCCGCCGGACTGGGAATGCACGAGGCGGATTTCGTCAACGCAGTGCACGCGATACTGCCGGCAGCGCTGGAGAAGCTGGGGGCGGAGGCGTTCGATCTCGCCCAGACAGAAACCGAGCTCGCCGCGCACGGCGACGGTGCGTTCTACAACATTCATGTCGACACGCTGACCCAGCATAACCGCGAGGGCCGCGACACCGACCGGGTTCTGTCCGGCGTGTGGTACGCTCACCGTGTTCCCGCAGGCTTCATCGGCGGAGAGCTTGCGCTGCATCCGTTCGGTCCGGGCGAACCCGCACTGATCGAGCCCCGCCACAACCGACTGGTGCTGTTCTCCTCGATCGCCCCGCACGCGGTGCGCCCGGTCGCCTGCGCTAGCGGCGACTTCGCCGACTATCGCTTCGCGGTGAACTGCTGGCTGCACCGGGCCAGGCCGGTCGGCTAATACCCCCGCCCCGGATCGAACTCGGCCTCGAGCGGCTCGCCCGCGCCATAGTGCGCGAGGTTTCGCAGGAAGCGCTGGGCCGAGCGGACGAACATCTTGTCTTGCGCCCGGCCCGAGAGGTGCATCGATATGTGCGCGGTGTCGAGCGCCCATAGCGGATCGTCGGCGGGCAGCGGCTCGGGCGTAGTGACGTCGAGGAAGGCGCCGGCGATGCGCTTTTGCTGCAACGCCTCGGTCAGCGCCGCTTGATCGACCACCGCCCCGCGCGCGACGTTGACCAGCACCGCTTGGGGACTCATCGCCGCGAGTTCGGGCGCGCCGATCATCGCGTCGGTCTCGGGCGTCGCCGGCACAGCCAGGATCACCCAATCGAATTCCCCCAGCCGCGCGCGCCAGTCGCCCGGCCCGATCGTGCCCGGCCCCGGCGAACGGCGAACCTTGGTCACTTCGACTCCGAACGCGGCGAGTCGTTCATCGACCAGCTGGCCGATCGCCCCGTAGCCCAGCAGCAGCGCCTTCGAGCCGAACAGCTCGCGCTTGCCCGGCGAATCCGCCAGCCACTCGTGCCGGTCCTGTGCCCGCACCACCTCGCGCCAGCC
>JBOHIC010000052.1:0-7191 GCA_050725835.1 Novosphingobium sp.
GGCCCTTGCCGACATAGTCGTTGGCATCGCCGGTGAGGTCTAGCGTGACCCCGTGGGCGAGGAAGGCGGCGAAGCTCTGTCCGGCAACCCCGGTGAGCCTGACGTGGACGGTGTTGTCGGGCAGCCCAACGTGGCCGAAACGACGCGCGACCTCGCCCGACAGCATCGCCCCGACGGTGCGGTTGACGTTGCTCACCTTGCGCTCGAGCCGCACCGGCGCCTTGTGCGCGAGCGCGTCTGCGGCAGCTGCAATCAAGTGCTTATCCATGGCCTTTTGAAGCCCATGATCCTGCGATTCGGACCTGCTCAAGCCATGCCCAATCGGCTCAACCCGGTGCAGCAGCCGCTTGAGGTCGATCCCATGCGCCTTCCAGTGCGTCACCGCCTGCTTGGCGTCGAGCCGGTCGACCCGCCCGATCATCTCGGCGACGGTCCTGAAGCCCATTTCGGCCATGATCGCCCGCAGCTCCTCGGCGACGAAGAAGAAGTAGTTGATGACGTGCTCGGGCTGGCCGGTGAAGCGCGCGCGCAGCACCGGGTCCTGCGTCGCCACCCCGACCGGGCAGGTGTTGAGGTGGCACTTGCGCATCATGATGCAGCCCGCTGCGATCAGCGGAGCGGTGGCGAAGCCGAATTCGTCGGCGCCGAGCAGCGCGGCGACCGCGACGTCGCGCCCGGTGCGCAGGCCCCCGTCTGCCTGTACCGCGATGCGGCTGCGCAGGTTGTTGAGGAGCAGCGTCTGCTGGGTTTCGGCAAGGCCGATTTCCCAGGGGCTGCCGGCGTGGGTCAGGCTGGTCAGCGGCGAGGCGCCGGTGCCGCCCTCGTAGCCCGAGATGGTGACGTGGTCGGCCTTGCACTTGGCCACCCCGGCGGCGACCGTGCCGACCCCGACCTCGCTGACCAGCTTGACCGAAATCCGCGCGGCGGTGTTGACGTTCTTGAGGTCGTGGATCAGCTGGGCGAGATCCTCGATCGAATAGATGTCGTGGTGCGGCGGGGGCGAGATCAGGCCGACCCCCGGGGTCGAGTGGCGGACCTTGCCGATGGTCTTGTCGACCTTGTGCCCGGGTAGCTGCCCGCCCTCGCCCGGCTTCGCCCCCTGGGCCATCTTGATCTGGATGTCGTCGGCGTTGACGAGGTATTCGGTGGTCACCCCGAAGCGTCCGCTGGCGACCTGCTTGATCGCCGAACGCATCGAATCGCCGTTTGCCAGAGCCGCAAAACGATCGGGCTCCTCGCCGCCCTCGCCGGTGTTCGACTTGCCGCCGATCCGGTTCATCGCGACCGCCAGCGTGGTGTGCGCCTCGCGCGAAATCGAACCGAAGCTCATCGCCCCGGTGGCGAAGCGCTTGACGATTTCGGCGGCGGGTTCGACTTCGGCCAAGTCGAGTGGCGCTGCGGCGGGCTTCAGCTCCATCAGCCCCCGGATCGTCAGCATCCGCTGGCTCTGCTCGTTGATCGAGGCGGCGAACTCGGCATAGTTCTTCGGATCGCCCCCGCGCACCGCGTGCTGCAGCTGCGCAACGTTCTCCGGCGTCCAGGCATGCGCCTCGCCGCGCAGGCGGTATTGGTAGATCCCGCCGACATCGAGCATCCCGGCGTAGAGCGGGTTGTCGCCATAGGCCGCGCCATGGCGGCGGACGGTCTCCTCGGCGACTTCGGCCAGGCCAATGCCCTCGATGGTGGTCGCGGTGCCGGTGAAGTACTTGGCGACGAACGCGCTCGACAGTCCGACCGCGTCGAAGATCTGCGCCCCGCAGTACGACTGGTAGGTGCTGATGCCCATCTTGGACATCACCTTGAGCACGCCTTTGCCGATCGCCTTGATGTAGTTCTTCTCGACCTGCTGCTGGGTGAGAGTCAGCGCCTTGCGCGCGCGGATCGCCTCGAGCGTTTCGAACGCGACGTAGGGATTGATCGCCTCCGCCCCATATCCCGCCAGCGCGCAGAAATGGTGCACCTCGCGCGCCTCGCCGGTCTCGACCACGAGCCCGGTCTGCATCCGCAGGCCTTGGCGGACGAGGTGATGGTGAACCGCGGCGGTGGCGAGCAGCGCGGGCATCGCGATCCGCTCGGGTCCCTGTGCCCGATCGGAGAGGATCAGGATGTTCTGATCGGCGAGGACGCACTCGGTCGCCGCCCAGCACAGCTCCTTGAGCGCCATTTCGAGCCCGCCCGGGCCGCTCGCCGCGTCCCAGGTCATGTCGATGGTCGCGGTGCGGAACGCCCCGTCGAGCGCGGCCTCGACCGAACGGATCTTGGCGACGTCGTCGTTGGTCAGGATCGGCTGGTCGACCTCGAGCCGCTTGTGCGTTCCGGCGTCGTGGCCGAGCAGGTTGGGGCGCGGGCCGATCATGCTGACCAGGCTCATCACCAGCTCCTCGCGGATCGGATCGATCGGCGGGTTGGTGACCTGGGCGAAGTTCTGCTTGAAGTAGTCGTAGAGCAGCCGCGGGCGGTCGGAGAGCACCGCGATCGGGGTGTCGGTGCCCATCGAGCCGATCGGATCGTCGGCATTGACCGCCATCGGCTCGAGGAACCGTGCGAGGTCCTCTTGGGTGTAACCGAAGGCCTGCTGGCGGTCCAAGAGCGAGGTGGTGTCGACCGGCACCGCGGCGAGCTCGGGTTCGACCACTTCGAGGTCCCCCAGCTTGTACTGCGCGGCCTCGAGCCACGCTTCGTAGGGGTGCTCGGCGGCGAGCTGGGTCTTTAGTTCTTCGTCCTCGATGATCCGCCCTTCGGCAAAGTCGATCAGCAGCATCTTCCCCGGTTGCAAGCGCCACTTGCGGACGATGTTGTCTTCCTTGATCGGCAGCACACCGCTTTCCGAGGCCATCACCACCAGGTCGTCGTCGGTGACGAGGAAGCGCGCAGGCCGAAGGCCGTTGCGGTCGAGCGTCGCGCCGATCTGGCGGCCGTCGGTGAAGGCCACCGCGGCGGGGCCGTCCCACGGCTCCATCAGCGCGGCGTGGTATTCGTAGAAGGCGCGGCGCTTGGCGTCCATCAGCGGGTTGCCGGCCCAGGCCTCGGGGATCAGCATCATCACTGCGTGGGCGAGGCTGTAGCCGCCTGCGAGCAGCAGCTCGAGTGCGTTGTCAAGGCAGGCGGTGTCCGACTGGCCGTGCGGGATGATCGGCCACATCTTGTCGAGATCGGAGCCGAGCAGCTCGCTCTCCATCGTCCGCCGCCGCGCGTGCATCCAGTTGACGTTGCCGCGCAGGGTGTTGATTTCGCCGTTGTGGGCGATGAAGCGGTAGGGGTGCGACAGCTTCCAGCTGGGGAAGGTGTTGGTGCTGAAGCGCTGGTGGACGAGGCCGAGCGCCGAGACGCACTCGGGATCGCCGAGGTCGTCATAGAAGCTGCCGACCTGCGTCGCCAGCAGCAGCCCCTTGTAGACCACGGTGCGGCTCGAGAAGCTCGGCATGTAGAGCTCGGCGATCCCCGGCATCCCGTGCTTTTCGGCGAGCGCGGCGAGCGGGTTCTGGGTCTGCTTGCGGATCGCCAGCAGCTTGCGCTCGAAGGCGTCCTGGTTGACGCAGTTCTCGCCGCGGGCGACGAAACACTGGCGGATCACCGGCATCTGCGCGATCACCGCCGCGCCGAGCTCCGCGGTGGTCACCGGCACGTCGCGCCAGCCGATCAGGCGCTGGCCTTCTTTGGCGATGAACTTTTCGAAGGTCCCGACGATGAACTCGCGCGCCGCCAGGTCCTGCGGCAGGAAGCACATCGCCACCGCGTAGGCTTCGGGTTCGGGCAGCCGCAGCCCCTCGGCCTCGGCCCACTTGCGGTAGAGCCCGTCGGGCAGCTGGATCAGGATCCCCGCGCCGTCGCCGAGCAGCGGATCGGCCCCGACCGCGCCGCGATGGTCGAGGTTCCTCAGCACTTCGAGCGCCTGGCTGACGATCGCGTGGCTGGCCGCGCCCTTGATGTGCGCGACGAAGCCGACGCCGCAGGCGTCGTGCTCGTTGCGCGGGTCGTAGAGCCCTTGCGGGCCGGGAAAAGCCATCGATTCGCAACCCTGCCGTCGTCGCCGCCAGCCGCGATTCGCCCCGCGATAAGGGCAAACCCCGGAATTCGGGCAATTAAGCGCAACTCTCCCCGCCGCAAGAGGCGGAGAAAGTTGCGCGAAGCCTCCCCATGACGACAGGAAGCTGTTTTTGCAACTGCGAAGAAGGGAGTTATTCCAGCAGCGCTCAGGCCGCGCCGCTCATCCGCTGGAGTGTGGCGAGCGCGGCGCGCAGCGCCCGCTCGGTTTCCTCTCGATCGACCACCGGCGAGGCCCCGGCGGCGGTCACCGCCTGGCCCGGCTGGGCGCTCGACGGCGCATCGAACCGGCGCAGGAGCCCGTCGGCGGCCGCGAACTCGACCGGCGGCGCGGGCGCGGCGAGCGGCTGGGGCACCGCGAGCGGCACCGGCGCGCTGGGCGCGAGGCGTGCGGTCTGGCCGGGGAAGATTACCACTGGCTCGATCGCGGCGCGATCGGCGTCGGGCTCCTCGATCCGCACGAAGGCCTGGCGCTGGGCGGCGACGGGACGGCCGAGCTCGAGCAGCGAGCTATAGCCTTCGCCCGCGGGATCGGGCTCGTCCTCGACCGCCTCGTCGACCGGTTCTCCGGGGACATCGGCGGCTTCGCTCGTCGGCAACCGGAACTGGCGCAAGGGAAGCATTCCGTCGATTTCGCCGTCGTCGTTGTCCTCGTCCTCGACGAGCGGACGGAACGCGGCGGGGACGGCGGCCGGCTGCGGCGCGGGCGGTTCGTCGGGCGCAGCTGCGGCGACTGCTTTGAACTCGGCGGAACCGAACCGGGCTGCAGTTTCGGGCTCGAGCGACACCGGCGGGCTGGCGATTGCTTCACTCGCCGTCTCGCCCTGCCGCTCGCGGCGGGCGCGGAGCGAAGCGGCGAAGCGCTCGGTCAGCGCGGAAAGGTCGAGGCCGTCGAGCGGCGGCGCGGTGGGTTCGGGCGAGGGCGGATCGGCGAAAGGCGCCGCGGCCGCTTCGGTCTGGAGCCGCGGCTCGACCAGGCCGAGCCGGGCGAAATCGATCGGTGGCGGCGGCGGCGCGAACAGCGGCTCGGCCGCAACCGACGCCAGCGGCGATACGGAGGGCGTGGGCGCGGCCAAAGCCGGCGGCGAAGCGTCGATCCCGAAAACCTGCGCCGGTGCGGCCTCGGGTTCTGTCGGAACACATTCGGGTTCGGCCGCCTGGGCGATCGGCGCGGCGACGAAGACTTGCGGCAAGACGGCGTCGACGGGCGGAAGCGGAGCGAGCTCGGAGAGCGGTCGGAAGCCCTCCTCTGCCGTGGACGGCACGACCGCGGGTGCAACATCGGCAACGGGCGCGGGTTCGGACTGGTCCGGCGCGACAAAAGCGCCAAGGTCGAGGGCTTCGGGTTCGGCGGCGGGTTCGTTTGCGGCGTAAACCGCGCCTCCGGGCAGCGGAGCGTATTCGTGCGCGCGGAATTGCGGCGCATCCTCGGCGATCGCCAGCGCGCGGCGGCGGCCGGGAAAGGCGCCCGGTGCGGCGTCGAGCGGTGCGGCGGCGATCTCGTCGGGGACCGACAGCGGGCGACGCACCGGCGAATCGGGATGGGCGTCGCGGGTTCGCACCCGCAGCTTGTCGGCGACACCCTCGCCTTCGCTGCGCGCGATGCGCGGCTGCGCCAGACGCCGCGCGACGAAAGCGCCGAGCACTCCGCCGAGCGCGGCAAGGGAGAGTGCGATCAGGATCCGTGCGGTGACGCCCAGCGGCGGGCCGGCGGCGGGGATTACCGCGTCGATGCCCGCGCCGAGTATGGCGCTTTCGATCAGGCCGGGCCGGATCGCGAGGCTGCCCAGCCCAAACAATGCGCCGAACCACAGCGCCACGATTCCCGGGAACAGCGGGTGGCGGGTCACCGGCGTTTGGGCGCGCGGGCTGCGCGGTTGCTTGGCCACTGGTCTAAAACCCCGTTGCAATCTCGCTGCGAACGACCCCGCGAGACGGCGGTTCAGGCCGCCGCGGCGATGCTCGCATCCGGCTGTTTTGCTAGCAGGCTTTGGTAAACGGGAAGATAACGCTGAACGTTGACCGCCCAGTCGTGGCGCGCCTCGACATGCGCGCGGCCGGCGTCGCGGAGCGCGTCCCAGTGCCGGCGGTCGGCGAGCAGAGCCGCCAGCGAGGCGGCGCAGGCGGCGGGATCGCCGGGGGCGAATAGCGTCCCGTTGACCCGATCGGCGATCAGTTCGCGGTGGCCCCCGACCGCCGAGGCGGCGACCAGCTTGCCTTGCGCCATCGCTTCGAGCGGTTTCAGCGGCGTGACCAGCTCGGTCAGCCGGCTCGCTGTGCGCGGATAGGCCATGACATGAGCGAGCGCATAGTAGCGTTCGACCTCGCCGTGCGGCACCCGGCCGACGAAGCGGATCGCGTGGGCGGCGGGGGAGGCTGCAGCCTGCGCACGCAGCGCCGCCTCGCACGGCCCGCCGCCGACCAGCAGCAGGCTCGCTTCGGGCTGGGCGGCGAGCAGCGCGGGCATCGCCGCGATCAGCACATCGATCCCCTCGTAGGCGTAAAAGCTGCCGATGAAGCCGATCACCGGGCCGCTGCCTAGACTGAGCTCGCGCGCCAGCGCAGGATCGCGCCGCGGCGGCGCGCCGAACAGCGCGAGGTCGACCCCGTTGGGCACCACCGAGACCTTGCCCGGCGCTACCCCGCGGCCGATCAGATCGCCCTTCAGGCCGTTGCAGATCGTCACCACCGCATCCGCCCCGGCGACCACCCGGTTTTCCAGCGCGCGGGTGAGGCGGTACTTGAGCGAACCGGCATTGCCGCCGCCATTCTCGACCGCGGCGTCTTCCCAGTAGGCGCGGATTTCGTAGACGAGCGGCAGCCCGCGGCGCCTGGCCACGCGCAGCGCGGCCATCCCGCACAAGGCGGGCGAATGGGCGTGGAGTAGGTCGGGGCGCCATGCGTCGCACTGCGCCTCGATCGCGCGTTCGAGCGCAGCGATCTCGCGCCACTCGCGCAGGCCCGGCGGGCCAGAGGCAGCGCCGGGTGTGCGATGGAAGCTCAGCCCGTCGACGGTCTCAGCGGCCGGTCCGGCGGCGGTGTGGCGCAGCCCGGTGATCCCCCGCACCTCGATCCCCGCCGCCTCCTGCGCCTTGAGAATGGCGCGGGTGCGGAAGGTATAGCCGCTATGCAGCGGCAGCGAATGGT
>JBOHIC010000053.1:0-69995 GCA_050725835.1 Novosphingobium sp.
CCGCCGCCAAGGGCGACGAGCAGCGAAGCGTTGAGGAACGAAGGCGGGGCCATTGCTTGGCCCTTAGCTTGCCTGCCGGGCATGGGGAAGGGTGGGCCGCCCCAGCGCGCAGACCGCCGCTGCGACCAGCGATCCCGTCACCAGGTGCCACGGGAAGGCCACGCCCTTCATCGCGGCGGGCAGGCCGAGGCTGTCGATCACATAGGGCTGGAACGCCAGCACGGTGAGGAACCCCGTGGCGAAGGCGGCGATCACGCTCGCCGAAGTGCCGCGGCGAGTAAACAGCGCCACGCCGTACACCCCGATCAGCCCCGAATAGGCGAAAGCCATCACCCCGAGCACGAATTCGAGCAGCGAGGCGTCGGCGTAGCGCTGCCAGTAGTACGAGAGCAGCGCCATGGCGAACAGCGCGAAGCCCAGCACCACGCTCACCAGCCGCCCGGCCCAGACAAAATGCGCCTCGCTGCGCTGCCCCGCGAACGGCCGGTAGAGATCGTTGACCGTCACCGACGCCATCGAAATCAGCCCCGAATTGATCGCCGCCGCCGCGATCACCCCGACGGTGACCAGCCCGCGCAGCCCCGGTGGCACTTCGGTGAGGATGAAGTGCATAAACACCGTCACCTTCTCGCCGTTGAAGGTCGCCGCGGCGGCGCCTTGGTAATAGAGCCAGAGAAGGGAGCCGAGCAGCAGAAACAGCGCGATCACCGGCAGCGAGACTAGCACCGACTGGTAAAGCGCGCGCCGCCCCTGCCTGGCATCGCGGCAGGCGAGCAGCCGCTGGGTCATGTCCTGGTCGAGCCCCGAGCTGGCGAGGTTGAGCAGCATCACGCCCGTCAGCACCGCGAACAGCCCGAACGGCGCGGAGAGATCGAGCGCGGGATCGACCAGTGCGAGTTTGTTGCCCTCCGGCGCGCTGGTGAGCGCCGCGAACGCTTGCGGCACGCTCATCCCCAGCTTGTCCCACAGCAGCGCGCCGACCAGCGCCGCCGCGCCGACATAAAGCACGACCTGGATCAGGTCGCTCCAGATCACCGATTCGAGCCCGCCCATGAAGGTGAACACCAGCCCGAACCCGAGCAGGATCAGCGCGGCGATCATCACGTGGCTGGGCGATACGTCGAGGAACAGGATCATCGAGACGGCGATCGCCGCAAGATAGAGCCGCGCGCCCGAGGCGAGGATCCGCCCGATCAGGTACATCGCCGCCGCCGCGCGTCGCGCAGTGGCATCGAACCGGCTCTCGAGCAGCTCGTAAACCGTAGTCACCCTGAGCGCGTAGAACCGCGGGATCAGCACGTTGCCGACGATCCACGCCGCGATCAGCGCCGCGCCGACCCCGCCGAGATAGGTCCAGTTGCCGCGAAAGCTCGAATCCGGCACCCCGAGGAAGGTCGCCGCCGACTGCACCGTCGAGAGCACCGAGATCGCCACCAGCCAGGTCGGGGCGTGGTGGCCCGCAAGGAAATAGTCCTCCGCCTTCATCCCCCGCCGCGTGGTCAGCCAGCCAGCGGCGGCGAGCATCGCGACATAGCCGCCGAGCACCGCCCAGTCGGCGAGGGTGAAGGTGGTGTGCATCGAACCGGCAGTCACCACATCCGTTCGGTCGAAGCAAATGCCCGCTGCGGGTTGCCTTACCCCGCCGACTTTGCTAGCGGGCCGCTCATTCGAGCCGATCCCACAGGGATTCGGCGCGGTTTTGCTTTGTTTTACGTCAGGTGCTCCCCCGCGCCAGCATTCAGCGGGGTTCTCGCCTTTCGGCTGTGAGGTGTGTCGATTTATGCAGATTCTCGTCCGCGACAACAACGTCGATCAGGCCCTGCGCGCGCTCAAGAAGAAGCTGCAGCGCGAGGGCGTGTATCGCGAGATGAAGCTGCGCCGCCACTACGAAAAGCCGAGCGAGAAGCGTGCCCGCGAAAAGGCCGCCGCCGTGCGCCGCGCCCGCAAGATGGAGCGCAAGCGGATGGAGCGCGACGGGGTCAAGTAAGCTTGAACCGGCGTTATCGTTCAGCCATGAGGGCGCGGAGCAATCCGCGCCCTTCGCATATCAGGAAGCCCCGATGACCGAGATCACCCGCGTGCCGCTGCCCCCGATCGCCAAGGGCGCGCTGACCAAGCTGTGGATCGGCGTCGCCGCGGTCGCGCTCGCTGCGGGCGGGCTGGCCTATGCCACGCTGCCGCCGAGCGTGGACGTCGAGACGATCAAGGCCGGAACCGGCGTGTCGCCGACGATCGAGGACGTCGCGCTGATCAACTACAAGGGCAGCCTCGCCAGCGGCAAGGTGTTCGACGAGGGCAAGAACGCGGTGTTCCCGCTGCAGGGCGTGATCCCCGGGTTTACCCAGGCGCTCACCCAGATGCAGAAGGGCGGCAAGTACAAGGTCGAAATCCCCTCCGAGCTCGCTTACGGACCCGAGGACCAGAAGAACCCGCAGACCGGCGCGGTCGAAATCCCCGGGGGCTCGGACCTGACCTTCGAGATCGAGCTGATCGACTTCCGCAACCGCGCCGAAATCGAGGCGCAGCAGCGGATGATGCAGCAGCTCCAGCAGCAGATGCAGGGCGCGGGCGGCCCTCCGGGTGCAGGTGCCCCGCCGCCGGGCGCTCCCGCACCCAAACAGTAAGGACGGAGGCATGTCGGTCGATACCGCCACCGTCGCGAAGATCGCGTCGCTGGCCCGGATCAAGCTGAGCGAGGCCGAGGTCGCGGCGATGGTCCCCGAACTCAACGGCATCCTCGCCTGGGTCGAGCAGCTTGGCGAGGTCGACGTCTCCGGGGTTCAGCCGATGACCGCGGTGATCGCCAACACTCTGCGCCTGCGCGACGACGTCGTGACGGACGGCGGGGTGCGCGAGGCGGTGCTCGCCAATGCTCCGGCGCGGCAGGACGGGTTCTTCGGCGTGCCCAAGGTGATCGAGTGACCGACCTCACCGAGCTCGGCGTCGCCGCGATCCGCGACGGGGTTTCCGGCGGCGATTTCACCGCGGTCGAAGTGGCCGAGGCGTTCAACGCCAACGTCGCCGTAGCCGGCGCGCTCAACGCCTTCATCGTCGCCACGCCGGAGAAGGCGCTCGAAGCCGCGCGCGCGACCGACGCGCGCCGCGCCGCCGGCCAGCCGCTCGGGGCGATGGGCGGGGTGCCGATCGGAATGAAGGATCTGTTCGCCACCAAAGGCGTCCAGACCACCGCGGCGAGCCACATCCTCGAAGGCTTCGTCCCCGAATACGAAAGCACCGTCAGCCAGAAGCTGTGGGATGCCGGCGCGGGAATGCTCGGCAAGCTCAATCTCGACCAGTTCGCGATGGGCTCGTCGAACGAGACTTCGTACTTCGGCAACGTCATCAGCCCGTGGCGGCGCTCTGACGGCGGCAATGCCGCGCTCGCCCCCGGCGGCTCGTCGGGCGGAAGCAGCACCGCGGTCTCCGCGCGGCTCGTCCCGGGGGCGACCGGCACCGACACCGGCGGCTCGATCCGCCAGCCCGCCGCCTTCACCGGAATCTGCGGGATCAAGCCGACTTACGGGCGCTGTTCGCGCTGGGGCATCGTCGCTTTCGCCTCAAGTCTCGACCAGGCCGGGCCGATGGCGCGCGACGTGCGCGACTGCGCGATCATGCTCGGGGCGATGGCCGGGTTCGACCCCAAGGATGCGACCAGCCTCGACGTGGCCGTTCCCGAGTGGGAAGCCGGGCTCAATCCCAACCTCGCGGGCAAGCGTGTGGGCATTCCGCGCGAATACCGCATGGACGGGATGGACCCCGATGTCGCCGCGAGCTGGGACCGCGGGATCGAGTGGCTGCGCGACGCGGGCGCCGAGGTGGTCGACATCTCGCTTCCGCACACCAAATACGCGCTCCCGGCCTACTACATCATCGCCCCCGCCGAAGCCTCCTCGAACCTCGCCCGTTACGACGGGGTGCGCTACGGCCTGCGCGAGCTGCCGCAGGGCGCGAACCTGCAAGACATGTACGCCGCGACCCGCGCCGCCGGCTTCGGGGCCGAGGTCAAGCGCCGCATCCTGATCGGCACTTACGTGCTCTCGGCCGGGTTCTACGACGCCTATTACACCCAGGCGCAGAAGGTCCGCGCGCTGATCGCCCGCGATTTCGCCGCGGCGTGGAACAACTGCGACGTAATCCTCGCCCCGACCGCCCCGAGCGCCGCGTTCGCTTTGGGCGACAAGAGTGACGACCCGCTGGCAATGTATTTGAACGACGTCTTCGCCGTCCCGGCCTCGCTGGCGGGCCTCCCGGCAATGAGCGTCCCCGCCGGCCTCAACCGCGAGGGCCTGCCGCTTGGGCTGCAGATCATCGGCAAGGCCTTCGACGAGCAGGGCGTGCTGAATGCCGGGCTGGCGATTGAGAGCCGTGCGGGATTTAGCGCCAAACCGGAGAAGTGGTGGTGAGCGAATACCGCATCCAAGGCGCCACCGGCGAATGGGAGGTCGTGATCGGCCTTGAGGTCCACGCGCAAGTCACTTCCAACGCCAAGCTGTTCTCGGGCGCGGCGGCGGCGTTCGGGGCGGAGCCGAACTCGCAGGTGAGCCTGGTCGATGCGGCGATGCCGGGGATGCTGCCGGTGCCCAATCGGGAGTGCATCCGCCAGGCGGTGCGCACCGGGATGGCGATCGAGGCCTCGATCAACCAGTGGAGCCGGTTCGACCGCAAGAACTACTTCTACGCCGACCTGCCGCAGGGCTACCAGATCAGCCAGCTCTACCATCCGCTGGTGGGCGAGGGGGCGATCGAGGTTTCGCCCGACGACAAGAACCCCGATCAGGTCAAGACCATCGGGATCGAGCGAATCCACGTCGAGCAGGATGCGGGCAAGCTGATGCACGATCAGCACCCGACGATGTCCTACGTCGATCTCAACCGCTCGGGCGTGGCGCTGATGGAAATCGTCAGTCGTCCCGACATGCGTTCGCCCGCCGAAGCAGGAGCTTACCTGCGCAAGCTCAGGTCGATCCTGCGCTATGTCGGCTCGTGCGACGGCAACATGGAGGAAGGCTCGATGCGCGCCGACGTCAACGTCAGCGTGCGCAAGCCCGGCGGCGATCTCGGCACCCGGACCGAGACCAAGAACGTCAACTCGGTGCGTTTCGTCATGGCGGTGGTCGAGAGCGAGGCGCGCCGCCAGGTCGATCTGATCGAGGACGGCGGCAGCGTGGTCCAGGAAACCCGGCTCTACGATCCGGGGCGGGGCGAGACCCGCTCGATGCGCAGCAAGGAAGACGCGCACGATTACCGCTACTTCCCCGATCCCGACCTGCTGCCGCTCGAGCTCGACGAGGCCTTTCTCGCCGAATGCCGCGCCAGCCTGCCCGAGCTGCCCGACGCCAAGCGCCGCCGCTACGAGGCCGAGCTCGGCCTTTCGCCCTACAACGCCGGGGTGCTCACCGCCGAGGTCGAGACCGCGCGCTGGTTCGAAGCGCTGCTCGCCGCCACCGCCGCCAAGTCCGGCAAGGGCGAGGGCGAGGTCGCCAAGCAGGCCGCCAACTGGCTCCTCTCGGAACTGTTCGGCGCGCTCAATAAGCTTGGCAAAGGGTTGGAGGATTCGCCCGTAACGCCCGAAGGCGGCGCGGAACTTCTCGGCCTGATCGCGACCGGGACGATCTCGGGCAGCATCGCCAAGCAGGTTCTCGAAAAGATGCTCGAGAGCGGCGAGGGCGCGGGTGTCATCGTCGCGCGCGAGGGGCTGACCCAGACCAGCGACACCGGCGCGATCGACACCGCCGTGGCCGAAGTGCTGGCCGCCAACGCCGACAAGGTCGAGCAGTACAAGGCGGGCAAGGACGCATTGTTCGGGTTCTTCGTCGGGCAGACAATGAAGGCGATGGCGGGCAAGGCCAACCCGCAGCTGGTCAATCAGGTGCTTCGCGGCAAGCTTGCTGAAACGTAGACGTTTTCGATACTTGTGAAACGCAATGCGACTTTGTAGCCTCGCAATTCGTCGTTTTGACGAATCAGGGGGCACCGATGCGGGCTTTTGGCGTTGCCGCGCTTTGCGCGACTTTTTTGACTGTGGGCTGCGCTCCGGCACCCGCGCCTGTCGACAATCGGAACAGTGCGCTCACGCAGGGCAATGTTCAGTTGAACCTGAAGGTTGGGCAAACGAGCAAGGCTCAGGTTCTCGAAGTCTTCGGCGCTCCGAACATTACAACCCGCGACTCGGCTGGCCAGGAAGTCTGGACCTACCAGCGGCACGCAACGGTCCAGCAGTCGAGTTCTCAAGCCAACTTCTGGACCATCCTCTTGGCGGGAAGTGGGTCGTCAGCAAGTGGTCTCTCCGAAACTTCACGTACGATGACCCTGATCATCAAGTTCGATTCAGCGGATGTCGTGAGCGACTTTCGCAGCCGTACCAGCGATTTCTAGGAGGGGCAGATGCGTAGGATTTTTCTGGCACTAGCGCTTTCAGCCTTGGTCGCGCCAACAGTAGCAGAGGCAAAGAAGGCTCCGGCATTGACCCCAATGCAGGTCCAGGCGCTACAGTCACGCGAGTTCGAAACGACCAAGGAGAATCTGTTCGCGGCCTCGATGACCGTGATGCAGGATCTCGGCTATCAGGTGCAGTCCGCAGATCTCCAGACCGGTTTCATTACCGCCGTTAGTGCGACGCAAAACAAAACCAATTTCTGGGAGGCTTTGGGCGGCGGTCGTTCCTCAGGAAACACCAAGGTCACTGTTTTTATTATGAATCTGCCTAATGGTATGGCTCGGGTAAGGTTGAATTTTCTTAACACGAAGATTCTTTCCACCGCGTATGGGCAGAGCAGTCAAGACGACAAGCCCATTCTAGATGCCCAAGTTTATACTAATACTTGGGACAAGATCGACGAAGCGCTTTTCGTAATGGGTGCCTTGGTGGCTTCACCACCGGTCGAGGTGCCTGCCGGCGCGAAGCCTGCGGCAGATGAGCCAGTCAAACCTGCCGAAAGCAAACCCGAGTCTGCTCCGATTGACGCGGCGAAGCTAGCCACTTAGTAAAGAGCGTGTGAAGCACACTTATCTGAGAAATGTTTCCGGACTATGGCTGTTGATCAGCGCGTCGAACGTTCAAGCTTCCGAAGTCGATCAGATCAGATTAGCCGAAGCCACTGTCTTACCGTCTTTCACCAAGAGTGCGGGAATCTCCGGAGCCGGTTTGCTTTGCTTGCCGAAGGGCGTCTTGCAGATCGGCGATTTCGTAGAGAGCAATCGAGACTTTCAACGCCGTCTTGAGATTGCCATTGAGCGACGCAACGGCGCTGTGGCGTTTGTGCCGACTGCAGGTTTGGGTTCCGAACTCACTGTGCGTCTGGTGGAACTTGAATCCAAACTATGCGCCAAGTCGTGGGGCGTATTCGGTTTAGGCAATACAAAGGCGCTGTCGGGCAAGGTTCGGTTGGTTTTTGCATGGACCATGCATTCCGGGTCACCGCCAATTTCGACCGACACTGAGGTCATAGAACTCCACATCGGCAAAAAGAATGCTGCAACTCCCGCAGCATTGTTTGACCAAGCTTTAGAGGTCCTGGTCGAGCGCGTCCGAGATCAGCACACAAAATAGGTGTTAACAGCACAAAGGGCGGCGGATCGCTCCGCCGCCCTGTAGATCCTGCGATGCGGCGGCTCAGCCCTCGCGGGTGCCGCTCATCGGGAAGGCGCCGAAGGCGCCGGCCTTGATCGTCCCGGTGATCGCGTCGCCGTCCACGGTAGCTTCGCCCTCGAGCGTCATCGGCATCGGCACGGTCATGTTCGAGGTCCAGGTCAGGGTGTTGCCGCTGACTTTGCCGTTATCGAGGTTGAGCGAGCCCATCGGCCCGGCGTTGCTGCCGGTGAAGGTGTCGCCATCGGCGACCACCGTGAACTTGCTCGATTGGTCGCCCATCGGGGTCTTGGTGACGACATTGTAGGTGCCGGAAACGGACATCGCTGCTCTCCTCCTTACATTGGGGTAAGTAGGCTTTTCACTCGCCGTCGCCGGTCACTCTGTCAACTCCCCTCCCCAGTGGGGAGGGGCTTCAGCGGATCACTCCGCGGGCGGCGCGATCTGCACCGGCAGGCCCAGGCCTTGCAGCTGCGGCTCGACCACCTTGCGGTCGCCGACCACGACGAAGACCAGACCCTCGCCCTGGAGCCAGGTTCCGGCCGCAGCATTGAGCGCGGCGCCGTCGATGGCGCGCCAGCGGCTGGGGAGGGTAGCGACGTAGTCGTCGGGGCGGCCGAGCCGGTCGTTCACCACGATCGCACCGAGCACCTGGGCGTTGGTTTCGTAGCGGTTGGGCAGACCGCGGATGTTGCCGTCGGTGACCCGGTTGAGTTCGACGGGTTCGACCGGCCTGGCCGCCGGGAAGGCCTTCATTTGCGCGAGCAGCACCCGAATCGAATCCCCTGTGCGGTCCGACTGGACCGGCGCGGCGAGGGTGAAGCTGCGCGGGCCGAGCGGCGAGGGGACCGAGCTGCGCACCCCGTAAGACCAGCTTTTGTCCTCGCGCAGGTCCATGTTGAGCCGGCTGAGGAAGCCGTTGCCGAGCACCTCGTTGGCGAGGTCGAGCGCCTCCTTGCCCTGATCGCGCCCGGTCAGCGCCAGCACCCGACCCGCGACGATCACCGATTGCGGTGAATTAGGCCGGTCGATCAGCACGATCCGCGGCCTGGGGGTGGGCACCGCGGCGGCGAGCGGCTTGACCGGCCTGGTCGCAGCGGGCGCGGCCCAGCGCCCGAACGCCTGCTCGAGCAGCGGCTTGAGCTGCGCCATCTCGATATCGCCGACCACGGTGATCCGCGCGAGGTCGGGGCGCAGCCATTTGTCGTGCGCGGCGCGCAGGGCGGCGGGGGTCAGCGCGCCGAGCGAGGCGGCGTCGCCGAGCCCGTCGCCGGGCAGCCCGTAGGGATGCCCCTTGCCGAACAGCAGCGGCGCGAGCGAGCGCGCTGCCAGCGCACCCGGCGAGGCGATGGTCTGCGAAAGCTGGGCGAGCCGCTGGTCGCGCACCCGGGCGACATCCTCGGGCTTGAACCCGGGATTGCGCGCGACATCGGCCATCAGCGCGAGCGAGGGCGCTAGGTTGGCGCTGAGCGCGGAGAGCGACACGCTCGAGCTGTCGAGCCCGGCGCCGGTCGAAATCGCCGCGCCGAGGCGCTCCTGCTCCTCGGCGATCTGGGTGGCGGTGCGGGTGATGGTGCCCTCGTCGAGCAGCGCCAGCATCAGCCCTTGGGTCCCCGGGGTGTCGAGCACGTCGGCCGAGGTGCCGGCGTCGAAATTGAGGCTGACCAGCACTTTGGGCACGGTGGTGCGGCGCGCCAGCGCAACCGGGATGCCGTTCGACAGCGTGGTCCGCTCGACCGCCGGGAAAGCGAGATCACCCACAGCGGCGACCTGCGGGGCCTCGCGTTTGGGTCCGACCGCCAGCTTGGCCGCGGGCTTCTTCGCATCGGGCGCGGCCAGCGCGGTGGTGGCTTCGTCGCCCCAGCCGCCCATCGCCTCGCCCTTTTCGGTGCGGGTCCCGGGGGAGACCGCAAGCGCATAGACCGGGCGGGTCAGCCAGCGCGCCATCGCCGCCTGGACCTCGGCCGGGGTCAGCGCGGCAGTGCGCGCGAGATCGGCCTTGAGCTTCAAGGGATCGCCCGAATAGAGCTGGCCCTCGGCGAGCTGCGCGCCCTTGCCCGAGAATCCGCCGACACCTTCGAGCGCGCCGATCTGTTGCGAAACCGCGCTGGTCGCAGCGCGGCGGACTTCGTCCTCGCTTGGGCCTTCGGCGATGTATTGGGCGATCAATTCGTCGAAGCGTTTTTCCGCCACCGCGCGCTCGACTCCGGGCTTCACGTCCATGCTCGCCTGGAGGAACGCGGTCTGCTCGAACTGCAGCGCGCCGGCGGTGACCGCCACCGCCAATTGCTCGTTGCGGACCAGTTCGTTGTCGAGCCGCGACGAGGACAGCCCGCCGAGGATCCGCATCGCCACATCGAGCGCGGGCGCATCGGCATCGTTGAGCCCGGGGCCGCTCCACGCGCGGTAGAGCCGGATCACCGGCACTTGGTCGGCCATTTCGCGCTTGACCGGCGCGGCGAGGGTGACCGGACCGCCCGCGACCCTGGCGACCTCGGGCCCGCGCGGAATGTCGCCGAACCACTTTTCGACCAGCGCCCGCGCGGTAGCGATATCGATGTCGCCGGCGAGCGCCAGCACGACGTTGTTGGGGGCGTAGTTGCCCTTGAACCACTGGCGCACGTCATCGAGGCTGGCGGCGTCGAGATCGGCCATCGAGCCGATGGTCGAGTGGCGATAGGGATGGCCGACCGGGAACAGCCCGTCGCCGATCGCGTATTCGGCGAGGCCATAAGGCTCGTTGTCGCCCTGGCGCTTCTCGTTCTGGACCACGCCGCGCTGCTTATCGAGCTTGTCCTGGCTGACCGCGCCGAGGAGGTGCCCCATCCGGTCGCTTTCCATGAACAGCGCAAGGTCGAGCGCGCCGGTGGGGACGGTTTCGACGTAATTGGTGCGGTCGTACCAGGTCGAACCATTTGTGCTGGTCGATCCGGCGGCTTCGAGCGGAATGTCGAAGTTCTCGACGTTTTCAGAGCCGCCGAACATCAGGTGCTCGAACAGGTGAGCGAACCCGGTGCGCCCCTTGGGCTCACTCTTCGATCCAACCCGGTAATACAGCGTCACCCCGACGATCGGCGCCTTGCGATCGGTGTGGACGATGGTGGTCAGGCCGTTGGGCAGGGTGAAGCTCTCGTAGGGAATGTCCACCGCCTTGACGAGTTCGCTCAGCGGCGCAGGCTGGGCGGCGGCGACCGGGGCAGAGGCCACCTCGCGCTGCGGCGCGGCGGCGCAGGCCGAGAGGCTGAGGGCGAGCAGCGAGGAAACGAGATAGCGGCGCATGAACGGTCCCCGAAAAATGCGTTGGCCTTCAGATGAGCCGGTTTTGCGAGGGGTTACAACCGCAACCTAACGGTTGGTCACGACAATTCGACCAACGGCGTGCGCCGCCACTTCGGCGCGGGTGAAATGGACCGGCTTGAGTCCGTGGCGCACGAACAGTTCGGCCTGGTCGGCGTAGTGTTTGCTGGCGGGCCGGGTGGTGGCGGCGCCGTAGGGCTGGATCGATTGCGAGGTCACCGGACCGCCGCCCTTGGGCCATTCGACGAACATCAGGAAACTGTCGCCGTGCTTGATCGACAGGCGCCCGTCTGGGTCGACGTTCCAGGTGGTCGCGGCGCGCAGTGTGTCGCCGCCGCCATCGGCGGGGAGATCGACCTTACCCTGGCGGATGCGGATGACTTCGCCGAGCGGCGGATCGAGCCGGCCGAAGTATTTGACCAGATGCGTCGCCGCGTCGGTCAGCACCTCGCGCGGGCTGGGCGGGACGCGGTGGTTGTAGCTCGCGCTCATCACCGGCTTGAGCACCATCACCGCGAGTGCATCGGCCGGGCCCTTGCCGTCGGCGGTCCAGTCCCACCGCGCGAGCAGCGCCTGGGCCCTGGCCAGCGCGGGCTCGCGCGCCAGGTCGAGCGCGGCAATCCCGTCCATCGTCCATTTGACGTAGCCGGCGTTGTCATAGGCGGTATCGTATTTGATCGCTTCGAGCCGGGCGCGGCCGATCGGGCCGGGCTGGCTCAGCAGCCGCACGGCGCGGCGAGCGCGGTTGGTCATGTCGAACTCGATCCCGAGCGCGGGGTCGAAGCCCGTGGGATCGAGTTCGCTACCCGGCCCGGCGGCGACGAAGGGCGTGTTGTTGGCGTTGAAGACGAAGCCCGACGCGGGGTTGATGACCTTGGGCACCACGCTCCACGGCGCCGCGCCCTGCCAGATCAGGTCGCTGCGGTCGCCCGGCAGGACACCGCGCCAGTCCACGGAAGCGTTCCGCGCCGGGAGCCGCGCGTTGTAGACGAAGGCGATGTTGCCGGCCTTGTCGGCGTAGACGAAGTTGGTCGCGGGCACGCCCTGCATCGCCATCGCCGCCTGCCACTCGGCGAAGTTGGTGGCCTTGGTCAGGCGGTAGTATTCGGTCAGCGCATCGAGCGTATCCATCCCTGCGTAGCGCAGCGCGAAAGCGCCGCGCGCGTTCTCGATCACCGGGCCGTGGGCCGAGCGCGCGACGACCTTGCGCACCGGCAAAACGAACGGTCCGAACCGCACCGGCAGCCACACCGTGGTCCGCTCGAGCGGGCGCCATTCGCCGTCGAGCCGGTAGGAATCGCCGTCTTCGCTCATCACCAGCTTGTAAACGTCGGCGAGGTCGGGCCGGTTGACCGTGTTGGTCCAGCCGAGGTGCTCGTTGTGGCCGAGGAAGGGATAGGGCGAACCCGGGAAGGTCGCCCCGGCGAAATGCCAGCCCTCATCGCTCTCGATCACCAGCTCGTACCACGCGACCCCGCCGCGGTAGGGCTGGTGCGAGTTCGAGACCAGCCGGGTGACCCCGTCGGGCGCGCGTTGCGGGGCGATAGCGAAGGCGTTTGAGCCGGCCAGCGCGCCGTCTTCGCCCATGTGGAGCGGAAGCGGCAGGCTGTCCCCGCCGCCTTGGTCCAGCTCCGGCTGGGGCTTGCCGTCGAGCGGCGCGCCGAAGTCGCGCACCGGCTCCTTGCCCTCGACCAACGGCTTGAGCACCCGGTCGATCGCCGCGAAGAATGGAAAGCGCAGCGCGAAGCCGGTCGCGATGTCCTCGCCGTTGAGCGGGAACAGCCGCGCCAGTTTCACTTCTTCCGGGTGACGCTTGGCGTAGAGGTTGAGCCCGCTGGCGTATGCGTCGAAGAGCGCGCGGGTCGCCGCCGGCTGCTCCGGGTAGAAGCGCCTCGCCTGCGCCCGTGCGGCGAACAGGTGATAGACGTAATCGACAGCCGCGCCTTCGGTCCCGGCCACCGCGCCGAAACGCCCGCGGGTCATCGCCGCGACGTCCTGGAGGGTGGAAAAGTCGTCTTCTGCGTGGGCCCAGGCGACCCCGAAGGCGACGTCGGCGTCGGTCTTGCCGTGGATGTGCGGCACCCCCCATTCGTCGCGGGTGATTTCGGCGGAATTGGCGCGCGGCGGCGGCGGCGGGCCGGGCTGCTCGGCGAAGTAGGGCTCCCAGCTCGCCAGCACCACCGCCACCAGCAGAATCGCCGCAAGCAGGCTCCAAACCGTTCGTCCGAGCCATTTGCGCCGCATGCTTACCCCTCCGCCAAGCTCGCTGGGTAACCGCCGCGCAACCATTGCGATAGTCAAAAGGGCGCAGCGATGCGAAAGTTGCGCGCGGGGGAAAATTCTGCCGCGTTCCGTCTCTGAAGCCTCGACAGCGCCGATTCGCACGATAGTCTCCCCGCCATCGCGCCGCAGCGACGGCGGAACCAAGGAAGAGGACACCCGCATGCACTTCAAGATCGCCGCGACGATCGCCGCACTTCCGCTGCTGGCGCTGGCCACTCCGGCTTCCGCCCAGGCCCGGGGCGAAAAAATCGCCAACAGCTACATCTGCGTGTTCAAGAACGCCGCGGTTGCCCGCGGCAATGTCGCCGCCGAAGCCAATCGCTCGGCAAGCGCTGGCGGCGGCCAGGTCGGCCACGTCTACGAGAACGCGATCAAGGGCTTCTCGGTCAACGCCTCGGCGCAAGGCGTGGCGATGATGCGCGCCCACAACCCGAACATCGCCTATTGCGAGCAGGATCAGGTCGTCGCGCTGGTCGACAGCGTCAACGGCAAGGGCAAGCCCGGTGGCGGCACGACCCAGCCGCCGCAGACCACCCCATGGGGCATCACCCGCGTCGGCGGCGGCGTCGGTGGGGCGACGGGCACCGCATGGGTGATCGATACCGGGATTGATTACACCCACCCCGACCTCAACGTGGATACGGTGCGCAGCCGGACGTTCCTGGGCGCGAGAACCAAGCCCAACGACGAAAATGGCCATGGCACGCATGTCGCCGGCACAATCGGCGCGTACGACAACGCGATCGGGGTGATCGGCGTCGCTCCCGGCGTCAGGGTGGTCGCGGTGCGCGTACTCGGCCGCACCGGCAGCGGCACCACCTCGGGGGTCGTCGCAGGAATCGACTATGTCGCCGGCGCGGGCAGCCCGGGCGATGTCGCCAACATGAGCCTCGGTGGCGGGGCTAGCAGCGCGCTCGACACCGCGGTGGTCAATGCCGCCGCGGGCGGGATTCGTTTCGCGCTCGCCGCGGGCAACGAGACCGACGACGCCAATAACCATTCGCCGGCGCGCGCCAACGGACCCAACGTCTTCACCGTCTCCGCTTTCGCGCAGGGCGACACCTTCGCCAGCTTCTCGAACTACGGCAATCCGCCGATCGAGTTCTCCGAACCGGGCGTGGCGGTCAAATCGACCTGGCTGAATGGCGGCTACAACACGATCAGCGGCACCTCGATGGCGACGCCGCACCTCGCCGGGCTGCTCCTGCTCGGGCAGGTCCGCGATGGCGGCAGCGTCACTGGCGATCGCGACAATACGCCGGACACCATCGGCGTACACTGAGGGGGACCAGCGTACGCACACGAAAGGGCGGCCCGGCAACGGGCCGCCCTTTTTGTTGCGCACGGGGCTTGTGTGGCCAAACCGCCACACTACCTTGCGGTGTAGCAGCAGGATGACACACCGATGAATCTCGAGAAATTCACCGACCGCGCCAAAGGCTTCCTCCAGTCGGCGCAGACCGTCGCGGTGCGGATGAACCACCAGCGGATCACGCCGGAACACGTGCTCAAGGCGCTGCTCGAGGATGGCGAGGGCATGGCCGCCGGGCTGATCCAGCGCGCCGGTGGCAACCCGCAGGTCGCGCAGGCCGAGGTCGACAAGGCGCTGGCGAAGATCCCGGCGGTGACCGGCGGATCGCAGCAGGCGCCGGGGCTCGAGAGCGACGCGGTGCGGGTGCTCGACCAGGCCGAGCAGATCGCCGCCAAGGCGGGGGACAGCTTCGTTTCGGTCCAGCGGATGCTCCAGGCGCTGGCGCTCGGCGCGACCAATCCGGCTGGGCAGGCGCTCAAGGCGGCCAAAGTCGATCCCAAAGCGCTCGAAGCGGCGATTGCCGAGCTCACCGGCGGGCGCAGCGCCGACAGCGCCAGCGCCGAAAACGCTTACGAGGCGATGAAGAAATACGCCCGCGATCTCACCCAGGCGGCGCGCGACGGCAAGCTCGATCCGGTGATCGGCCGCGACGAGGAAATCCGCCGCACCATCCAGATCCTGGCTCGCCGGACCAAGAACAACCCTGCGCTGATCGGCGAACCCGGGGTGGGCAAGACCGCCATCGCCGAAGGTCTGGCGCTGCGCATCGCCAACGGCGACGTCCCCGACAGCCTCAAGGACCGCCGCCTGATGTCGCTCGACATGGGCAGCCTGATCGCCGGGGCGAAGTATCGCGGTGAGTTCGAGGAGCGGCTCAAGGCCGTGCTCGACGAGGTCAAGGGCGCCGGCGGCGAGATCGTCCTGTTCATCGACGAGATGCACACGCTGATCGGGGCGGGAAAGAGCGAAGGCGCGATGGACGCGTCGAACCTGCTCAAGCCCGCGCTGGCGCGCGGCGAGCTGCACTGCATCGGCGCGACCACGCTCGACGAGTACCAGAAGCACGTCGAGAAGGACCCGGCGCTGCAGCGGCGGTTCCAACCGGTGTTCGTCGGCGAGCCGACGGTCGAGGACACGATTTCGATCCTGCGCGGGCTCAAGGAGAAGTACGAGCTGCACCACGGGGTGCGGATCGCCGACAACGCGCTGGTCTCGGCCGCGACGCTTTCCAACCGCTACATTTCCGACCGCTTCCTCCCCGACAAGGCGATCGACCTGATGGACGAGGCGGCGAGCCGGATCCGGATGGAGGTCGAGTCCAAGCCCGAGGAGATCGAGGGGCTCGACCGGCGGATCATCCAGCTCAAGATCGAGGAGCTGGCGCTGGGCAAGGAGACCGACCAAGCGAGCAAGGATCGGCTCGCTACACTGCGCGCCGAACTCGGCAACCTCGAGCAGCAGTCGGCCGAGCTGACCACGCGCTGGCAGACCGAGCGCGACCGCATTGCCGCCGAGGGCAAGATCAAGGAAGCGCTCGACGCCGCCCGGCTCGAGCTCGAGCAGGCGCAGCGCCAAGGCGATCTCGCCAAGGCCGGCGAGCTGTCCTATGGGCGCATCCCCGAGCTCGAGAAGCAGCTCGCCGAGGCCGACGCCGCGGAGAAGGGCAATGTCCTGCTGCGCGAGGAAGTCACCGCCGACGATATCGCCGGGGTGGTCAGCCGCTGGACCGGAATTCCGGTCGACCGGATGATGGAGGGCGAGCGCGAGAAGCTGCTCAAGATGGAAGAGGCGATCGGCAAGCGGGTGATCGGGCAGTCCGATGCGGTAGTTGCGGTCTCGAAAGCGGTGCGCCGCGCCCGCGCCGGCTTGCAGGACCCCAACCGGCCGCTCGGCTCGTTCCTGTTTCTTGGGCCCACCGGGGTCGGCAAGACCGAGCTGACCAAGGCGCTCGCCGGGTTCCTGTTCGACGACGAGCACGCGATGGTCCGGATCGACATGAGCGAATTCATGGAGAAGCACTCGGTCGCCCGGCTGATCGGCGCGCCGCCGGGCTACGTCGGCTACGAGGAGGGCGGGGTGCTGACCGAGGCCGTGCGCCGCCGGCCCTACCAGGTTGTGCTGTTCGACGAGGTCGAGAAGGCCCACGCCGACGTGTTCAACGTCCTGCTCCAGGTGCTCGACGACGGGCGGCTGACCGACGGGCAGGGCCGCCAGGTCGATTTCACCAACACCCTGATCATCCTCACCAGCAACCTCGGCAGCCAGTTCCTCGCGGGACTGGACGAGGGGCAGGATGTCGAACTGGTCGAACCGCAGGTGATGGAGGTCGTCCGCGGCCATTTTCGCCCCGAATTCCTCAACCGGCTCGACGAGATCATCCTGTTTCACCGCCTCGGGGTCGAGCACATGGCGCCGATCGTCGAAATCCAGGTCGGGCGCGTCGCGAGCTTGCTCAAGGACCGCAAGATCGGGCTCGATCTCACCGACGCGGCCAAGCGTTGGCTCGGCCGGGTCGGCTACGATCCGGTTTACGGCGCGCGGCCACTCAAGCGCGCGGTGCAACGTTACCTGCAGGACCCGCTCGCGGAAAAGCTGCTCGCCGGCGAGATCCCCGACGGCAGCACGGTCAAGATCGACGAGGGCGACGGCGCGCTGAAGTTCGTTCGGGCCTAACCCCGCCGGAGCAGGTGCTCGGGCGGTCGCGGGGGTTCGAAATCCTCGCGCCGCCAGATCGGATCGGCGGGTTCCTCGGGATCGGGAATGGCGAAGTCGAGATAGCCGAAATAGGTCGCGATGCGCCGCTCGGCCGCGTCGAGGATCGCGGTGCGGCCATGCATGAAGCGCGTGTTGTCGAGCATCAACACGTCGCCGGCCTGCCAATCGACCGCCAGCGCCAGGCGGTCGCCGGTGGCCTTGATCGCCTGGAGCCAGGCTTCGGGAACGGGGCGCAGATCGTCGAGCAGGGGGAAATTTGGGCGTCCGTTGTTGAACCGGGCGAATAGCAGGAAGTTGCCGAAGGCGGGTTCCTCCGCAAACATCGGCTTGTGCAACGCGGGCCGTGAAAAATGGCGGACGATGCGTCCGTCGGAGGACCGGATGAACCGGTAAGGACAGCCCGCCGGAGGGCTTTGCAGCAAAGCGTCATCGGGCTGGGCGGCGCCAAGCCAGTACTCGAGCAGCTCGGGCCAGACGCCCTTGATATAGACCAGCCGCCGCCCGCTCAGCCCGGCGCGGACCTCCTCGGGCAGTTTGCGAGCCAGGTCGATCCCGTCGCAGATCGTGGTCTGGCCGCCCAGCGAAGGCGCGGACAGGCAGCCGAAGAACGCTACGTCGGGCTTCCACGGCTCGCGCGACAGCTCGGGGTGGAGCGAGAAGGCGTTGGTCCCGCCGTCGACCGAATAGACCGAATGCGCCGGATCGAGCGGAGTGCGGCCGGGGCTCTCGTTGACCACGGCGGTGCGGCAAAACCCCTGCGCGAAGGCGCGAAACGTGGCGAGGTCCGCACCGAACCCGCGCAGCAACAGCGCGCCATGCTGCTTGTAAGCCGCAACCACGTCCGCGCGGTCGCAATCGAGCAGCGAGGCTTCCCCGGCGGACTCGACCAGCACGAGCGGGCGACCGGGCTGGGGCGGGGTAAACACGGCCATGGTGCTTCCGCCGATAGCCGAGCCGACCGGGCCAAGCTATAGCTTCGGCGATGACGCCGCTCACCCAGATCGCAGGTTCGCCCGACAGTTACCTCCACTCGTTCGAAGGGACGCAGGCGGTGATCGTGCCGATGGACCGCGCTGCCTATCGCCGCTCGATTTTTCTCGATCGGCGGATATCGCCCGCGGACGAAAAGCTGGTGCGGGTCGATGCCGGGCAGCTCGGCGCGGCCGCTCCGGCGCCGCAGCCGGCGCACTGGATTTTCCATGTCGCGCACTGCGGCTCGACCCTGCTCGCCCGGGCGCTCGAGGCGCTCGCCCCCGGCGATAGCGGAGGCCTGGTGCTGCGCGAGCCGCTGGCGCTGCGCCAGCTCGCGCTCGCGCCCGACCCGTCTCGGCTGCGCCTCGCGCTCGGAATGCTGACCCGGCGCTACCCCGGGGCAGCCGAGACCGTGATCAAGGCCAACGTTCCGGTCAACTTCATGCTCGGCGAGATTGCAGCGGCGGGCGCAGTGGACTGCGCGCTCGTGCTCTATTGCGGGCTTGAGGACTATCTCGCAGCGATCCTGCGGAGCGACAACCACCGGGCCTGGCTGCGCAACGTCACCTGTCTGCTCGCCGCGCATTTTGGCGACACTTCGGGGCTGAGCGACGGCGAACTCGGTGCGACGCTGTGGATCGAACAGATGCGGCGCTTCGCCGGACTTATCGCGGCTCGCCCGGAAACTCGCAGCCTCGATGCCGAGGTCCTGTTCGCTTCGCCCGCGCGTGCGCTGCGCGGGGTCTCCGACCACTTGCGCCTCGATTGCGGCGACGAGCAGATCGCCGAACTCACCACCGGACCCTTGTTCTCGACCTATTCGAAAAGCCCCGCGCACGCGTTCGACAATGCCGCAAGACTGGCGCGGCGCGAAGCGCTGGGCCCGGCGATCGGCGCCGATATCGCACAGGCCCATGCCTGGATTGCGCGCCACGCGGCGGACGCCGAGGCGGTCACCGGCGCGGTCGGCGCGGCGGCGGTCGAAGCCTGAAAGGGCTGACCTGCTGACAAAAGGAGGGGGCGGCGAAGTTGCCCTCGCCGCCCCCGAATTTCGTAGTCCGGTCGAGCCTTAGAAGTTGGCCTTGAACCCGGCGTACATATACCGACCGTAGGTGTCGTAGGGATCGCCGCCGGCGGTCCCCAGCAACCCGAAGGGCGGCTTCTTGTCGGTGAAGTTGTCGACGCCGACGTAGAAGTTGTACTTCTTGTCCGCGAGTTCGAAGTTCACCCGGATGTTGTGGTAGAACGCCGCCGGGTAATAGATTTCGGCGGTCAGGTCGTTGTTCTGCGCATCGAGAACCGACAGCTGGCCGGGGGTGCAGGTCCCGCCCGAGAAGCCGGTCAAACCCGAAGCCGGGCAGATGCCGTTGTAGCTGTGCTGAGCTTCCCACGTGCCGATCGTCTGCCGACCGATGTAGCGCATGTTATACGTCACATCGACCTTGCCGAAATCGTAGTTGGTGTAGAGGTTCGCGCCCCAAATCGGATCGCCCAGCTCGCCGCGCAGGCGATCGGGGTTGATCGGGTTGGTCGGATCGACAAACTGGTCGAGCCGGCGGACCCAGGTCGCAATCCCACGGATGCTCAGCTTTTGGCCGTTGTCGAAGGTGCGACGGTACTGAAGGTCGAAATCGACGCCTTCGGTCTTGAAGGCGGCGAAGTTGACCCCGCCCGAGATCACCGCCGGCTGGACGAACAGGCCGGTGCCCGAAGCGCGGTTGACCGTGGCGCAGAACGGATTGGCGATCCCGCTCGGGCTGTCGTAGCACAGGTTGATGATCGTCTGCGCGGCCAGCGCCGAGATCCGATCCTTCACATTGATCCGGTACCAGTCGACCGTGAGGTTGAGCCCCGGAATGAACCGCGGCTCGAACACCGCGCCGATGGTCAGGCTGCGGCCCTTTTCTTCGATCAGCGTCGGGTTGCCGCCCGAAACGAACCCGGTGCTCGACGAGAGCGCCAGGCAGTTGCGGAACGGCGCACCGACTACGCCGGGGAAGGCGGTGCCGGCGCAAGCCGCGACGAGCGCGGCATTGTAGGTCGTCGGTACGCCGGCCGCGGCGCAGTTTGCGGTGCGGTTCGGGCCCGCAGTGATGTTCGCGCTATCGCACGGATCGGCGATGAACGCGAAGTTCTGCGAGAAGGGGAAGTACAGATCGCTCTGCGTCGGGGTGCGCACCGAGGTGGCGTAGGCCGCCCGGAAGCGGATGTCCGGTATTGGCGCATAGATGCCCTGGACGTTGTAGGCCCACACCGTGCCGGTCGGAGTGTTGTAATCCGAAACCCGGCCGGCGCCGCTGATCGTCAGTTCATGCGCGAGCGGCATGTCCTTGAGCAGCGGCAGGCTCAACTCGGCGAAGGCTTCCTTGACGGTCAGCTTGGGCGGGTTGAACGGCTGGATGGCGTTGAGGAATGTCGCGCCGCTGGCGGTCAGCGCATCGAACGCGCTCGAGGCCTTCTCCTCGCGGTACTCGCCGCCGATCGCGAACCCGACCGGGCCGCCCGGCAGCTCGAACAGCTGCGAAAGGTCGCCCGAAATCGTCGCAAGGATGTCGATTTCCTCGGCTAGTTCGTCGCGGTGGCCTTCGGTGTTGACGAAGTCGACCGCACGAGGATCGGACCGCCCGAACCCGAAGACGTTGACGGGGACGCAGTCCGGGCGGGTGTTGGTCACGGAGTTGACCCCGCAGATCACGCGCTGGCCGGTCGAGTTGAGGACAAAGTTGGTCCCGGTGAAGCCGACCGGCGCGAGGACCGCATCGACCGCGAGGTTGAACCCGTCGTAGGCCGTGCCGGCCTGGTTGAACAGGATCAGGTTGTTGATCGAGTCGAGCTCGGTTTCCAGCCGGCCATAGTTGAACGAAAGCTCGTAGTTCCAGTCTTCGTTGAACGTGCCCTCGATGCCGGTGACGATGCGGAAAGTCTCGCGCTTATGCTGCTCGCCGCGCCCGCCCAGATCGATGTTGAAACGCGCCAGCGGCAGCGTGCCGGCGGCGACGTTGGTGCAGACCCCGAACGACTGCAGCGTCGTCAGGTTCTGGGCGGTCAGGAACGGGTTGTTGCACCGGATCGCCGGTCCGCCCAGCGTCGAGGGGACGCTGTTGAAGAAGCTCGGCTGGCCCTGCTGCGAGGCGGTGATGCGGACGTACTTCGCCTCGATGAACGGGCGGAAGGCGTCGCTGATGTCATAGTGCGCCAGCAGGTTGGCGGTGTAGCGTTCGACGCCAGCGGCCATCATGCCCGTGTTGCGCAGCGTGGCGCCGAGCCCGCCCTGCTGGTTGCCCGAGCCGAACGGCGCGAACGACTGGGTCGGGGTATCGACAACGACGTTGCCGAGATCGTCGAAGCGCAAATAGCGCCGGGTTGCGCTGCTCGACGGATCGATAGCTGCAATGGTCCCCGAATCGCTGATCGCCGCGTTCTTGACCCCGCAAACAAACGCCTGGTCGATGATCCCGTCGGTGCCGAACGGTTCGCCGGCGGTGGGCTCGACCACGTTAAACTGGCAGCGGCCCGAGAAGGCGCCGGTGAGGTAATCGCGGTCGCGGAAGAACAGCGGTTCGGCGCGAGCGTATTCGAGCGCGATGGCGACGTTGCCGCGGCCGTCGGCGAAGTTCTTGCCCGCCACGCCGGCGAGGAAGTAGCTGCCGCGATCGCCGCGCGAGGTGGTCGCGCCCTGGCCCTTGATCGATATGCCGTCGAAGCTCTTCTTGAGCACGAAGTTGACCACGCCGGCGACGGCGTCGGAACCATAGACCGCCGAGTTGCCGCCGGTGACCACGTCGACCCGCTCGAGCAGGTCGATCGGGATGGTGTTGACATCGACCAGGTAGTCGCCCGGCGAAGCGGTGATGTGGCGGCGGCCGTTGACCAGCACCAGGGTGCGCGAGATGCCGAGGCCGCGCAGATCGAGCAGGTTGAGACCGGCGGTGCCGATGAAACGGGTCGAGTTGCCCTGGCTATAGGTCGAGCGCAGCGAAGGCAGGTCGTTGAGCGCGTCGCCCAGCGAGACGTCGCCCTGGCCGACCAGTTCGTCGGTGCTCACGGTGGTCAGCGGGACCGGCGATCCGAGCGTCGGGCGCGCGATGCGCGAACCGGTGACGACGATGCCCCTTTCTTCCGAATCGCAAACGCCGTTGTTGTTGGCGTCGACGCAGGCTTCTTCGGCCGGCGTGTCCTGGGCGGCGGCGGCGGTCGGGCCGGCCAGCCCGGCGAGGGCAATGGCGATCGCAGCGGTTTCGAGCGAAAGAACGGTCTTGCTGATTGATTTCACGGTGTCGTCCCCTTGCATCGGCGCCCGCGAGAATGCGCGGACGTCGAACCGGACGAAGGAACCCCAAGGCAAACGCACAAGCTCACCCGGCCGGTCCCCTCGGCCGCAGATGCGTGATGGATGTGCGAAACGCGGCTCGCTTTCAATGGCAAAGCGGAAGTTTCGACAGTTTCGTTCTCGCTGTGGCAATTCAACAACAGCGCGGCGCAAGCCCGCGCGATTCGTTTCGCCTGAAACCGGTTGGACTGCTTGACGCTGGGCCGGGGGCCGTTTAATCGAGCGGTTAAATTCGTTTCGAAGGACATGAGACATGCCGACAGCCTATATTGTCGATGCAGTGCGCACCGCGGGCGGGAAGCGCGGCGGACGGGTCGCCGGTGTCCACCCGGTCGATCTCGCCGCGGCCTCGCTCGATGCGCTGGTGGCGCGCACCGGGGTCGATCCGGCGGCGGTCGAGGACGTGGTGATGGGCTGCGTCGGGCAGGGCGGCGAGCAGGCGATGCAGGTCGGGCGCAACGCGGTGCTGGCCTCCAAAGTGCTGCCGCAATCGACCCCCGCGGTGACCATCGACCGCCAGTGCGGCTCCTCGCAGCAGGCGATCCAGTTCGCCGCGCAGGCGGTGATGAGCGGAACCCAGGACGTGGTGATCGCCGCGGGGGTCGAGAGCATGACCCGCGTGCCGATGGGCTCGACCGCGATGTTCCACATGAAGGAGGGGCTGGGCCACTACAAGTCGGCCGGGCTCGAGGAGAAATATCCCGGCATCCGCTGGTCGCAGTTCACGGGCGCCGAGATGCTGGTGACGAAGCACGGTCTGTCCAAGGACGACCTCGACCGCTTCGCACTGGCGAGCCACCAGAAGGCCGCCGCGGCGACCGAGGCCGAGGCGTTCCGCGACGAGATCGTTCCGATCGAGGTCGAGACCCCCGAAGGCAAGGTCTGGCACACGGTCGACGAGGGCATCCGCTTCGGCGCGACGCTCGAAGGGATCGCCGGGGTCAAGCTGCTCTCGGAGGACGGCGCGCTGACCGCGGCGACTTCGAGCCAGATTTGTGATGGGTCGTCGGCGGCGCTGGTGGTCTCGGAGGAGGCGCTCAAGCGCTACGGGCTGACCCCGCTGGCGCGGGTGCACAATCTCACCGTCACCGCCGGCGATCCGGTGATCATGCTCGAAGAGCCGCTGTTCGCCACCGACCGCGCGCTCCAGCGCGCCGGGATGAAAATCGGCGACATCGACCTGTTCGAAGTCAACGAGGCCTTCGCCTCGGTCCCGCTCGCCTGGCTCAAACACACCGGGGCAGACCCGGCCAGGCTCAACGTCAATGGCGGGGCGATCGCGCTGGGCCACCCGCTCGGCGCCTCGGGGACCAAGCTGATGGCGACGCTGCTCCATGCGCTCAAGGCGCGCGGGCTCAAATACGGTTTGCAGACGATGTGCGAGGGCGGCGGCGTCGCCAACGTCACGATTGTCGAGATGGTTTGAACGGAGATTTACAATGAAGCTCGATAACACCGTCGCCGCCGTGGTCACCGGCGGGGCATCCGGCCTTGGCGCCGCAACCGCCCGCGCGCTTGCCGCCAAGGGGGTCAAGGTCGCGCTGTTCGACCTGCAGAAGGACAAGGGCGAAGCGGTCGCGGCCGAGATCGGGGGCACGTTCTGCGAGGTCAACGTGACCAGCGACGAGAGCGTCGCCGCCGGCTTCGCCAAGGCGCGCGAGGCTCACGGGCAGGAGCGCGTGCTGGTCTGCTGCGCGGGCACCGGCGCGGCGATGAAGACCGCCAGCCGGAGCAAGGAAGACGGCTCGATCAAGTTCTATCCGCCGAGCGCGTTCGACTGGCTGATCCAGATCAATTTGGTGGGCACCTTCCGCTGCGTCGCGATGTCGGCGGCGGGGATGATGAGCCTCGATCCCTGCACCGAGGACGGCGAACGCGGGGCGATCGTCAACACCGCCAGCGTCGCGGGCGAGGACGGGCAGATGGGCCAGGTCGCCTATTCGGCCTCGAAGGCCGGGGTGATCGGGATGACGCTCCCCATCGCGCGCGACCTGATGAGCGAGGGGATCCGGGTGAACACGATCCTCCCGGGGATTTTCGAGACCCCGCTGATGCTCGGCGCGCCGCAGCAAGTGAAGGATGCGCTGGCCGCCTCGGTGCCGTTCCCCAAACGGTTGGGCAAGCCTGAGGAATACGCCGGGCTGGCGCTGACCATGATCGAGAACTCGTACTTCAACGGCGAGGACGTGCGCCTCGACGGGGCGATCCGCATGGCGCCTCGTTAAGGAGTTTGGGCTGATGGGCTACACCCAGATCAAGCTCGACATCTCGGAGCGGATCGCCACGATCACGCTCGACCGTCCGGATAAGATGAACGCCTTCACCCGGACGATGATGGCCGAGCTGATCGACGCGCTCGACGAAACCGACGGGGACGACGCGGTGCGTGCGGTGATCGTCACGGGTTCGGGCGAGCGTGCGTTCTGCGCCGGGGCCGACCTCACGCCGGAGGGCGGTGGACAAGTGTTCTCCAGCCCCGGCAGCGTCGAGGACCTCTCGAGCGACGAGGTGCGCGACGGCGGCGGGCGGCTGACGCTGCGGATGTTCCAGTCGAAGAAGCCACTGATCTCGGCCTGCAACGGCGCGGCGGTGGGCGTGGGCGCGACGATGCAGCTGCCGATGGACATGCGCCTTGCCAGCGACAACGCCCGCTTCGGCTTCGTCTTCGCGCGCCGCGGGATCACGCCAGAGGCGGCGTCGAGCTGGTTTCTGCCGCGGATCGTCGGGATCAACACCGCACTCGAATGGTGCATGACCGGGCGGATTTTCGGCGCAGAGGAAGCCTTGCGCGCCGGGCTGGTGCGCTCGGTCCATCCGCAGAGCGAGCTGATGGATGCGGCGCGCGGGCTGGCGCGCGAGATCGCCGACAACACCTCGTCGGTGTCGATCGCCATGACCCGCGCAATGCTGTGGCGGCTCTCGGCGACCGAGCATCCGATGATGGCGCACCGGATCGACAGCCGCGCGATCTATCGCCTGTCCAAAGGCGCCGACGCCAAGGAAGGTGTGCAAAGCTTCCTCGAGAAGCGCCCGCCCGCCTTCCCGCTCGGCGTCGCGAGCGATATGCCCGACTTCTACCCGTGGTGGGAGGAGCCACCCTTCGCATGAGCCAGACCGCGCAGATCGCCCCCGACGCCCCGCCCGGCGCGCGTGACCTGCTGCTGCAGACCGCGTCGGACATCATGCGCGAGGGCGACATCGTCGACATCTCGCTGTCCGAGCTATCGCTGCGCTCGGGGCTCAATTCCGCGCTGGTGAAGTACTACTTCGGCAACAAGGCCGGGCTGATGAAGGCTCTGCTCGACCGCGACATGGCCGACATCGTCAATTCGGTCCACGCGCTGATGCGCAAGGACTGGGAGCCCGAGGCGCGGCTGCGCCACCATATCGGCGCGGTGGTCGATACCTATTACAAAACGCCTTACCTCAACCGCCTGCTGATGCGGCTGGTGCGCGAGAGCGATCCCGACGAGGCGCACCGCATCGCCGAAAGCTACCTCACCCCGCTCAGCGGCGCCTACGACAAGCTGATTGCCGACGGCGTGGCGCAGGGGGTGTTCCGCGACGTCGATCCGCAGCTGTTCTATTTCACCCTGACCGGCGCGGCGGACCGCTTCTTCTCGGCGCGGCTGGTGCTGCGCCACTGCTTCGACCAGGACACCCTGACCGAAGAGCTGCGCGACCGCTACCGCGCGCACTGCATCGATTTCATCATGGCGGGCGTGCTCAGGCACTGATGAGCGAGCACTGGCACATCGGAGTTTTGGGCGGTTCCGGCCTCTCCGCCGGGATCGAGCTGGACGATGCGCAGGAAATCGAAGTCGCCAGCCCGTTCGGCATGCCGTCGGGGCCGGTGACGACCGGGCGGCTCGGCGGGGTGCGCTTCACTTTCCTCGCGCGGCATGGGTCGGGGCACACGATCCCGCCCGACGCGGTCAACTACCGCGCCAATATCGACGTGCTCAAACGCTGCCGGGTCAGCGACGTGATCGCGCTTTCGGCCTGCGGCTCGCTGCGCGAGGATTTCTCGCCGGGCCACCTCGTCGCGGTGGACCAGCTGATCGACCGCACCAGCGGGCGCGAGCGCAGTTTCTTCGGGCCGGGGCTGGTCGCGCATGTCAGCCTCGCCGATCCGGTCTGTCCTCGGCTCTCCGGACTCGCGGCCGATGCAGCGGCGGATGCAAGGGCGACCGTCCACCGCGCCGGCTGCTATGTCGCCATCGACGGACCGCAGTTCTCGACCCGCGCCGAAAGCCGGCTTTACCAATCGTGGGGCGCCGACGTGATCGGGATGACCGGGATGCCCGAAGCGCGGCTCGCGCGCGAGGCCGAGCTGGCTTATGCGATGCTGGCGATGGTCACCGATTTCGATTCATGGCGCGAAGGCGAGGCGGTTTCGGCGGGTGAAGTGTTCACGACGATGCAGGTCAACGCCGAACTGGCGCGGGCGACTTTGATCGCTTTGGCCAAGAGCCTGCCCGCCAAGCGCAGTCCGAGCTTCGCGGACACGGCGCTCGACGGGGCCGTCGTAACCGCGAAGGACGAGCGCGATCGGGTGCTGGCGGCGAAGCTCGATGCGGTCGCGGGGAGGGTGCTGTGAGCGAGGTCGTCCTGCACGACTATTGGCGCTCCTCCGCGGCCTACCGGGTGCGGATCGTGCTCAATCTCAAGGGCGTCGCTTACCGTTCGGTGCCGGTCAATCTCGCCGAGGGCGAGCAGCGCGGCGATGCTTTCCGCACCATCAACCCGCTCGCGCTGGTCCCGGTGCTCGAGGTCGACGGACACCTGCTGAGCCAGTCGCTGGCGATCATCGACTACCTCGACGCGAAGTTCGAGGAGCCGAAGATGGTCTCGGCCGATCCCGCCACACGCTCGCGCACGCTCGCCCAGGCATTGACCATCGCCGCCGAAATGCACCCGCTGCAGAACCTGCGGGTGCAGAATTACCTCCGCGACGAATTGGGCGCCGATGCCGAGGCGCTCACCCGCTGGCTCCACCGCTGGCTCGGCGACGGGCTCGCCGCGCTCGAAGCGCAGGCACCCGAGGACGGGCTGTTCGGCGGCGATATGCCCAACCTCGCCGATGTCTGCCTGGTCCCGCAGATGTACAGCGCCCGGCGCTTCGGCCTGCCGCTCGAACCCCTGCCGCGGCTGGTGCGGATCGACGCGGCCTTGCGCGCGCTCCCCGCCTTCGCCGCCGCCGCGCCCGAGGCGGTCAAGCCGGCATAGCCCTTGCGCGGCCAACCGGTTGCACTAGTAACCGCTTCGATGGCCCAGCCGAGCAACCGCCTTGCCGATTTCCTGCCCTATCTGCTGTCGGTGACCTCGAACGCGGTTAGCGACCTGATCGCCGGGGAGTATCGCGCGCGGTATGGGCTGAAGATCCCCGAATGGCGGGTGATGGCGGTGCTCGGCGACGCCGGGGCGAAGACCCAGCGCGACCTCGTCGACGCCACCCGGATGGACAAGGTCGCGGTCAACCGCGCGTGCAAGGTGCTCGAAGAGCGCGGCCTCGTCGCGCGCAGCCCCAACGCGCGCGACGGACGCTCGCACCATCTGGGGCTGACTGCGGCGGGGACCGAGGTCCACGCCCGGATCATGCCCCACGCGCTCGACATGGAGCGGCGGCTGTTCGCGATCCTCAGCCCCGCCGAGACCGCCCAGTTCAAGCACCAGCTCGCCCGCGTTCTTGATCAGGCGCGGGTGCTCGAGGAAGGACCCAAGACTTGAAACTCGCTTCGCTTCCCGGGGGCCGCGACGGCCGGCTGGCCGTGGTCTCGCGCGATCTCGCGTGGTTTGCCGAGGCGGGGCATGTGGTGCCGACATTGCAGGCCGCGCTCGACGACTGGGAGCGCCACGAACCGGCGCTGCGCGCGCTCGCCGAAGAACTCGAACACGGGGCGATCCCGCGCGAGCGGTTCCACGAACGCGAGGCGCTCGCCCCGCTGCCGCGCGCCTACCAGTGGGCCGACGGCTCGGCCTACGTCAATCACGTCGAGCTGGTGCGCAAGGCGCGCGGGGCCGAACTGCCCGAGAGCTTCTGGCACGATCCGCTGATGTACCAGGGCGGCAGCGACGACCTGCGCGGCGCACGCGCGCCGATTACCTTGGCCGACGAGGCGTGGGGTTGCGACATGGAAGCCGAAATCTGCGTAGTCACTGGCGACGTTGCGCAGGGAACCGACGCGGCGGCGGCGCGCGCTGCCGTCCTGCTCGTCGGGCTGGTCAACGATGTGAGCCTGCGCAACCTCATCCCGGGCGAGCTCGCCAAGGGCTTCGGCTTCGTCCAGTCCAAACCCGCGACGCATTTCTCGCCGGTTTTCGTTACCCCCGACGAACTCGGCGAGGCCTGGCGCGAGGGGCGGCTGCACCGTCCGCTGATGGTCGATCTGAACGGCCAACCCTTCGGCCGGGCCGAAGCGGGCGAAGAGTGCACCTTCGATTTCGGCACGCTGATCGCCCATCTCGCCAAGACCAGGCGGCTCGGCGCGGGCTCGATCGTCGGCTCGGGCACGGTCTCGAATCGCGATCCCGACGGATCGCCGGGGCGTCCGGTGAGCGCCGGGGGTAAGGGCTACAGCTGCATTGCCGAGCTGCGGATGGTCGAGACGATCGGCGCGGGCGCGGCAAAGACCGATTTCCTGCGTTATGGCGACACGGTGCGGATCGAGATGCGCGATGCCGCCGGGCATTCGATCTTCGGGGCGATCGAGCAGGAAGTGGTGCCGCTCTAAGATCTTCCCCGGAACGGGGAGGTGGCCCGAAGGCTGACGGAGGGGTCGAAACCTCGCCGCAAACCTCACGCCTGCGGCAAGGTCTCGACCCCTCCACCACCGCCTGCGGCGGCAGTCCCCCTCCCCGTTCCGGGGAGGATTTAAGCTCAGCTCTGCCCGGGCTTGGCCGCGAAGGCGTCGGCGATCGAGCAGGCCGCCGGGCCGAGAATGACGATGAACAGCACCGGCAGGATGAACAGGATCAACGGCACGGTCATGATCGCGGGCAGACGCGCGGCCTTTTCTTCGGCGCGCATCATCCGCTCGTTGCGGAATTCGGCCGAGAGCACGCGCAGCGCCGAGGCGAGCGGGGTGCCGTAGCGTTCGGTCTGGACCATCGTCGTGGTCACGCCCTTCACCGCCTCGAGGTTGACGCGGTAAGCGAGGTTTTCGAACGCCTGGCGCCGCTCGGAGAGGAACGACAGCTCGATCGCGGTGAGTGCGAATTCGTCACCGAGCTCGGGGTAGGCCCGGCCGAGTTCCTTGGCGACGCGGTTGAACGCGGCGTCGACGGTGAGGCCGGCTTCGGCACAGATCACCAGCAGGTCGAGCGCGTCGGGCAGACCCTTGCGGATCTCGTTGGTGCGCTTGTTGATCTTGTTGCTGAGGATGATGTCGGGCAGCTTGTAGCCGAACCCGACCGCCGCGGCGAAGCCGAACAGCCGCTTCATCCCGCCCCATTCGGGAAAGTAGTTGATCCCGTAGATCAACAGCCCGGCGACCCCGCCGAGCACGATCGGCACGACCATCCGGCCGAAGATGACCGCGACCGCCCATTCCTTCTTGCGGATGCCGGCCTGGGCGAGCTTTTGCTGCGCGACCTTGAGCTGGCTGTCCTGGAGCACCTTGAGCGACGACAGCGTGTCGCGCATCTTGTCGGTGGCTTCGTTCTTGCGGATCAGGCTGGCGCGCTTCCGCGACGTCCCGGTGACGATCCCCGCCTTGAGCTGCTCGCGCCGCTCGTTGAGCGCCTTGACCCGCTTCTGCATCGGGTCGCGGATGGTGATCGCGGTATAGATCGCGAACATCACCGCCAGCGCCGCGAGCGCCGCCAGCAGCGTGCCGGCGAAGATAACGTCGACGCCGAGAAGGGTCGGACCGGGAGGGGTATTCAACATGATGCTATGCGTCCCTCTCGCTCAGATCTCGAAGCTGACCATCTTGGCCATGATGAAAGCGCCCAGGCTCATCCACACCGCGCCGCCAAGGCCGGTGGCGATCAGCCGCTCGTCGGTGAAGAAGCCGGCGAGGTACTTGGGATTGATCCACCAGATCATCCCGAAAACCAGGAACGGCAGGCACCCGACGATGTAGGCCGAAGCCTTCGATTCAGAACTCATCGCCCGAATCTTCAGCTTCATTTGCGCGCGCTTGCGCAGCACGTCGGCGAGGTTCGAGAGCGTCTCGGCAAGGTTGCCGCCGGTCTCCCGCTGGATCGCCAGGGTGATGCAGAAGAAGTTGAACTCGGAGATGTTGAGGCGGTCCGCGGTTTCCTGCAGCGCCTCTTCCATCGTTCGGCCGATGCGGATGCGCTCGGTCACCAGCTTGAATTCCTCGCCGACCGGGCCGGGGACTTCGCTCGAGACCACCCCGAGCGTTTCGGTGACCGGGAGCCCCGAGCGCAGGCCGCGGACGAGCAGTTCGATCGCGTCGGGGAACTTGGTGTTGAATTTGCCGGTGCGCTTCTTGACGTGGAAGCCCACCACCATGTGCGGAATCCCGGCGCCGAACACCGCGCCGATCCCGAGCGAGAGCAGCGCCGCGCCCGACTTGAGGTAGATCAGCACGGTGATCGCCAAAGCGACCCCGAGCGAGGCGTAGAGGTACTGCGACACCGTCCACGGCTTGCCGCTGCGGTGCAGCCTGAGGGCAAGCGCGGCGATGCGCGATTCCGACCCGGCGATGTTGTGCAGCTTGGGCTTGCGCGCGGCGACCGCCTTGCGCAGCTGGGCCTCCATCCGATCGTTCGTGCTTTCGGAGTGCCGATCGCGCAGCCCCTGAAGCCTGCGCGCGCCTTCCTTCGCCGGCGACGGGCCGGACAGCGCCATGAAGCCGAGGACCATGAAGGTCATCAGACCCCCGGCAATCAGCAGCAGCTGGACAATGCTCATCTGCGCACCACGCCTTCCTCAATCGTCTATCGTGTGCAGCGGCCCCTGGCGGGATCGCCGCGCGGGCTTCAGGCCGCTTCGACCGTCGCCGCCGGCTTGGGCTTCTTGGCGAGCATCGCCTTGAGGTCGAACTTGCCGAGCAGCGATTTCTTGGCCGGATCGACCGCGTCGACGACTTCGCCGTCGCCGATGTTCATCACCGCCTTGGCGACTTCGCGGATCGCCGCGCCGGCCTTCGACGAACGGTTGGCGTCGGCGAAGGTCTGGCCGAGCTTGGCGGCGTTGGCGGCCGCCTTGACGTCGTAGGGCACGGTGTAGCCGATCTTGCGTTCGATCGAGGCCTCGAAGTCGGGCCGCGAGATTTCGGCGACGCCCGGCATAACCTTGTTGGCGACGACGATCGTCTGAACGTGGCTGGCGTTGGTCTTGAGCCACGACAGGATGCGGATCGCATCGCGCGCGGAGGCCAGCGTCATTTCGGTGACGAGCAGCACGACGTTCACTTCCGCGAGCAGGTGCGGGAAGTTGATCAGCATGTTGCGCGGCAGATCGACCACGGTCATCTCGAAGGCCTGGCGGAACTCTTCCTCGAGCTGCACGAAGGCCGCGCCGTCGGTCATCAGCGGCGAGTTCATCGGCGCTTCGGCCGAGAGGATCGCAAGGTTGTCGTTGGCGCGGATCATCGCGCGTTCGATGAACAGCCCGTCGATTCGGCTGGGGTTCTCGATCGCGTCGGTCAGCCCGCGGCCGGGCTCGAGATCGAGCGCCAGCGCACCGGTGCCGAAGTGGACATCGAGATCGAGCAGCGCGGTCGGCATCTTGTTGTCGGCGCTGAACAGCCAGGCGAGCGAGGTCGCCAGGGTCGAGGCCCCAACTCCGCCGCGGGTGCCGATGATCGCGGTCGAAATGTGCTTCTTGACCGCGCCGCCTTCGAGATGCTTGGGCGCGGCGAACACCGCCTGGGCGTTGATCAGCGCATCGCGGATCTGCCCCGGCGAAAGCGGCTTGAGCAGGTAGTCGTGGATGCCGCTGCCAAGCAGATCGCGGTAAAGCCGAACGTCGTTGACCTGGCCGACCGCGATCACCACCGTGCCGGGCTCGCAAACTTCGGCCAGACCGTTGATGTCGTTGAGCGGATCGCCGCTCTCCGACAGGTCGACCATCAGGATGTTCGGACTGGCGGTGATCGAGAGCGACTGGACCGCGTTGCGCAGCCCGCCTTTGTTGCACTTCTCGGGCTGCCAGCCCATTTCGATCACGACCGGACGCAGCACGTCGAGCGCGGCATCGTCGCAGATATAGGCGGCGAAGGCGTCGCGATTGCCCTGCACGGGTTTCCAAGGAGCGTTCATGTCACTTACTTCCCACTCTGCGTCGATTGCTTGGTCAGGCCATCGGCGCCGGTCGGCTTGGCCTCCCGATAGGTGTCGATCGCCTTGGTCGAGCTCATCACCACGGTTTCGCCGGTGCCGGTCTCGCCCTTGAGCAGGTGCTCGGGGTTGGCGACCATCGCCGCGAGGTTGGCGTTAGAGGCGCAGCCGTAGTTGGTGCTGGTGGCGTTGCTCAGGTTGGTGTCCGACTTGGCCGACCAGTCCGGGCAGCCCGGGACGCTAGCGGTCGAGCGGGTCACGACGACGCGCGCCGTCCCGGCGTTGACGAAGCCCGGGGTGGCCGGCGCTTCGCTGCCGACCAGCAGGCCATAACGCCCCGCGACGCCTTCGACCGCGGCGCGGGTGGCGCCGCTGTCGAGCGGATCGTCGACCGCGATGCGATCGCCGTAGCGCAGGTCGAGCGCCTCGAACCAGCCGGCGAGCCGGCGCTGTTCGGGCAGCGACAGGCCGCCCGGGCCGGTCGTCACGTCGAGCGTGAAGTTGGTCCGCGAGACCACCGGCTGGTGGACGCTTTCGAGCGAGCGGTTGGTCGCCGCGCCGCCGATGCAGCCGCTGAGGGCGAGGCCGAGCGAGATGGCGGCCGCCGCACGAAGTTGGGATTTGCGCATGGTCGTCACCTTTCTCAGTTCAGGTTGAAGCCGGGGGCGGCGGCGGCGTTGGCCGTGCGCTCGCGCCCCTTCTTCTTCGGCTTGGCCGGCAGGGCCGCCGGGTTGTCGTCGAGCCCGACCTTGGGCGCGGCGGGAGCGGCCGGAGCGGCGGTCGGCATCGGCCGGCTGGCGCCCGACTTGCCGTCGTTCTCCATGTTGCCGAACAGCCGCTGGATGTCGTTGGGGTTCTGGAACCCGTCGGTCGGCAGCTTGATCTCGCTGCCGTCGACCGGATTGACCAGGTACGGCGTGACCACGATCACCAGCTCGGTTTCGCCGCGCTGGAAGTTGGTCGAACGGAACAGCGAGCCGATGATCGGCAGGTCGCCCGCGCCAGGCAGTTTCTTGACCGTGTTTTGGGCGTTGTTGCCCATCAGCCCGGCGATCATGAAGCTCTGGCCCGAGCCGAGCTCGACCGTGGTCTCGGCCCGCCGCACGGTGAGCGCGGGGACGTTGAAGCCGTTGAGCGTGATCGAACCCTGGCTCGACAGCTCGGACACTTCGGGCCGCACGCGGATCGAGATGCGGCCATTGGAGAGGACCGTCGGAGTGTAGGCCAGGCTGACGCCGAACTTCTTGTATTCGACCGAGGTCGTGCCGAGGCCCTGGCTGATCGGGATCGGATATTCGCCGCCCGCGAGGAAGTCCGCGGTTTCGCCCGAGAGCGCGGTCAGGTTGGGCTCGGACAAGCTGGTGACCAGGCCGAGCGTCTCGCCGAGGTCGAGTGCGCCGAGCAGGTCGAGCCCGAACAGGCGGCCCGCGCCTGCAAGGGTGGTCCCCGACGAGATCGGATTGACCGACGAACCATCGACTTCGACGAAACCGCCCGGATTGTTCGGATCGGGAATCTGGATCTTGAGCTTGCTGCCCACGCTCAGCGCCTGGCCGGGGCCGGCGTAGTGCGTGTTGAGGAAGTTGCCGCGGCCCTGGCCGATGCCGAACTGGAACCCGCTCGATCCGTCGATGGCCGAGAGGTTGGTGCCGATCTGACGGACCAGGGTGCGGCTGACTTCGGCGAACTTGACGCGCAGGTTGACCTGCAGCGGGGTTGCCATCTTGAGCCGGGTGATGACGTTGGCGTCCTTGCCGACGAAGGCCGAGACGAGGCGCTGGGCCTCGGCGGCGTCCTCGGGCGAGGCCACCGTGCCGGTCAGCAGGAAGGTGCCGGTGCCCATGGTCGAGACCGCGATCTTGGCGTCGGGCATGGCGAGGCGCAGCATCTGATCGACGCTGTCGATGTTCGAGCCGACCCGGATGTTGGCCGACCAGATCACGTCGCCCGCTGCGTTGCTGGCGTAAACCGTGGTCTCGCCGCCGGCCTTGCCGAAAACGTAGAGCTGGCGGGCCGACTTGACCTGGACGTCGGCGACCGAATCGTTGGCGACGAAAACGTCGGCCATGGTCCCCGAAACGGTGACCAGCTGGCCGCGTCCGATCGACAGGTTGATGTCGCTCGCGGGGCGCATCACCGACTGCGCGTGGGCCGTTCCGGCCGGCAGCAGCGCCAGCGGGGCGGCCGCGCAGGCGGCGGTGAGCAGGGTGGTGACTAGACGGCGCTTCATCGCAGTGCCTTTCCGGTTGGCGCCGTTCGCGCCCGTGATCCCGATCCGCATCTCAGTTCCCCCCCACCGGTTCGGTGACCGTGGTCTTGCCGCGGGTGACGCGGACCACCGGACCCGAACGGACCACGGTGGTGGTCGTGCGCGCCCCGCCACCGGCGAGCTGGGCGCCGGCGGAAGCACCGGCCGAGCGCATGAACTCGCGGGCGAGGGCATCGCGCGAGGCGGGCATGGTCTTGCGCTGGAAGCGCGAGACGTCGCCGCCGGTGACGAAGGTTCCCATCGCGTCCTGCGGACGGTTCATCGCCTGGCTGAGGATCTTCTCTTCTTCGGCCTTCGACGCGCCGGCGGGGACCTTGACCGCGCCGCTGGCGAGCGCCTGCTCGAGTTCCGACTGGTTGTCGGCGAGGCTGCGCAGCGACAGGCTGATCGTGCCGATGGTCTGGGCGACGGCGATCTTCTCGCCGATCCGCGGGGTCACTTCGAGGGTGACCGTCTTGGACGATTTCACCACGGTCTTGCCGTCGACGATTTCGGTTTCGGTCGACTGGTCGGTGGCGAGCACGCGCAGGTTGCGCAGGATCGTTTCCGACGCCTTGAGCGGCTGGTCTTCGGACGTCTTGACCGTCTGGGTCAGCACCAGGTCGACATGGTCGCCCGGGAACACGAACCCGCCGACGCCGGTCTTCTGCGAAACCGGGATGGTGACCGCGCGCATGCCGGGGCCGAGCGCGGCGGCGAGGAAGCCGCGGTCGCCTGGGCTGACCAGGGCGCCCTGGGTGACCGGCTGGCCGGCGGTGATCGGATAGCGCACCACCGTGCCGAGCAGCTTCTGCATGTCGGCTTCGCCATCGAGGAAATAGGCGTCCTGCACCATTTCCTTGGGCCAGGCGGTGAACGAGATCGAATCCGCGGTGATGATGGTGCCGACCGGGAGCGCGCGCTGGGCGACCAGCACCTTGGGTCCCTTGGGCGCCTGTTGCGCGGCCTCGGCTTGCGGGGCGCTGGCCCCGGCAAACAGGCTGCGTGCGGCCATGGCCGTGCCGATCGCCACGACCAGCGCGCCGAGCAGCAACATCAGCTTCTTCCTATCCATGGCTTTGCTAGCCCCCTCGATAAATCCCGAAGTCCAGTCTCACGACATCGGGCAAACTGGTTAAAATCAGGTTCACCCCACTCCGGCGCCCGATGCCGGAAGCGACTGGAAAGCGGGGAGGTAGTTGCTGGCGAGCACCCACAGGCCCGCGCTGGAGATCGCGACGCCATAAGGAATGGCGACTTTGTCGCGCTGGCGGCGGGCGATGTGCCAAGCGCCAAAGACGATGGTGAGCACGCCGCCGATCAGCGCCATCATCACCAAAAGCTTGAGAAACCAAAGCGGTGCGATCCACAGCGCGAGCGCGCTCAGCAGCTTGACGTCACCGCCGCCCATCGCGCCGAGCGCGAACAGGCCGGCGAGCACCGCGAAGGTGGCGAAGGCGAGCCCGAGCTGCCAGGCGACATCGGGCCACAGCGCCAGCCCGCTGCTCCACCAGAACAGCGGCGCGCCGAGCGCGATCGCGGCGTTGAGCCAGTTGTCGATGCGGCGGGCGCGCAGGTCGGTAAACGCGGCGATCAGCAGCGCGATTGCCAAGCCCACCACCAAAACGTAGGAGAAACCGCCGCCCTGCATGAAATGCCCCCTGGTCCAGGAAGCACTCCTAACCGGCAGGACTTACCAAAAAGTAACCACCCCCAAGAAGCCGGAATTAGCCAAGGTGACACTCCCCCGCGACGCATCCCAGCCGCACTTCGACCGGCGTTCCATTCCCGCGGGCGCGCGCGAGGGGGTCTGGCGCGCGGCCGACGGTCACGCCATCCGCCGCATCGACTGGCCGGCCCCCGAGGGGCCGCCGCGCGGTTCGGTGCTGTTCTTCGGCGGGCGCGGCGATGCCTATGAGAAATATCTCGAAACCTTCGAACATTGGCGCGGGCAAGGGTGGCAGGTGACCGCCGCCGACTGGCGCGGGCAGGCGGGCTCGGGCCGGCTCGGGCTCGACGACCGGACCGGACATATCGACGACTTTTCGACCTGGGTGGCCGATCTCGCGGCGCTGTGGCGCGATTGGAAGGCCGAAACCCCCGGCCCACACGTGCTCGCCGGGCATTCGATGGGCGGGCACCTGGTGCTGCGCGCGCTGGCAGAAGGCAAAGTCGATCCCGTCGCGGCGGTGCTCTCCGCGCCGATGCTTGGGTTCCTCCCCGATCGCGTCCCGCTCGGCCTGTTGCAAGCCGCCGCGAAGCTGATGTGCAAGATCGGAGATCGTCGCCGGCTCGCCTGGAAATGGAGCGAAAAGCCCGGCCAGCTGCCCGAGGGACGGATCGCCCTGCTCACCCACGACGAAGCGCGCTACGCCGACGAAGTCTGGTGGCGCGAGGCTCGGCCCGCGCTGGCGATGGGACCGGGGAGCTGGGGCTGGGTCGAGCGCGCCTACGCCTCGATGCGGCTGCTGGCGCGTCCGGGAGCGCTCGAGCGGATCGCGACCCCGGTGTTCATCGTCGCCACCACCGCCGACCGGCTGGTCGCCTACGGCGCGATAGCGCGCGCTGCAAAGCGCCTGCCGAACGCCGAGTTGCTCACTCTCGGCGATGAGGCTCGGCACGAGGTGCTGCGCGAGGCCGACGCGGTGCGCAATCGCGTGCTTGGCGCAATCGACGCGTTTCTCGACCGCGCCGCGCCGGCGCAGTGACGCTCGACTGCGATATCGCGATTGTCGGCGCAGGCATCGCCGGCGCATCGCTCGCCGCGCATCTGGCCGGACGCGCGCGGGTCGTGATGCTCGAAGGAGAGGTGCGGCCAGGCTACCATTCGACCGGCCGCTCGGCGGCATTCTGGTCGGAAAGCTACGGCGGCTCGGCAATCCAGCCGCTCACCACCGCTTCGGGTCCGTTCCTGCGCGACAATGGCTTCCTCGGGCCGCGGGGCGGGCTGACGATCGCCCGCGCCGGGGAGGAGGCGGAGCTCGAAGCTTTCGCCGCGACCTTCACCGCCGCGGGGGTGCGGGTCGAACTGCTCGACCGACCCGGATTGACCGAGCGAATCCCCGGGCTGCGCGGCGAATGGACGCAAGGCGCGCTCGAGCCCGAGTGCAGCGACATCGACGTCGCGGGGCTGCATCAGCGGTTCATCGGCGACGCCACCCGCGGGGGGGTGGAGCTGCTGTGCAACGCCCACCTCGAAAACGCGGAGTTCGACGGGACCGCCTGGCGGCTGGCGCTGCGCGACGGGCGCGCGCTGCGTTGCGGGGTGGTGGTCAATGCCGCGGGCGCCTGGGCGGATGAAGTCGCCGGGCGCTGCGGCGCGGTGCCGCTCGGCATCCAACCGTTCCGCCGCACCGTCGTCCAGCTGCGCACCGCACCCGCCGCCGCGGCTAACCTGCCGCTGGTTATCGACCTCCACGAGCAGTTTTACTTCAAGCCCGAAGCGGGACGCTTGTGGCTCAGCCCGCACGACGAGACCCCCACCGATCCCTGCGACGCGGCCCCGGAAGAACTCGACATCGCCATCGCCATCGACCGCTTCGAGAAAGTGGTCGACTGGCCGGTCGAACGGGTCGAGCACAAGTGGGCCGGGCTGCGCTCGTTCGCGCCCGATCGACTCCCGGTTTACGGCTTCGATCCGGCGCATCCCGGGTTCTTCTGGTGCGCCGGGCAGGGCGGCTTCGGCATCCAGACCGCGCCCGCCGCGGCCGATCTCGCCGCGCGGGTCCTGCTCGGTGAAGCGCCCGGGGCGGTCGATCCGGCGCCGTTCTCGCCGGCGCGCTTTCGCTAGCCCGCCAAAGCCGCGTCGCTCGCGAGCCGGTCGGCGCGTTCGTTTTCGGGGTGGCCGTCGTGGCCCTTGACCCAGATCCATTCGACCCGGTGCGGGCGCACCGCGGCGATCAGCTCCTGCCACAGGTCGGCGTTGAGCACCGGCTTCTTCGCGGCTGTCTTCCACCCGTTGCGCTGCCAGGCGAAGCACCACTTGGTGATCCCGTCGATCATGTAGCGGCTGTCGGTGTGGAGTTTGACCCGGCACGGCTCCTTGAGCGCTCCGAGCGCGCGGATCGCCGCGGTCAGCTCCATGCGGTTGTTTGTGGTAGCCGGATCATAACCGGCGAGTTCCTTCTCGCGGCTGCCCATGCGCAGCACCACGCCCCAGCCGCCGGGGCCGGGGTTGCCCTTGCAGGCCCCGTCGGTGAACGCCTCGACCAGCTTCATGGCGCGGCGAAGACTCCGGCGTTGGCGGGGTCGGCATAGAATTCGAGCCGCCGCGCGAAAGCCAGCGGATCCTTGCGGGTGACCAGCGCGTCCGCAGGGGTGTTGAGCCAATCGTAGGCCCGGCTGAGCAGGAACCGCAGCGATGCGCCGCGAGCGAGCAGCGGCAGCGCCGCGCGCTCGGCGTCGCTCAGCGGGCGCTCGGCCTCGTAGCCTTCGAGCAAGGCCCGCGACAGCGCCGGATCGAAGCGTCGCCCGGCGGCGCCGAAACACCATGCGGCATGGGTCACCGCGACATCGTAGGCGGTCAGGTCGGTGCAGGCGAAATAGAAGTCGATCAGCCCGCAAACCCGATCTCCCAGCATCAGCACGTTGTCGGGAAACAGGTCGGCGTGGATCACCGAGCACGGCAGGTCGGTCGGCCAGTGGGCCGCCACTTCGGCGAGTTCGGTCGCAACCAGTCCGGGCAGCGCCGGGTCGATCGTCGCCAGCCGCTCGGCCCCGCTGGTTTCGGCAAGCCGGGTCCATTCGGCCGGTCCCATCGCGTTCGCCCGAACCGGTCCGAAGTCCGCCGCGGCGCGGTGGGTCTGCGCCAGCGCGCGGCCGACAGCGGCCGCTTGCGCCGCAGTCGGCAGGCTCACCGAAACACCCGGCAGGAACTCGATCAGCGCCACCGCCTTGCCCTCGATCGTGCGGAACGCTGCGCCCGAGCGGTCGTGGATCGTGCGCGGCACCGGGCAACCGCGCGCGGCGAGATGATCGAGCAAGCCGAGGAAGAACGGCAGGTCCGCCGCGTCGATGCGGTATTCGTACATCGTCAGGATGAAGCGCGTCCCGCGTCCATCGGCGCCGGTGGTTTCGACCAGCCAGTTGCTGTTGGAGACGCCCTCGGCGATGCCTTTGACCGAACGGAGTTCGCCGACGTCGAATTCGGCGATCAGCGCGCCGAGCGTCTCCGCCCCGAGCTGGGTGTAAACCGCCACTAGTCGACCAGCTGGCGCGGCAGCTTGAACACCATGTTTTCCTGCGCGGTGACGAATTCCTCGACGCTCACCGCGCGCAATTCCCCGAGCCGTGCGATCACTTCGCTGACGAGCTGCTCGGGCGCGGAAGCGCCGGCGGTCAAACCGAGCACGGCGATCCCGTCGAGCCAGCGCGGGTCGATGTCGTTGGCGCGCTGGATAAGCTGGGCGCACGCTCCGGAACGCTGCGCAACCTCGACCAGCCGGACCGAATTCGAGCTGTTCGGCGCGCCGATCACCAGCACCAGCTCGCACTGCGCGGCGATTTCCTTGACCGCGGCCTGGCGGTTCGAGGTGGCGTAGCAGATGTCCTCTGCCTTGGGGCCGACGATCCCCGGATGGCGTTCCCTGAGCGCGGCTACGATTTCGCGCGTGTCGTCGACCGACAGCGTGGTCTGGGTGAGGAACGCTAGCGGCGCATCGGCGGGAAAGTCCAGCGCGGCGACATCGGCCACGGTTTCGACCAGGGTGATCGCGCCCGCGGGCACCTGGCCCATCGTGCCGATAACTTCGGGGTGGCCCTTGTGCCCGACGAAAACTATGTGCCGCCCGGCCTCGATCTGGCGCTCGGCCTGGCGGTGGACCTTGCTCACCAGCGGGCAGGTTGCGTCGAGCCAGTCGAGCCCGCGGGCGTCGGCATCGGCCGGGACCGATTTGGGCACCCCGTGCGCGCTGAACACCACCTGGGCGCCATCGGGCACTTGGTCGAGTTCCTCGACGAACACCGCGCCTTTGGCCTTGAGGCTATCGACTACGAAACGGTTGTGAACGATCTCGTGGCGCACGTAGATCGGCTGGCCGAAACGCTCGAGCGCACGCTCGACGATCTCGATCGCGCGGTCGACCCCGGCGCAAAACCCTCGCGGCGCGGCGATCAGAACGCGCAGCGGCGGTTTGTCCGGGGGCGGAAAGGGGGCGTTCATCTCGGCCCCCCTAGCGCTTCGTTGCGTGCGCCGCTAGGGACGCCAGCATACGACTTTCCGAGGGATTTTTCGAATGACCGCCACCCGCCGCCTGCTGTCCGCCTCGCTGATTGCCCTGGCCCTGGCCGGATGTCGCGGGACCGGCGATCTCGTGGTCGACGAGAGCGTTGGGATCACCGCGGTGCGCGGGGCTTGCCCGGCGGTGGGGATCCCCGACTATACCGGTGACGTCACCCTGTTCAGCACCCCCGGGAGCACCGATTCGCGCGCAATCGACGTGGTCGCGAACATGACCAACCTGCGCAACACCTGCGCCGAGAACACCGACAAGGTCTATGCCGGCGTCAGCTTCGACGTCCAGGCGCAGCGCTACGACACCCGCGGCGCGCGGCAGGTCCAGCTGCCCTACTTCGTCACCGTGCTGCGCGGCGGCACCGCGGTGATCGCCAAGCGCATCGGCACGGTCACGCTCAACTTCGCCGATGGCCAGGGCCGCGCCCAGGCGAGCGCCCAGGGCGGCGCCTTCGTCGACCGCGCCGAGGCGACGCTCCCCGCCGACATCCGCGAGCGGATCACCCGCAAACGCAAGGCCGGTGATCCCGACGCCGCGCTCGACCCGCTCGCCGATCCCGAGGTCAAGGCCGCCGTCGCCCGCGCGACCTTCGAGGTGCTGGTCGGCTTCCAGCTCGACCAGGCGCAGATCGCCTACAACGCGACGCGGTAGGCAAGGCTGCGCAAAGTCGCTAACGGCGCGGCCATGCCTGCGCCCGCCACTCTTCACGCCGCCTTTGCCGGCCACATTTCCGCCGCGCTCGATGCGCTTGTCGCCGCGGGCACGCTGCCCGCGGGGCTCGACCGGAGCAACGTCACAGCCGAGCCGCCGCGCGATCCGGCGCACGGCGATCTCTCGACCAACGCGGCGATGGTGCTGGCCAAGCCCGCGGGGATGAACCCGCGCGCGCTGGCCGAGGCACTGGTCGGCGAGCTGGGCAAGGTTCCGGCGGTGACTTCTGCCGAAATTGCCGGGCCGGGCTTCATCAACCTGCGCATCGCCGACGCCGCATGGCTCGAGGAACTGCGTGCGGTCGCGGCGCTCGGGGCGGACTATGGGCGTTCGGCAGTCGGCAGTGGCAGCACGGTCAACGTCGAATACGTCTCCGCCAACCCGACCGGGCCGATGCATATGGGGCACTGCCGCGGCGCGGTGGTCGGCGATGCGCTCGCTTCGCTGCTCGAATTCGCCGGGCACAAGGTGATCCGCGAATACTACGTCAACGACGCCGGCGGGCAGGTCGACGTCCTCGCCCGCTCGGCACACTGGCGCTATCTCGAGGCGCTCGGCGAGGCTGCCGGCGAGGTGCCGGAAGGACTCTATCCGGGCGACTATCTGGCGCCGATCGGGCAAGCGCTCGCCGACGAGGCTGGCGACAGCTATGTCGCGGCCCCCGAAAGCGAGTGGCTCGCCGTGTTCCGCCACCGCGCGGTCGCGGCGATGCTCGAGATGATCAAGGCCGACCTCGCCCTGCTCGGCATTCACCACGACCTGTTCTCATCAGAGGCCGAACTCCAGGCAGCGGGCAAGCCCGCGCAGGCCGAAGCCTGGCTGCGCGCGCGCGACCTGGTCTACGACGGTGTCCTCGAAGCGCCCAAGGGCAAGACCGTCGACGACTGGGAGCCGGTCGAACTGCCGCTGTTCCGCTCGACCCGCTACGGCGACGATCAGGACCGCCCGATCAAGAAGAGCGACGGCAGCTGGACCTATTTCGGCGCCGACCTCGCCTATCACTTCCAGAAGGCCGCCAGCGCCGACGCGCTGGTCGATATCTGGGGCGCGGACCACGCCGGCACGGTCAAGCGGATCAAGGCCGCGGTTGCGGCGATGACCGAGGGCGCCGGCAAGAAAAAGCCGTTCGAGATCAAGCTGGTGCAGATGGTCCAGCTGCTCCGCGACGGCGAGCCGGTGAAGATGTCGAAGCGCTCGGGCAATTTCGTCACGCTCGCCGAGGTGGTGAGCGAAGTGGGCAAGGACGTGGTCCGCTTCACCATGCTCACCCGCAAGCCCGAGGCGCAGATGGACTTCGACTTCGCCAAAGTGGTCGAGGCCTCGAAGGACAACCCGGTGTTCTACGTCCAATACGCCCACGCGCGGATCCGCTCGACCCTCCGCAAGGGCGCGGCCGAGGGTCTTGCGCCGTCGCCGGACCATCTCGACCGGCTCGGCGCGGAAGAGCTGGCGCTGGTCAAGCTCGCCGCGCAGTTCCCGCGGCTGGTCGAAGCTGCCGCCGCGGCGCGCGAGCCGCACCGCGTGGCATTCTTCCTCGGCGACCTTGCCGCTGCGTTCCATGCTTTCTGGAATCTCGGCAACGACCGCCCGGACAAGCGCATCATCGCGGCACAAGATGGTGAACTGACCTCCGCAAGGCTTTATCTCGCCGCGCAAATCGGGCAGCTTGTGAAGAACGGCCTGGCGCTGCTCGGCGTCGAGGCGGTCGAGGAGATGTGATCATGGCCGGGGGCGACGACGACGACCGCATCGAGGGCGAGGAATTCGCGCCCGGGGACGCTCCGCTCGACACCGAACGCCTCGCGCTCGACGACGAGGAGCGGCTGCCCTGGCTCGAATCCGCCGACGACGACTATGACGGCGGCGAGGGCGGCGGGACCGGGCGGCTGATTGCGCTGGCCGCGGCCGGGCTGGTGGTGCTCGCGGTGCTGGTCTGGGTGATCTGGTGGGCGAGCCGCGGCGAAACCGACCCCGCGCTGGTCGCCGACGGGAGCACCATCGAAGCGCCCAAGACGCCGTACAAGGAAGCGCCCAAGGACCCCGGCGGGCGCAAGATGGCGGGGACCGGCGATACCAGTTTCGCCGTCTCCGAAGGCCAGACCCGCCCGGCGCGGCTGGGTGACGGCGCGCCCGCGCCAGCGGCCGATGCCGACGGCAAGGCCCCCGCCGCGGGCTCGGTCGGGGTCCAGGTCGGGGCCTATTCGTCGCAGGCCGGGGCCGAAGCGGCCTGGGCCAAGATGGTCCAGCAGCACTCGGCGCTTTCTGGCGTCGGCCACCGCGCGGTCCAGGGCCAGGCCGATATCGGCACCGTGTGGCGGCTCCAGGCGCTCGCGTCCGATTCAGCGGCGGCGAACGCGTTGTGCGCCAAGCTCAAGGCGGGCGGGCTGTCCTGCCAGGTGAAGTGACCCGCTAATCCACACTTCAGGCCGCGCACTCGCTTGCGTGAGGCCCGGAAAACTGCGACTCTCGCGGCCATGACTCCGGCGATCTTCGGCCTTTCGGGAACGGCGCTGACTGCCGACGAGCGTGCGTTTTTCGCCGACACCGATCCGGCGGGCTACATCGTGTTCGGGCGCAACGTCGAAAGCCGCGAGCAGCTGCGCGCGCTGACCGACGACCTGCGTTCGATCCACGGCCGCGACAAGCTGCTGATCACCGTCGATCAGGAGGGCGGACGAGTTGCCCGGCTCAAGCCGCCGGTGTGGCCGGCCTGGCCTGCCGGAGCGGCGTTCGACCGGCTTTATGACCTCGCCCCGGCCAGCGCGATCGAGGCGGCGCGCGCCAACGCCGAGGCGCTCGGCCACGACCTCGCCGAGGTCGGGATCACCTGCACCCATGCCCCGGTGCTCGACGTGCGCCAGGCGGGCGCGCACGACGTGATCGGCGACCGCGCCTATGGCTACGAACCGCTGCGGGTGGCGGCGATCGGCCGCGCGGTGCTCGATGGGCTGTCGCGCGCAGGGGTGGTCGGGACGATCAAGCACATGCCCGGCCACGGCCGCACCAGCACCGATACCCACAAGGAACTGCCCACCGTAACCGCCAGCGAAGCGGAACTGGAGAGCGACATTGCGCCGTTCCGCGCGCTCGCCGATGCGCCAATGGCGATGACCGGGCACCTGCTGTTCACCGCCTGGGACGCCGAGCGGCCGGCGACGCAATCGCCGTTCATCGTCGCCGAGATTATCCGCAAGCGGATCGGGTTCGGCGGGCTATTGCTGACCGACGATCTCGACATGGAAGCTCTGTCGGGAACGGTTCCCGAGCGCGCCGAGCGGGCGGTGGCGGCGGGCTGCGACATCGCGCTCAACTGCTGGGGCAAGATGGCCGACATGGTCGGCATTTGCGAACGCCTGCCGGCGATGAACTCCGGAACCGCGGCGCGGCTCGAGCGGGCGCTCGCGGTGACCCGGCTCGACGGCGCCCGCGGCTACCAGGCCGAACTGATCGCCAAGCGCGATGCGCTGCTCGGGCTGGTCGGAGCGCGGGCATGATCCTTCGACCGGCTCAGGACAATCGGAAAACCCTGTTCGGCCCCGCGCTCGACGCGCCGATGGAAGATTGGGACGGCCCTGCCACTGCCGCGACCGACGACGCCGCGCTCTACCTCGAGCTCGACGGATGGGAAGGGCCGCTCGATCTGCTGCTCGATCTCGCGCGGCGGCAGAAGGTCGATCTGCGGACAATTTCAATCCTATCGCTGGTCGATCAATACCTTGATTACATCGAGCGGGCCGAGGCGCTGCGGCTCGAGCTGGCAGCCGATTACCTGGTGATGGCCGCCTGGCTGGCCTACCTCAAGTCGGCGCTGCTGCTCCCGCGCGAGGAGCAGGAAGACCCAAGCCCCGAGGAACTGGCGCTGCGGCTCCAGCTGCGGCTCCAGCGACTGGCGGCGATGCGCGAGGCGGCGGCGCGGCTGATGGGGCGCGACCGGCTCGGCCGCGACGTGTTCCGTCGCGGCGCGCCCGAGGGCCTTCGGGTCGACCGCAAGAACCACTGGCAGTGCGACTGGTTCGCGCTGGTTCACGCCTATGGCCAGGTCAAGGCGCGCACCGTGCCGGTGGTCCACATGGTCCGCGACCGGATGGTGATGACGCTCGATTCGGCGCTGGCGCGGGTTGCGGCGATGCTCGGTGTGGCGCTCGACTGGATGCGGCTCGAGGACTTCCTGCCGCCGCACGCCGAACCGCGGCTGCGCCGCTCGGCGCTGGCCTCGAGCTTCGTCGCCACGCTCGAGCTGGCGCGGCTGGGCAAGGCCGAGATCGCGCAGGAAGAAATGTTCGGCGAACTGCGGGTGCGGGGGATCAGGGCATGAGTCAGCCCGACGCCGTGGTCCGCGCGGTCGAAGCGACCTTGTTCGCCGCCGAGGCGCCGATGACCACCGAGGCGATTTCGGCGCATCTCGGCGGAGTGGCGGTGAACGACGCGCTGGCCGAGTTGGCCGAACACTACGCCGGCCGCGGAATCGAACTGGTCGAGCGCGGCGGGCGCTGGCACTTCCAGTCCGCCGCCGATCTCGCCCACCTGCTGCGCCGCGAACGCGAGGAAGTGCGCCGCCTTAGCCGCGCGGCGACCGAAGTGCTCGCGATCGTCGCCTATCACGAGCCGGTCAGCCGCGCCGAGATCGAGGCGATCCGCGGGGTCCAGACCGCCAAGGGCACGCTTGACGTGCTCCTCGAGGCTGTCTGGGTGCGGATCGTCGGGCGGCGCGAGGTGCCGGGTCGGCCGGTGATCTATGCCACGACCAGCGAGTTTCTCACCCATTTCGGTCTCGAATCGCGGCGCGATCTGCCGGGAATCGACGAGCTTCGCGCCGCCGGATTGCTCGATCCGGTCGAGGATGCGCTGGCCGAGGCGATGGAAACCGCGGGTGCGGCGACTTCGCCGAGCGAAGAAGAATCCGCCGACTGACTGGCGTCCGGGCCGGTGATGGCCTAAATAGAGCGCAACGGGGGCGTGCGGCGCGCAGCGCAGACGACGCGCCGGCCCGCTTCGAGGAGTTGTGACATGGGTTTCGGATCAATCTGGCACTGGGTGATCGTGCTCGTGGTGGTCCTCGTGCTGTTCGGCCGCGGCCGGGTGGCCGACGTCATGGGCGAGTTCGGCAAAGGGCTGAAGAGCTTCAAGCAGGGAATGGCCGACGAGACCACCGATCGCCCGGTAACCCCGCCGCCGGCGCAGATCCCGGCCCCGCCTGCTACAGCGCAGTCCGCCGAGACCGCCGAGATCGCCGATAAGTCCAGCGGCCCCGGCCAGCCCTGATCGATATTGCGGGCGGTAGCCCATGTTCGATGTAGGCGCCTCCGAACTCCTGGTCATCGTGATCGTAGCGATCGTCGCGATCGGGCCGAAAGACCTGCCCTTCGCGCTGCGCACCGCGGGGCGCTGGATCGGCAAGGTCCGCCGCGTCTCGGGCCATTTCCGCTCGGGCATCGAGACGATGATTCGCGAGGCCGAGCTCGAGGAGATGGAAGCGAAGTGGCGCGATCAGAACGCCGCGATTATGGCGGCGCATCCGCCCGGCGATGCGGCTGCCGAGGCGGCGTTGGCCGGACCCGACCCCGGCACCGGGCCCGCACCGAAGCCATCGCAGGACCCGACCTGAGATGCTCAAAGTCAAGGATATCGACGAGAGCCAGGCGCCGCTGCTCGATCACCTGATCGAACTGCGCACCCGGCTGCTGCGCTGCGTCTTTGCGCTTGGAATAGCCTTTGCCGGTTGCTTCTATTTCGCCGACGAGATCTTCGGCTTCCTCGTCCGTCCGCTGACCGAGGCGTTCCCGCCGGGCCAGGGCAAGCTCATCTACACCAAGCTCTACGAGGCGTTCTTCGTCGAGCTCAAGGTCGCGCTGTTTGCGGCGTTTTTCGTCTGCTTCCCGATCATCGCCAACCAGCTCTGGGCATTTGTCGCCCCCGGACTCTACGCCAAGGAGAAGAAAGCCTTTCTCCCGTTCCTGTTGGTTACGCCGCTGTTCTTCTTCGGCGGAGCGGCGCTGGCCTACTACGTGGTGATGCCAACCGCGTTCAAATTTTTCCTGACCTTCGAGGGCACCAAGGGCGGGCTCCAGCTCGAGGCGCTTCCCGGGACCGGAGATTACCTCAGCCTGGTGATGCAGTTCATCCTCGCTTTTGGCATGAGTTTCCTGCTGCCGGTTCTGCTTGTGCTGCTCAACGTCGCCGGGATCGTCAGGCGCGCTCAGCTGGCCGCGGCGCGGCGTTACGTCATCGTCGCGATCACCGTGGTCGCGGCGGTCGCCACCCCGCCCGACGTGGTTTCGCAACTGCTGCTCGCTGTGCCGCTGATGCTGTTGTTCGAAGGCGCGCTGGTGGTGATGAGGGTCACCGAACGCAAGGCCGCGCGCGAAGCCTCCGCGGCGGCTGCGGACGATGCGCCGGGCGCGGAATCCGCCCCGCCCGAACCGCTCGGCTAATCGCGCCTCGCTGGCGCAAACAAAAAGGGCGGGGTTTCCCCCGCCCTCTGTAATTTCGAGCTAGAGCAGCGCCTTACGGGCTGGTCGGGGAATCGTCCTCGTTGTCGGCGAGCACGAAAATGCCCGCGCCGATGAGGATGACCGCGAGGATCAGCAGGATGGTCGAATCGTCACCGAATTCGCTCGCATCCGAAACCGGAGCGGCCGCACGGCTCACGTCGGCAGCGAGGACCGGCGAGGCAGTCATGGTGAAGGCTGCGGCAGCAGCAACCAGGTTACGGAACTTCATCGAGTGTTCTCCTTTGGGACTCAGCTCACACCGGCACTTAATACAATCGTGTCAGACGCACAAGGCCTATGTCGGCGTCTGAAAACCCCTACAAAACAACTGTGTCGGTTGGGTGACAGGGCCCCCCGCGCTCCACTGCTGTCACGCCCGAAACCAATCGATTGGGGATTTCGTTCCATCGGAGCCGAAAATTTCCCGCCGAGCGTGCTTGACTGCGCCTAATGGTTGTCCGTTTACGCCGAGTTAACAGCGCGCAGCCGTTGTGCGCGGCTGTCGGCGCATTGGCAACGCCGCGCCGTGTATCACTTTGTATCCGCCGCCGCGAACACGCGCACCCCGCCCACCCAGGTCTCGCTGACCCGCGTCGCGCGGATTTCCGCAGGCGTGGCGAGCAGCGGATCGCGGTCGATCAGCACGAAGTCGGCGCGCTGGCCTTTGGCGATCCGGCCGAAGCGTCCTTCGGCGAAGCCCGCCCAGGCGCCGTCGGCGGTGTAGGCGGCGAGCGCCGCCTCGCGGGTCACGCGCTCTTCGGGCCGCCAGCCGCCGTAGGGCTGCCCCTCGGCATCCTGCCGCGTGATCGCCGCCGCGAACCCGGCGAAGGGATCGGGCTCTTCGACCGGCGCGTCCGAGCCGAACGCGAGCTTCGCCCCGGTCGCCGCGATCGTTTTCCATGCATAGGCGCCCGCGAGCCGCGCCGGACCGAGCCGCGCTTCGGCCATCGTCCGGTCCGAGGTCTGGTGGACCGGCTGCATCGAAGCGATCGCGCCGTACTTGCCGAATTTGGGGATATCTGCGGGATCGACCACCTGGGCATGCTCGATCCGCCAGCGCCGATCGCCCCTGTAGGTTTCGGAAAGCTCACCGATCGCGCCCAGTAGGGCGGCGTTGGCCTCGTCGCCGATCGCGTGTGCGGCGACCTGGAAGCGGTCGAACGCGGCGCGGCTCATCAGATTCTTGAGCTGGGTGTCATTGGTCAGGCGCAAGCCGCTGTTCTTCGGGTCGTCGGCGTAGGGGGCCTTGAGCGACGCGCCGCGCGAGCCGAGCGCGCCGTCGAGGTAGAGCTTGACCCCGTTGAGCCGGAGCCGGTCGGCGTAGAGCCACGGGCTGGGGCCCGGGCCGCCGATCAGCGTCATCGCCTCGACGCCCGAAGCATAGGACATGATCCGGACGTTGAGCGTGCCGTTGTCGCCTGCGCGGCGGAACGCCTGCCAGTCCTCGATGCTGGTCCCCATATCGGCTGCCGCGGTGACCCCGCGTTTGGCGAGCAGCGCCTGCGCGGTCTGCAGCGCGAGGTCGCGGTCCTCGGGGCGGGGCGGGGGAACCACCCGGTCGACCATGTCGGTCGCGGCATCGACCATCACGCCCGCGGGTTTGCCGCCCGGCAGCCGCTCGATGCGCCCTCCCGAAGGGTCCTTGGTCGCGGCGCCAACCTCGGCCAGCGCCAAGGCGCGGGAACTGGCCCAGCCGGCGTGTCCGTCGACGCGCGAGAGCCAGGCCGGGCGGTCGCCGACCACGGTGTCGAGCTCGGCGGCGGTCGGGAAGCGGCCGAGCCCCCACAGCTCCTGGTTCCAGCCGCGGCCGATGATCCACGGCCGGTCTGGGTGGGCCTTGGCGTATTCGGCGATTTTCGCCTGGGCATCGGCGAGCGAGCGTGTTTGCGAGAGGTCGAGTGTCAGCGCGCCGAACCCGATCCCCATGACATGCGCGTGCGAATCGATCAGCCCGGGGATCATCACCCGGCCTTTGCCGTCGACATAGAAGTCGGGCTTGTTCGGCCGCTTGTCGCCGCGGCGCAGCACCTGCTCGATCCGCCCGTCGTCGCCGATCAGCAGGCCGGTGAAACGTTCTACCTTGCCGCTCTCGTCGAGGGTGACGCCCTCGACGTGATCGACCAGCGTGTCGGCCACAGCAGGTGAAGCCAGCGCCAGCACCAGCGCGATCGTCGTCGATACTCTCATGCTTTCCCCCGCTTGGGCAAGCGCCGGATCAGCGCGCTGGTGTCTTGCCGTCCGCCGCCGAGCGCCTGGACCTCGGCGTAGAACTGGTCGATCATTGCCGTCACCGGGAGCGAAACGCCGAGCGAGCGGCCTTCCTCGAGCGTCAGCCCAAGGTCCTTGCGCATCCAGTCGATCGCGAAGCCGAAGTCGAACTCGTCCTTCGCCATCGTGTGCCAGCGATTGTCCATCTGCCAGCTTTGCGAAGCCCCGCCCGAGATCGCCTCGTACACCCTGTCGAGATCGAGGTGCGCCGCCTCGGCGAAGCGCAGCGCCTCGGAAAGGCTGGCCAGCACGCCCGAAAAGGCGATCTGGTTGACCATCTTGGCGGTCTGCCCCGCGCCGGCCTTGCCGACGTGGACGATCCGCTTGGTATAGCCTTCCATGATCGGCCGCGCCGCCTCGATCGCTTCGGCCCGGCCGCCGCACATCACGGTGAGCTGGCCGGCCTCGGCCCCGGCCTGGCCGCCGGTGACCGGGGCATCGACGCAGTGCACCTGGAGGTCGCGCGCCTCGACCGCGATCTGCCGAGCGATCCGCGCCGAGACAGTGGTGTGATCGATGAACGCCGCGCCTTTGCCGAGCGCGCGGAACACGCCCTGCGGTCCGAGCACGACATCGGCGAGATCGTCGTCGTTGCCGACGCAGGTGAGTACTACGTCGGCGCCCTCGGCCGCTTCCGCCGGGCTGGCGGCAACGCGGGCCGCCAGGCCTGGGTTGGCCTCCTGCCACTTGGCCAGCCGCGCCTCGCTGCGGTTATAAACGGTGAGCCGGTGCCCGGCCGCGCCGATGTGCCGCGCGATCGCCCCGCCCATCACCCCGAGGCCGAGGAAGGAAACGTTCATCGCCGCCGACCGTCCAGAGCTTTCCGTAGGATCATCCCCGGGGTTCTTAGTGGCTTGTGCGGCGCGCGCCAGCCGCTATCGCCGCGGCCCATGAGAATTCTCTCGATGCCGCGCGTCGTCCGCTTCGCCACGGTCGCCTTCTGGGCGGCGACGGTGCTCGCGGTGACGATGGCGGTGCTGCCCAAGCCGCCCGAGACCCCGATCGACCGCTTCGGCGACAAGTTTGCGCACATCATCGCTTTCGCCGTCCTCGCCGCGCTGGCCACTGTCGCTTACGGACGCGAGGCCAAGTGGCGGATCGTCGAGCGGCTGTGCTTCCTCGGCGCCGCAATCGAGGTGGTGCAGACCATCCCCGCGCTCCACCGCAGCCCCGACGTGCGCGACTGGATCGCGGATTCCGTGGCGGTGCTGGCGATGGTGTGGCTCGCCGGACTGATCGTGCCGCCGCGGGTTTCCAAGCATTCGTCGTTCGGCTAGGCCGCGGCCCGATGCACCAACTTGTCCCCTCCAGCGAAACCGGCGCGCAGGCGCTGCTCACCATCGCCGATATCCGCGCCGCGGCGGATCGGATCGCCGGGTCGGTCGTGCGCACCCCGACGCTGCATTCGAAGACCCTGAGCGCGATCGCCGGGGCCGAGATCTGGCTCAAGTTCGAGAATCTCCAGTTCACTGCCTCGTACAAGGAGCGCGGCGCGCTCAACGCATTGCTCCTGCTCGGCGGCGAGGGCAGCAACCGCGGGGTAATCGCGGCCTCGGCGGGCAACCATGCGCAGGGGCTGAGCTACCACGCCACCCGGCTCGGCTTACCCGCGACGATCGTCATGCCCAAGACCACGCCTTCGGTGAAGATCATGCAGACCGAGGCAGTGGGCGGCACGGTGGTGCTGGAAGGCGAGACCTTCGACGACGCCTATGCCCACGCCCGCCAGCTCGAGGGCGAGCTCGGGCTGACTTTCGTCCACCCGTTCGACGATCCGAATGTTGCTGCAGGGGCGGGCACGGTCGCGCTCGAAATTCTCGAGGACGTGCCCGAAATCGACATGCTGGCGATCCCGGTCGGCGGCGGCGGGCTGGCTTCGGGCATGGGCACCGCGGCGCGCGCCATTCGCCCCGACATCGGCCTGATCGGAGTCGAGGCCGAGCTGTTCCCCTCGATGTACAACCGGCTCAAGGGGACCAGTCTTCCCGCCGGCGGCGACACCATCGCCGAAGGGATCGCGGTCAAGGAACCGGGCGAGTTCACCGCGCAGGTCCTCGCCGGGTTGCTCGACGATTTCGTTCTGGTCAGCGAGAGCCAGCTCGAAAGTGCGGTGGCGCTGCTCCTCCAGATCGAAAAGACCGTGGTCGAAGGAGCGGGCGCTTCGGGACTCGCGGCGGTGCTCGCGCACCCGCACCTGTTCAAGGGCCGCAAGGTCGGGATCGTGCTCACCGGCGGCAATATCGACACCCGCCTGCTCGCCAACGTGCTGCTGCGCGATCTCGCCCGCTCGGGCCGGCTGGCGCGACTCAGGCTAACCCTCCAGGACCGCCCCGGCGCGCTGTTCAAGGTGATGGAAGAGTTCAGCCGCCACAGCGTCAACATCATCGAAATCTGGCACCAGCGGATCTTCACCCACCTCCCCGCGAAAGGGCTGATCACCGACATCGAGTGCGAAGCGCGCGACCGCGAACAGCTCGAAGCCCTGGTCGCCGCGCTCCGCGCCAAGGGCTACAAGGTAGACCCGGTCGAGATGGGGTGAGCCGGTTCGGCACAGGTTCCGGGCGGTTCGTCACCAGGCTGTGCAAAATAAGACTCCATTAACCAGGTTTCGTGGTTAAAACCGTTTCAACAGGCCGGGGGGAGGGGCATACCCACGGCCTCGGCCAAGCGCATCCGCCAAGGGAACATCACCGCCCGTGAACGCACCCGTTCGCTTTCCCCGGTTCTTCGTCACCAGCCCGGCGCCGTGCCCCTATTTGCCGGGGCGCAGCGAGCGCAAGGTGTTCACCGAGCTCAAGGGGCCGCACGCCGACGCGCTTAACGACGCGCTCGGGCGGATCGGCTTCCGCCGCAGCCAGACCGTGGCTTACCGCCCCTCATGCATCGGCTGCGCTGCCTGCGTCTCGATCCGGGTGGTGACCGAGGAGTTCCGCGCCTCGGCGACGCAGAAGCGCAACCTCAAGCGCAATGGCGACCTTGTTACCTCGATTTGCCGCCCGTGGTCGACCGCCGAGCAGTTCGAGCTGCTCCAGCGCTACCTCGGGGTGCGCCATCCCGGTGGCGGGATGGCGGCGATGGACGAGACCGATTTCGCCGACATGGTCGAGCACACGCCGGTCGACAGCTTCGTGATCGAATACCGCGAGCCGGGAGTGGACGGCATGCCTGGCCGGCTGGTCGGGGCCTGCCTGACCGACCGTCAGGCCGATGGGCTGTCGATGATCTATTCGTTCTTCGATCCCGAGCACACCGCGCGCACCGGCCTCGGAAATTATATCATCCTCGATCACATCCGCCGCGCCGCGGAGGCCGAGCTGCCTTACGTCTATCTCGGCTACTGGGTCGAAGGCGCGGTGCGGATGCAGTACAAGATCCGCTACCGCCCGATCGAACGGCTCGGCCGCGCCGGGTGGGAACGGATCGGCGAGGCCGAGCACGATGCGCTCATTCTCGGCGCCGCCCGCGCGCGCCGCGCCGAAGCGCCGCTGCCCGGCAGCACCAAGGACGGCGTCCCCGGCGGGCAGGAGCAATACCGCTTCGTCGATTGAGCGCGCGCTAGGCGGGGGCCCCGCTGATCGCCTTGATCTCCATGAAGTCCTTGAGCCCGAACAGCCCGCCTTCGCGGCCGTTGCCCGATTGCTTGTAGCCGCCGAACGGCGCGCCAGGGGCGGGACCCCACGAGTTGATCGCGACCATTCCGGCGCGCAGCTGCGGCGCGATTTCCGCGGCCTTGGCCGGATCGCCCGAGATCACCGCGGAGAGCCCGTAGTCGGTGTCGTTGGCGATGGCGATGCCCTGCTCGAGGCTGTCGTAGGCCATCACCGTGGCGACCGGGCCGAACACCTCTTCCCTGGCGATGCGCATGTCGGGAGTGACGCCGGAGAACACCGTCGGCTTGATGTAGTAGCCGCGGTTGAGGTCGGCCGGGCGGTCGGTCCCGCCGGTCTCGAGCGTGGCGCCCTCGTCGATCGCCGACTGGATCAGCCCCTGGATCTTCTCGTACTGGGTCTTGTTGACGACCGGGCCGATGTGCATCCCTTCGGCCAGCGGATCGCCCACTGGGGTCGCCTCGAACATCGCCTTGGCGAAAGCTGCGGCCTCGGCCTCGCGCTCGCGCGGGACGAGCACGCGGGTCGGCGCGATGCAGCTCTGCCCGGTGTTGATCAGCACACCCTGGAGCGTGGCGGGCAGAACCGCGGCGAAGTCTGCATCCGGCAGGACCAGGTTGGGCGATTTGCCGCCGAGTTCCTGGTGGACCCGCTTGACCGTCGGCGCGGCGGCGACCGCCACCGCGATCCCGGCGCGGGTCGAGCCGGTGAAGCTGACCATTTCGATATCCGGGTGGCCGCTGATCGCCTGGCCGACGCCCGGGCCGTCACCGTTGACGAGGTTGAACACCCCCGGCGGCACCCCCGCGGCGTCGAGGATCTCGGCGAAGATCATCGCATTGCTCGGGCATTCCTCGCTCGGCTTGAGCACCATGGTGTTGCCCGCGGCGAGCGCCGGGGCGACCTTGAGCGCGATCTGGTTGAGCGGCCAGTTCCACGGGGTGATCATGCCGACCACGCCGATCGGCTCGTAAACGATCGTGTTGGCGCCCTGCCGCTCGGAAAAGGTGAAGTCCTGGAGCGCGCCGATCGTGCCCATGAACCCGCCGATCCCCGCGCCGACCTGCGCCATTTCGGCGAAGCTGACGGGCGCGCCCATCTCTTCAGCCATCGATACCGCCAGATCGTGCCCGCGCTTTTTGTACTCCTCGACGATCCGCCCCATCAGCGCCAGCCGCTCCTCGCGGGTGGTTTGGCTGAAGCTCTCGAAAGCGCGGCGCGCTGCCTTGACCGCCTTGTCGACGTCGGCCTGGCTGCCCAGCGTGATTGCGGTCACCGGCTCCTCGGTGCCCGGGCTGATCACCTCGTGGCGCTTGCCGCCCTCGCTGTCGACCCACTTGCCGTCGATGTATTGCTGCAGCCGCTCGCGCATCGCGAATCTCCCTTAATGGCTCGATTAAATTTGATCCGTTTTCGGTCGCGGCGAGATGGATTGCAACATGCAATTCTATGAGGGGGAGGCGTGCGTTCATGGAGGCCGTCGCAATCCTGAACAAGGTCACACCAAGGTCACACCCGAACAATGGTCTCGCCGAAAATTGCCGTCTCGCTCAGCCGCTGCCGTAAAGCTCGGCTTCGGCCGCCCTGCGCTTGACCAGCCCGGGCAGAACCTTGCCGCCTGCGCGGACCCAGCGCGCAAACTCCGCGCGGGCGGCGGCGAAATCGCCGGCGCGGTGACGCTTGGTGAGGGTGGCGCGGCGGATTGCGCCGGTGTTGTAGTGGAAGCCGACCAGCGCATCGAACTGGGGCTGGGTGGTCGGCGCGCCTGCTAGCGCGGCTGATACCTCGCCGGCATAGCGGACAAGGTCGCGCTCGAGCCGATCATCGCACTCGGCCTGGGTCCATACCGTACCGGGGCCGATCCCCGCGCCGGTCGCGCCCCAGCCGATGGTCCACGGCGCTCCGCCCGTGCCGGGGTCGGGGTAAGCCGCGAAGCGGCGGTCAGGACGGCGGCGAGCGCAGCCTTCGAAGCGCTTGATCAGCGCGATCCCGGCGGGGCCGATGCTGAGCTGCGCGGGTGTCGGCTCGGAAGCGCAGGACACGGGGGCAGGCTCGTCACGCGCCTTCATCCGGCGCAGAGCTTCGAAGAAATTCTGTCCGAAATCCATGGGCGTGCTTCCCGAATATGAGAAGCCGCCCAAGTAAACCGCAGATGCCTGTGTAGGAAAATGGTTTGTTCGAGGCGAAGCCCCTCCCCGGCGGGGAGGGGCTGGGGTGGGGGCTCTGAGCTTGCCGAACAGCGCTGAACCCCCATCCCAACCCTTCCCCAACGGGGAAGGGCTTAGGTTGCGCTAGATGTGGATCGGCTTTCCGGTCACCGCCATCGCCGCTTCCTTGATCGCCTCGGAATGCGTCGGGTGGGCGTGGCAGGTGTAGGCGATGTCCTCGGAGGTCGCGCCGAATTCCATCGCCTGCGCGGCCTGGGCGATCATCGTCCCCGCCACGCTGGCGATGCACCACACGCCGAGCACGCGGTCGGTCCTGGCGTCGGCGATGACTTTGACGAACCCGTCGGGCTCCTGGTTGGTCTTGGCGCGGCTGTTGGCCATCATCGGGAACTTGCCGACCTTGATCTCGCCGTTCGCCTTGGCCTCGTCCTCGGTCAGCCCGACCCCGGCGATCTCGGGCATGGTGTAGACCACCCCGGGGATCACCTCGTGGTTCACGATCCCGGTCTGCCCGGCGATGTTCTCGGCCACCGCGATGCCCTCGTCCTCGGCCTTGTGCGCGAGCATCGGCCCGGGGATGACGTCGCCGATCGCCCAGACGCCCTCGACCTTGGTGCGGAAGTCGTGGTCGGTTTCGATCTGGTGGCGTTGGTTGAGTTCGAGTCCGATCACGTCGAGCCCCAGACCTTCGGTGTTGGGCCGCCGTCCGATCGAGACCAGCACGCAGTCGGCCTCCAGCGTCTCGGAAGCGCCGCCTTTGGCCGGTTCGAGCGTGAGCGTGGCCTTGCCGCCCTTGACGCTCGCCGCGGTGACCTTGGTCGCGAGCCTGAGCGTCATGCCCTGCTTCTTGAAGATCTTGGCGGCTTCCTTGCGCACGTCCAGATCCATGCCGGGGAGCAGCTGGTCGAGGAATTCGACCACGATGACCTCGCTGCCGAGCCGCCGCCAGACCGAACCGAGCTCGAGCCCGATCACTCCGCCGCCGATCACCACCATCCGCTTGGGCACTTTGGGAATTTCGAGCGCGCCGGTGCTGTCGACGATCACCTTCTGATCGATTTCCACACCCGGGAGCGGGGTGACCGACGAGCCGGTGGCTATGACGATGTTCTTGGCGGTGACCGACTTGCCGCCGACCGAAACGGTGTGGGCGTCGGTGAAGCTCGCCAGCCCTTTGAGCCATTCGACCTTGTTCTTCTTGAACAGGAACTCGATGCCCTTGGTCAGCCCGCCAACCGCATCGAGCCGCTGCGCGTGCATCTTGCCAAGATTGAGCTTGGGGCTGACCTCGATCCCCATCTCGGCCATCGCGCCGTTCTTCGCCGCGTCGAAATACTCCGAAGCATGAAGCATCGCCTTCGAGGGGATGCACCCGACATTGAGGCATGTCCCCCCCAGCGTCTCGCGGCTCTCGGCACAAGCGGTCTTCAGCCCCAGCTGCGCCGCACGGATCGCGGCAACATAGCCGCCCGGGCCGGCACCGATGACGAGGACGTCGTAGTCGTATTCAGTCATTTCCAAACCTAGCTTGCCTTTCGCACGGGAAAAACCGTTACGCGATCCCCGGAATTGCCGAGAACCACCATGTGTCCTTCGATCCGCCCAGATTCCAGCGCGACGAGGATACGCGGGATGATTTCTTCAACGGTTTGCGGCTCGAACCGCACATAGAGAATGCCGGGCGGGGCAGACATTCCGTCCAAAAACACCAGCTCACCAAAATCGCTGTCACAGGTCAGCAGAATTCGGCCTTCACGAACAGCAAGATCCAACACGTCCTCATCGGGGGCTGATTGCCCGAGCCGATCAATCGACCGAACCGTATCGTATCCCGCGGCGATCAATGCATTGGCAACCCGGCTCCCCAAGTTGGCATCGCACAGAAGTTTCAAGCGGCTCGCGCCTTGGCGATCGCGACGAAGTCCTCATCATGGATCAAATCCGCGGCGAACTGCGCGGCGGCCTGAATATGTTCAGGGCCGATACCGGGATACTCTTCCGCGATCTGCTCGTTGGTCCAACCTGCTCCTACCAGCTTGAGTACGCGTTCGACCGAATAGCGCGTGCCCTTGAAGGTCAGTTTCCCGCCCAGGACCTTGGGGTCGGAATGAATCTGCTGTTTCCAGTCCATCTGCGCCTCACAAGTCGATCAGCAACCGCGTCGGGTCTTCTATCGCTTCCTTGATGGTCTTCAAAGCCGTAACCGCCTCGCGGCCATCAATCAGGCGGTGGTCATAGCTCAGCGCGAGGTACATCATTGGGCGGATCACGATCTCGCCGCCGCGGACCACCGGGCGGTCCTCGATCCGGTGGAGGCCGAGCACGGCGCTCTGCGGCGGGTTGACGATCGGGGTCGACATCAGTCCGCCAAAGATCCCGCCGTTGGAGATGGTGAAGGTGCCGCCGGCCATGTCGGCCATGGTCAGGCTGCCCTCCTTGGCGCGCTTGCCGAGGTCGCCGATCGCCTTTTCGATCTCGGCGAAGCCCAGCTTGTCGACGTTGCGCACCACCGGGACGACCAGGCCGTTGGGAGCCGAGACCGCGACCGAGAGATCGACGTAATCGAAATAGACGATCTCCTCCCCGTCGATCTGGGCGTTGACCGCGGGGATGTCCTTCAATGCGAGGCACGCGGCCTTGGCGAAGAAGCTCATGAAGCCGAGCTTCACCCCGTGCTTCTTCTCGAACACGTCCTTGTACTTCTCGCGCGCGGCGATCACCGCCGACATATCGCAATCGTTGAAAGTGGTAAGCAGCGCGGCGGTGTCCTGCGCGGACTTGAGCCGCTTGGCGATGGTTTGACGCAGCCGGGTCATCCGCACCCGTTCCTCGCGGCGCTCGCCGGTGACCGCAGCCGCAGGAGCAGCTTCGGTCGGGGCGGGGGCGGGAGCCGGCGCGGCGGTCTTGGCCTGCGCCGCGGCGACCACGTCTTCCTTGGTCACGCGCCCGTCCTTGCCGGTGCCCTTGACGCTGGTCGGGTCGATCCCGTGCTCGAGCACCGCGCGGCGCACCGAGGGGGAGAGCGTCGCGGTTTCGGCGGCGGGCGCTGGCGCAGCCTTGGCCACCGTGTCCGACGCGGGCGGCACCGGCGCTTCGGTCCGCGCCGCAACCGGCTCAGCCCCGGCGGCGGGGGTGCCGTCCTCGATTGTCGCGATCACCGCGCCGACCGCGACGTTGTCGCCCGCCTTGGCGAGGAACTGGCCCATCGTCCCGGCGACCGGTGCGGTCACCTCGACCGCGACCTTGTCGGTCTCGAGGCTGGCGATCGGCTCGTCGAGCCCGACCGCTTCGCCGGGCTGCTTGAGCCATTCGCCGATGGTCGCCTCGGCGACGCTTTCGCCCAGGGTGGGGACTTTGACTTCGGTGGACATGGTCAGGCTTTCTTCCTGCGGCGAATTTCGGAGCGGACCGAGAGGCCCAGCGCGTTGCCGATCAGCGCGCCCTGTTCGGCCTCGTGGCGCTTGGCGAGCCCGGTGGCGGGCGAGGCGCTGGCGACGCGGCCGGCAAAGCGCGCGCGCGCCACCCCACAACGTTCTGGGCACCTGGCTTCGCCCAGCGCCTGCTCGATCTCGGGCTCGACAAAGAACCACGCGCCGTTGTTCTTGGGCTCTTCCTGGCACCAGACCACGTCTTCGAGCTTGGGCATCTTGGCCAGCCGCGCGGCGAGCGGTTCGCCGGGGAAGGGGTAGAGCTGCTCGATCCGGATAATCTGGGTGCCTTCGACTTCGGCGGCGTCGCGCGCTTCCATCAGGTCGAGCGCGACCTTGCCCGAGCACAGCACCACCCGCTTGGTATCTTCATCGGCCGCGCCGTTCTTGTCCGAGAGGATGCGCTTGAAGTGCGCCTCGCCGACGAACTCGCTCGCTTCGCTCCGCGCCAGCGGATGGCGCAGCAACGACTTGGGGGTCATGATCACCAGCGGCTTGCGGAACGGACGGTGCATCTGGCGGCGCAGCACGTGGAAATAGTTGGCCGGGCTGGTGATGTTGCAGACCTGGATATTGTCCTGGGCGCAAAGCTGGAGGAACCGCTCGAGGCGTGCCGAGCTATGCTCGGGCCCCTGGCCCTCGTAGCCGTGCGGGAGCAGCAGGACGAGGCCGTTGGCACGCAGCCATTTTGCCTCGGAAGCGGCGATGTACTGGTCGATGATAATCTGCGCGCCGTTGGCGAAATCGCCGAACTGGGCGTCCCACAGCACGAGGCTCTTGGGATCGGCGCTGGCGTAGCCGTATTCGAAGCCGAGCACGCCGTATTCGCTCAAGGGGCTGTCGTGGACCTCGAAGCGCCCGTGCGGCAACGTGCCGAGGGGGATGTATTTGTGCTCGTCGGTCTGGTCGACCCACACCGCGTGGCGCTGGCTGAAGGTGCCCCGGCCCGAATCCTGGCCCGAAAGGCGCACCCCGTAGCCTTCGGAGAGCAGCGCGCCGAAGGCCAGCGCCTCGCCGGTCGCCCAGTCGAACCCGGCCCCGCTGGCGAACATCTCGCGCTTGGCGTCGAGCACCCGGGCTAGGGTCTTGTGGATCGTCACGCTGCCGGGAACCGTGGTTAGCGTGCGGCCGAGGCTGTCGAACAGTTTCTGCTCGATCCCGGTATGGATATTGCGCCGCGCGGTTTCGGGATCGGCGGGGGCGTGGAGGCCGCTCCAGCGCCCGGCGAACCAGTCGGCCTCGTTGGACTTGTAGCTTTTGGACGCCTCGAACTCCTGCTCGAGCGTCTGGGTGAAGCGCATCGCGGTTTCGGAGGCGTAATCCTTGTCGATCACCCCCTGTTCGACCAGCCGGCCGGCATAGATTGCGCTGACCGCGGGGTGCTGCTTGATCCGGGCATACATCAGCGGCTGGGTGAAGCTGGGCTCGTCGCCCTCGTTGTGGCCGAAGCGGCGGTAGCACCACATGTCGACCACGATGTCGCGGCCAAAGGTCTGGCGATAGTCGATCGCCAGCTTGCAGGCGAAAGTCACCGCCTCTGGATCGTCGCCGTTGACGTGGAGGATCGGCGCCTGGACCCCCTTGGCGACGTCCGAGGGGTAAGGCGAGCCGCGCGAAAACTGCGGGCTGGTGGTGAAGCCGATCTGGTTGTTGATGACGAAGTGGATGCACCCGCCGGTGTTGTAACCGCGCACGCCCGAGAAGCCGAAACACTCCCAGACGATGCCCTGCCCGGCGAAGGCCGCGTCGCCGTGGATCAGCACCGGCAGCACGGTCTTGTGCTTGTCTTTGCCGATATCGTCGCGGAACACCTGCTGCGCGCGCGCCTTGCCGAGCACGATCGGGTCCACCGTCTCGAGGTGCGAAGGATTGGGGACCAGGCTCATGTGCACCGAAATCCCGTCGAACTCGCGGTCGGTGCTGGTGCCGAGGTGATATTTGACGTCGCCCGAACCGCCGACGTCCTCGGGGTTGGCGGTGCCGCCGGAGAACTCGTGGAAAATTACGCGGTAGGGCTTGGCCAGCACGTTGGCGAGCACGTTGAGCCGGCCGCGGTGGGCCATCCCGTAAACGATCTCCTTGACCCCGCGGACCCCGCCGTACTTGATCACCGCCTCGAGCGCGGGGATCATCGCCTCGCCCCCGTCGAGCCCGAAGCGCTTGGTCCCGACATATTTGCGCCCAAGGAACTTCTCGTACTGCTCGCCGCGGATCACCGCGCCGAGGATCGCCTGCTTGCCTTCGGGGGTGAAGTCGATCGCCTTGTCGCCGCCTTCGATCCGGTCCTGGATGAAGCGCCGCTCCTCGACGTCGGCAATGTGCATGTATTCGAAGCCGACCTTGCCGCAGTAATTGCGCTTGAGGATCTCGACCAGCTCGCGGATCGTGGTCCACTGGAGGCCGAACACCCCGCCGAGGAAGACCTTGCGATCGAGCGCGGCGCCGGTGAAGCCGTGATATTCGGGCGAGATGTCGGCTGGCAGCTCCTGCTTGGCGAGGCCGAGCGGATCGAGATCGGCGGCAAGGTGCCCGCGCACGCGGTAAGTGCGGATCAGCAGCATCGCGCGGATCGAATCCGCCGCGGCTTCCTCGACCGCCTTGGCGTCGAGCGGCGCGCCGCCCTTGGCCGCGGCGGCCTTGATCGCGCTGCGGATCGTGGTCGGATCGAGCGCCTGGGTGAGGTCGTCCTCGGCCGCGCCCAGCCGCCAGTTGGGCCGCGCCCAGCTCGGCCCGGGCTGCGGGTCGTCGGGGAGGAAGTCGCTGGTCTCGTAGCCCATAACTCGGTTCCAATCCCCCCTCCCCGGTGGGGAGGGGTAGTGAGACTTGGCAGCGTGCTGCCTAGTCGCAGCGGGGTGGGTTCCGCGCTTGCATCGAACCCCCACCCCAACCCCTCCCCACCGGGGAGGGGCCTATTCTGTTCACGCCAGCTCTTTGAGCATCTCCGCCAGCGTCTCGCCGAGCAGACTGGGCGAGGGGCTGACGCGGATGCCGGCGGCTTCCATCGCCGCGATCTTGCTGTCGGCGTCGCCCTTGCCGCCCGAGACGATCGCCCCGGCGTGGCCCATGCGCCGTCCGGGAGGCGCGGTCTTGCCGGCGATGAAGCCCGCGACCGGCTTGCGCCGCCCGCGTTTGGCCTCGTCGATCAGGAACTGCGCGGCCTGCTCCTCGGCGTCGCCGCCGATCTCGCCGATCATGATGATCGATTTGGTTTCGTCATCCGCCAGGAACAGCTCGAGCACGTCGATGAAATTGGTGCCGTTGACCGGATCGCCGCCGATCCCCACCGCGGTGGTCTGGCCGAGCCCGGCATTGGTGGTCTGGAACACCGCCTCATAGGTCAGCGTGCCCGACCGGCTGACCACGCCGACGCTGCCCTTGGAGAAGATGTTGCCGGGCATGATCCCGATCTTGCACTCGTTCGGGGTGAGCACGCCGGGGCAATTCGGCCCGATCAGACGCGACTTCGATCCAGACAGCGCGCGCTTGACCCGGACCATGTCGAGCACCGGGATGCCCTCGGTGATGCAGACGATCAGCGGCACCTCCGCGTCGATCGCCTCGAGAATCGAATCCGCGGCGAATGGCGGGGGGACGTAGATGCAGCTCGCGGTGGCACCGGTGGCGGCGACGGCTTCGGCGACGGTATCCCAGATCGGCAGGCTGGTTTCGGCGTGGGTGGTCCCGCCTTTGCCCGGCGTCACCCCGCCGACCATCTGCGTGCCATAGGCCAGCGCCTGCTCGGTGTGAAACGTGCCGGTCGCGCCGGTCATCCCCTGGGTGATGACCTTGGTGTTCTTGTCGACGAGGATGCTCATATCTCAACCAACTCCGTCATCCCGGCGAAGGCCGGGACCCAGCCCCAAACAATTGACGCCGCTTCGCGTCGAATTTTCCATCTTCGGTCTGGACCCCGGCCTGCTCCGGGGTGACAACCGGATCTATCCGAACAATCCTTCGTAGAGATCTTCCCAATTCGGGTTCATCTCTTCGATCACTCGCAGCTTCCAAAGCCGCTTCCATTCCTTCATCTGCTTCTCGCGCTTGATGGCGCCTTCGATGTCGTCATGCCGTCCGTACCAGACCAGCATCTTGCAGCCATACTTGGCGGTGAAGCCACCAAATGTGCCGTCTTTGTGTTGCCAAACGCGTCCGGGCAAATCGCTGGTAACACCAATGTAGAGTGTGCCGTTGCGGCCACTAGCCATCATTTACACATATCCGCCCTTTTCCACTCCATCTCCTCGCTCGTCACCCCGGCGAAGGCCGGGGCCCAGCCCCAATCAGACGACGCCGCTTCGCGTCGATTGTATTCGCTCGGTCTGGGTCCCGGCCTTCGCCGGGATGACGGAGCTTGTTTCGGCTAGCTCAACGACGGCTCGATGCCCTTGCACGCCACCAGCAGTTCCTTCACCGCATCGACGCTGACTTGCAGCCCGGCCTTGTCCGCCTCGTCCAGCTCGATCTCGACGATCCGCTCGACCCCGCCCGCGCCGATCTGCACCGGGACGCCGACATAGAGTCCGTCGAGGCCGTACTTGCCTTCGACATGGGCGGCGCAGGGGAGGATGCGCTTCTGGTCGTTCAGGAAGGCTTCGGCCATGGCGATGCCGCTCGCCGCAGGGGCGTAGAACGCCGAGCCGGTGCCGAGCAGCGCGACGATCTCACCGCCGCCGCCGCGGGTGCGCTTGACGATGGCGTCGATCCGCTCGGGGGTGGAGAGACCCATCCTGATCAGATCCGGCACCGGGATGCCGTTGACGGTCGAATAGCGCACCACCGGAACCATGGTGTCGCCGTGGCCGCCGAGCACGAAGGTGTTCACGTCGCGCACCGAGACCTGGAACTCGTCGGCGATGAAGTGGCTGAACCGCGCCGAATCGAGCACGCCGGCCATGCCGACGACCATGTGGTGCGGCAGGCCCGAAAATTCGCGCAAGGCCCAGACCATCGCATCGAGCGGGTTGGTGATGCAGATCACGAAGGCGCCCGGCGCATTCGCCTTGATCCCTTCGCCGACCGCTTTCATCACCTTGAGGTTGATGCCGAGCAGATCGTCGCGGCTCATCCCCGGCTTGCGCGCGACCCCGGCGGTGACGATGATCACGTCGGCTCCGGCGATGTCCTTGTAATCGTTGCTGCCGGTGATCTTCGCATCGAAGCCTTCGACCGGGCCGCACTGCGACAGGTCGAGCGCCTTGCCCTGCGGCACGCCTTCCATGATGTCGAACAGGACGATGTCGCCCAGTTCCTTCTGCGCCGCGAGATGGGCCAGCGTGCCGCCGATGTTGCCAGCGCCGATGAGGGCAATCTTCTTGCGTCCGTGGGTCTCGGCCATATTCCGACGATATCCTTCCCGTTTCGCGGGAGCGCGTCTGGCTGATGGCGAAAGGCAGTCCCGCGAGGTGCCCGCCGCCCGGCGAATGCGGCTGGCCCTAAGCCCGCGAAGGCGCGATGGCAACCGCCAAAAGCGCGGTGGTTAGGGACTATTTATGATAATGGTTCGCAAGAGCAACAAGCACTGCGAAGCGCTTGCGCTCAGCCGGCCTTGCGCCGCGGATTGAGCCGGGCGCGCTCCTGCGCGAGCAGCATCGCGGCGAGGTAATCGGGCACCGCGCGGCTGAAGTAATAGCCTTGGCCCAGCGTGCAGCCGGCGCGGCGCACGGCATCGACCTGCTCGATCGTTTCGAGCCCTTCGGCGACGATTTCCATCCCCAGGGTGGCGCCCATTTCCGAGACCGCCCGGATGATGGCGTCACTTTTCGCGCCGACGTTGACCCCCGAGACGAAGCTGCGGTCGACCTTGATTTTCCCGAACGGATAGCGGTTGAGGTAGCCGAGCGAGGAATAGCCGGTGCCGAAATCGTCGAGCGCGAACTTGACCCCGGCCGCGCCGAGCTCCTTCATGAAGGCTTCGGTGTTCTGGCTGTCGTCGAGCAGCACGGTCTCGGTAATCTCGAGCTCGAGCCGGTGCGGCGGGAGCCGCGCCTCGCGCAGCGCGGTGAGGATGCCCAGCGCTGCGCCCGGCGCCTTGATCTGGAGCGGCGAGAGATTGACCGCGACGGTGATCTCCTCGGGCCACTGCGCCGCGGCCTTGGCCGCCTGCGCGGTGATCCAGTTGCCCAGCGTGATGATCGCACCGGTTTCCTCGGCGACCGGGATGAACTCATCGGGCTTGAGCTCGCCCTTTTCGGGATGGAACCAGCGGACCAGCGCCTCGAAGGCGCGGATCTTGCCGGTGGCGAGATCGACGATCGGCTGGAAGAAGATCGACAGCTCGTCGCGCTGCAGCGCGAGGCGCAGCTCTGCCTCGATCTCGCGGCGGCGGACGAGGTTGCGGGTCATCGAGGCGTCGAAGAAGCTCACCTGCTTCCGCCCGTTGACCTTCGAATGATAGAGCGCGAGGTCGGCGCCCTGCATCAGCGATTCGAGATCGGCGCCGTCCTCGGGGAGCAGCGCGATCCCCATCGAGGCGGCGATTTCGAGGCGATCGGTTTCGAGCTGGAGCGGCAGCGAAATCTCGTCGAGCATGGCCAGCGCCAGCCGCTCGGCGCTGCGCCGGTCGGCAACCGGGGCGGCGACCACGAACTCGTCGCCGCCGAAACGGCCGATCACCGCTTCGCTGGGCGCGCGCCGGCGCAGCCGCCGCGCGACTTCGCCGAGCACCTGGTCGCCGACCTGGTGGCCAAGCGCGTCGTTGACCTCCTTGAAGCGATCAAGATCGAGCCAGAACAGCGCGAGCTGCTCGTCCGGCCCGAGCCGGTCGACCCGCTCGGCGAGGAAGTGATTGAGCCCGGCGCGGTTGTGCAGCCCGGTGACGACGTCGGTCTGCGCCAGATGCTGCATCTTTTCCGCCAGCCGGGCCGAGGTTTCGGCCGCGCGGATCGATTCGCGCAGGACGTGGAAGACGTTGATCGAGATCAGCATCATCGCCGGGATCAGCAGGAAGATGGTGAAGGCCAGCGCCCGCATCGCGAGGTCCGGCTGCATCGCCAGCTCGATCGAAACCGGGAGCAGGGTCAGCATCATCTGGCCGATCGCAATGAACGGCCGCCCGGCGTTGCGCGCGGCGATGCCGGTGGCGTAGCCGATCGCGTTCGACACGGTGAGGAGCTGCGCCGTCGGCCCGCCGAATTCGACGCACATCGCCGCGATCACGCCGATCGCCAGGGCATAGCTATAGGCACCGAATTCCCACGCCACCTCGAGCAGCCGGGTCTTGGAGCTCAGCCGCGGGAGGATGTAGGCCATCGCGATCCGGACCAGGGCGATCCCCGTGATCAGGTGCGCCGCCCAGGTGATCGGGGCCGAATGGGCTTCGTGCGCGGCGACCTGCGCCATCGCGATCCCGCAGAGTGCGCCGAGCGCAAGGCTGGAGGGCTGGGCGTACAGCGATTCGACCAGGGTGCGGCGCACCCGGTCGTCCAAGGCTCGCGTGCCGGCCAGCACGCGCCACATTGCTCGCAATCGCTTGATCGGACGGCTCCAGTACGAGACTGGCTCGGAATACTGCGGCGACGTCACCGAATGGTTAACGCTGCGCTCACCATCGGTCAGCGCGGCGCCGAGCGGTTTTAGACCTCGCGACAATCGCGCTGCTCCCGGCCGTCGGCCAGTTTCGCGGCCATCCGCCGATCGAGCGCGCGGCATACGCTCAGCCACCAGTCGTAGGACTCGCGGTCGCCCATGAAGAACGCGCGTTCGGCCTGCGCCTTGGCGTTCTCGGCGGCGCCGAGTCCGTAGCGGCCGAAATGCTTGAGCGCGGCGCGGAGCAGGGTGTCGCTGAGCGTCTCGCCCGAATTGTCGTTCGCCGCCGGGGCGATCGTTCCGGTGGGGACGCAGCGGGCGAGAAAGCGATGGGCGAGCGGATGCGCGGCGGCGAAACGGAGCGGCATTGCAGTTCCTGTGGCAAGGGAACCCCGCCCTAGCCGCGACGGCCCTAAACCTTCGTGTCGCGCTATGGTTTCCGTCGCTTAACCAAGGGGTTGGTTTAGGTCCCCGGTTTCTCGATCCACTGGCCCGATTTGGCGTATTCGGGGCGCACTCCGGTCGCCTGCGGGAGCTTCTCGCCGCGGTAGAGCGCCTCGCCGCCGCGCGCCTGGAGCTCGCTCGAATAGCGCGGGGCGGGGGCGGCGCGGACCGGGGCGAGCCCCTCGGGGGTCGGCGTCACCGCCTGCGCTTGCGCGGTCTTGAACGCCGCAGCATAGGTCTGCTGGAGCTTGACCGGATCGAGCGCGGCGTCGTCCGCCTGGGTGGGAATCGCGCTACGCGGATGCGGCGCGGGGAGCGGCTCGCCGCCGACATAGGCGGTGCGGAACGCGCTCGCCGCGCCCGCTGCGCCGGTGAAGCTGTAGAACCGGTGCGCGCCGAGCGTGCCGAGGTAGTTGAGCTTGGGCGCCCAATAGGGGTGCACCGCGATGGTGTGGTAATGCGTTGCGAGGCCGACCGGGCGATAAACGAAGCCCGCCAGCGCGGCGCGCGCGACATTCTCGGCGCGGAGCCAGAACATCCGGCTCGGCACGCGGGCCAGCGCGCCGTCGCAGGTGAAGCTGAACTGGCACCCGGTGCTGCGCTCCGAGCCCTGGAACACCACCCCGCAGACGGTGCTGGGGTAACTCGGGTGCATCACCCGGTTGAGCACCACTTGCGCCACCGCGCGCTGCCCGGCGTCGGGCTCGCTCGCGGCTTCGTAGTAGATCGCCTGGGTCAGACAGTGCAGGGCGCGGGCGCGGTCGGTGAGGGTGCCGGCGTGATGCAGCGCACGCGCCGCCAGGCTGCCGCTGCCGTCGTCCCATTGCGCCAGGGGGTCGAGCGCGGGCGCGGGATTTTCGGGCGCGAGGTAGTAGAACGCCGAGCCGGGAAAGCTGCTCCCGGCCTGCTCGAACGGCATCGGTGCGAGCACCAGCTCGGCGCGGCCGGCGTCGCCGATGGCGAAGGCGGTCCACGATTCCGGTGCGGCGAAAGCGGGCACCGCCACCGCGGCGAGCAGGGTCAGCGCTCGGCGACCGTTGTGCCGGCGGACCCGGCGCACCGCGAGCGTCCGCGGCCGCGCGCGCGACAGCCGAGCGGAAAACTCGCGCGGGGTCGGCTCGAAAGCAGGGAGCACAGCAAGGCGCATCGGGGCTTGCATCGGGTCCTTTCGGTTACGCGCCTTGCGCGTAGGCCCGTCGGGGCGATGGCGCAGCGGGCAAGAACGCGGCGTGCCGCGGCGGGACGCCTGCCTGCGCTAGGCTTAAGCGGTTAAAAAACGGACCACCTTGCCCCCGAGCCGGGCCGGGCCTATGGCCGGCGGCACGTCACGGGTTGTCCGGGTGACGCCGGACCGAAGAGGGAAGCGGGTTAAAATCCCGCGCTGCCCCCGCAACTGTGACCGGGGAGTCCGTTCCCAACATGCCACTGGCGCTCGCGCCGGGAAGGCGGGGGCGGGCGGCGATCCGGGAGCCAGGAGACCTGCCCGAGACGGTCGTTCCGCAGCCGGGCGGGGTGTACCGGAATGCAGCGTGGACCGTGCTTCGGCGCGTGCCTCTCGCCATGAACGGCAGTTCGTTCATGTTGGGAGGTTCTATGTTCAAATATTTGACGTTATTGACATTGGTATTGGGTGCGACACCTGCATTTGCGCAGGACGAAGATGCCGAATCTGAGTCCATCGTGCTCACCCACCCGATCCGCGACGACGCCATCACCGTGGTCGCGACCGGGCTCGACGAGGCGGTGTGGAACACCGGTCAATCGGTCAGCATCGTTGCCGCCGATGAGTTGGCGGCGATCCAGGGTCCAGACCTGATCCGCGTGATCGAGCGCCTTCCGGGGGTTGCGTTGGCGCGCAACGGCGGGCTTGGCAGTGCCACGAGCGTGTTCGTGCGTGGTGCGAGTTCGGAGCAGTTGCTGGTGCTGGTCGACGGAGTACGCGTCGCGGACATCGCGGCCCCCGGCGGCGGCTTCGATTTCGGGACATTGCTTTCGAGTGGGATCAGCAAGCTCGAGCTGCTGCGCGGCTCGAACAGCGTTGCCTGGGGCTCGGATGCGATCGGCGGGGTTCTCGCGGTTACCACCGACACGCGCGGCGGCTATTCGGGCGCGCTCGAATAC
>JBOHIC010000054.1:0-30368 GCA_050725835.1 Novosphingobium sp.
GCGCTGCGCAGCGCGTGGGACGCGGCGGTGCGCGCCCCGCTCGGCAAGTCCGGCGCGGGCGCGGCGGGCGGCTTCGCCTACACCGAGTTCGGTCCGCCCGGCAAAGTCGTCGCCGACGCGGTCGATCCCGCGCTCGGCATCCGCGAGGTGCGCTTCGCCAATGGGGTGCGGCTCAACCTCAAGCGCACCGAGCTCGACAAGGGCAAGCTGCTGGTCCAGCTCAGCCTCGACGGCGGCGAAATGCTCGACACCCGCGCCGCGCCGCTGACCACCGAGATGTTCCAGGTGCTCACGGCGGGCGGGCTAGGCAAACACAGCCAGGACGAGCTGCAGTCGCTGCTTGCGGGGCGTTCGGTCGGCGGCGGTTTCTCGGCAACGCCCGAAACCTTCGTCTCCAGCGCGCAGACCACGCCGGCCGACCTCGAGCTTCAACTGCAACTGATGGCGGCCTACCTCACCGACCCGGGCTTCCGCGCCGAGGGCGAGGTGCTTTACCGTCAGTCGATCAACAACTTCTTCGCGGCGCTGCGCGCGACGCCGAACTCGGCGCTGGGCAACAGCATCGGCGGCATCCTCTCGGACGGCGATCCGCGCTTTACTCTCCAGCCGGTCGAGGACTACCGCAAGCTGACCTTCGCCAAGCTCAAGGCCGACCTCGCCGACCGCTTCGCCAAGGGCGCGATCGAGGTGGGGATCGTCGGCGACATCGACGAGGAAGCGGCGATCGCGGTGGTCGCCAAAACCCTCGGCGCGCTGCCGCCGCGCGAGGCTGATTTCCGCCCCTATGCCGAACAGCGCACCCGCCCTTTCACCGCCGACCGCAGCGAGCGGACAATCCGCCACACCGGCGCGCCCGACCAGGCGATCGTCCGGCTGACCTGGCCGACCCGCGACGCCGAGGACCCGGTCGCGGCGCTGCAGCTCGACCTGCTCCAGCGGATCACCCAGCTGGCGATCACCGACACGCTGCGCGAAAAGCTGGGCAAGGCCTATTCGCCGGGAGTTTCGAGCGATTCCTCGCGGGTGTGGCGCGATTACGGGACCTTCACGGTGTCGGCCTCGGTCGATGTCGCCGAAGTCGCCGCGACCCGCGCGGCGATCGCGGAGACCATCGCCGAGCTGCGCGACAAACCGATTCCCGAGGACCTGCTGCTGCGCGCCCGCGCTCCGGTGCTCGACCAGATCGACAACGCGCTGAAAAGCAATGGCGGCTGGCTCAGCCTGGTCGATCGCGCGCAAACCGAGCCCGACCGCATCGAGCGACTGCTGAAGGCCAAGGAGCGGGTCACGGCGATCACCGCGGCGCAGCTTCAGGCGCTGGCCAAGCGTTACCTCGCGCCCGAAGCCGCGGTGAAGGTAGTGGTGCTGCCCGAAGGCAAGTAGCCCGCGCCTATTCGCCGAGGATCAGGCGATCGTTGGCGGCGTCGTAGCGGACCTCGATCCCTGCGTCGCGCAAGGTAGAGAAGCCGACGTAATCGCTGACCGCGCGCGCCGCGCTCAGCCGGGCGTAAGCCTCGGGCGCCATCCGGTCCTCGACCAGCGCGAGGAGGTCGCCGAGCCGGACCGAGACGAGATCGGTCTGCCCGACGCGTACCGGCACCGTGCCGAGCTGCTCGCCATAGAGCACCGCGCCGATATCGAATTCGATGCCATTGCCGGTCAGCCGGTAGCGCTGCACCGGGGCGGGCTTGACCCCGCGCGGGGCAGGCGAACGCGTCGTGGGAGCAGCGCCCTCGCCTACCTTGAGGAAGGCCGAGCCCCGCGCCGCCGGAGCGAGCGGCTTGGGCATCGCCGCGATGTCGAACGACAGCGGCGCGATCGGAGCGGCGGCAATGGGCGTTTCGAGGGGAGCGACGACGGGAGCGACCAGCGGCGCCGGCTCGGGCGCGGCCGCAGGTGCCGGGAGCGCGGGCATCACGAGATCGGCGAAAGCCAGCGCCAGGGGCGCACGCGCCGGGGGTTCGGCGGCGCGCTCGGGCGCAACCTCGACCGGTGCGGGAACGACCGGCGCCGGTTCCGCTGCCGCGAGGACCGCCGCCGGTGCGGAATCGAGCGCTGGGGGCGGCGCGGCTTCGGCCAGCGCCTCGGCAGGCTGGGCAGCGACCGGCGCGGCCTCGGCTGGAAGCGGCGTCGGGGCAACCTCGGCGATTGCCTCGTCCGGCGCGAACGGCAGCAGGGTTGCGACGGTGACCGGCGCGGCGAGCGGCGGAGCGGAGGGCGCGGACTCGGCCGGGGCGGCGGGTGCGATGGTGACCACCACGGCCGGCGGTGCGGGCACAGTCGAACTGGGCCCAGCCAGCTTGGCCGGGTCCGCGGCAGCCAGCGGCCCGGCGAGCGGTGCGGGAATAGCCGGGACGGTTACCGGGGCGGGTGCAGGCGATTCGACCGCAACGGCTTCGACAAGCACCGGCGCGGGTTCCGCAGGGAGCGGCTCGGTCGCGACCCCCACCGCGGTCGCCCCGACGCCGCCCGCGGCGAGCGCGCCGAGCAGCACCGGGCCGAACCCGAGCCGCTGCGAAACCGCAAACTGCACCAATGCTGCTGTCGGCACGACTCGCGCCTCCCCCAGTTGTCGAGCAAGAATAGCGCGTTATCCACAGGCGGGGCGAGTCGATTCTTGCGCGCACGAAAAACGGAGCGGACGGCCCGAGCCGCCCGCCCCGAGGCGTGGGGGGCAGGGAGCCCCCGCTCTAGAACTTGAGACTGGCGTCGATCCCGAAGGTGCGCGGCATCGCAAAGTTGCCATAATCGCCCAGGATGTTGTTGTTGTTCCCGATCAGCGCGATGTTGGCCACCCCGACGACCGCCGCCGACTGGACCGCCGGAATGCTGTTCGAGGGATCGCGGCGGAACACGTACTGGTTGTCGAACAGGTTGCGCGCCCACACCCCCACGTTGAGCTTCGGCCCGCTGCCCATCGCGATGTCCAGCACCGACAGCCGAGCGTTGACCACAAACACCTCGTCGTTCTTGACCGCGAACTGGTCGAAGCTCTGGGTCGCCTGCGAGTAGTTGGCGTCGATGTGGAACTTGATCCGGGTGTCCCCGCCACCGAGGGGGCGTACGTAGTTGATCGAGCCGCTCGCTGCGTTGCGCGGGGTGTAGACGATGTAGAATTGCTGCGGGACCGTCGTCGACTGCTGGTTGGCGACGGGGCAAGCGGCCAGCGCGGTATTGGGCAGCGTGCAGACGCCGTAGGTTACCGGAATCAGCGGGATTTTGGTGTAGGTGTAGGCATATGACAGATCGAGCGTCAGCGCTTGGCTCGGCCGCAGCGTGAGGTCCGCCTCGACGCCCCGGATCTTGGTGACGCCCGGGGCGTTGAAGGTGACCAGGTTGTTGAAGTTGCCGGTCGCGGTCGGCTGAATGGTCGAGAGATCGACCTGGCTGCCCTTGCGGTCCATCAGGTAGGCCGCGATGTTGAGCCGGGCGCGGCGATCGAGGAAGTCGGTCTTGAGGCCCACTTCGTAGCTCCTGACGTCCTCGGGGTTGAACGCCTGGTAGTTCGAGGTCCGCGAGCTCGCCCCGCCGGCGCGGTAGCCGGTGGCGTACTTGGCATAGACGTGAGTGTCGTCGTTGATGTCGTAGGCGATCGTCGCCATCGGGTTGAATCGGCTCCACTCCTTGTCGAGCGGGGTATAGCCGTTGGCCGCGGCGGTTGCCGGGCTGGTCAGGTAGTTGACCCCGCGCGAGAACAGCAGCGCGCCTTCTTTGTCATCGTGGGTGTAGCGCCCGCCGACGGTCAGGTGGAGCTGGTCGGTGGCGTTCCAGGTGACCTGGCCATAAGCCGCATAGCTGCGCGAGCGGACCTGCGAGGCGCGGTCGATCGAGCAGCCCTGCACCGCCGGTCCGAGCGTCGGATTGGCCGCGCCGGTGCAGAACGGGATCGGCGCGAACGTCACGCCGGTCACCACCCCGCCGGTGACGATCGCGGTCGCGCCCATCGTGTTGGGCGTGGCGGCGTCATCGCGGACGCGCTCGTTGAAGTAGTAGAGCCCGGCGACATAGTCGACGCTGCCGATAGTCCCGACCGCCTGCAGTTCCTGGCTGAACTGGCGCTGGAACAAGTCGGCGCGGCTGTACCGGCTGAACGCGCAGTTGGCCCCGGCGCAGGACGCGGTGAGGTTGATCACCGGCACGCGGTGATAGCCGCCGGCATTGTCGTTCTGCTGGACTTCCACCCCGCGCCAGGCGGTGATCGAGCGCAGTTCGAGCTCGTCGGCGATTTTCCACTTGAAGATGTTGGTGATGCCGAAGGTCTCATCGACGGTCAGCGCCTGCGGCACGCCGATGTCGGCGGTGCGCATCAGCGTCTGGCCGTCGATGACGACGCCCGGCGGCAGCGGCTTGATCGTCCCCTGGGTTCCGGTGAAGGCGGTGCCCGGGGTGACGCAGGTGCTTCCGGCCGGGATCGCCAGCGGCGCGAGGTTGCTCCCGCCGCTCAGGCAATTGTTGGGATTGTAGTTGAGCAACTGGCTATAATAAGGCGAGTTTTCGTCCTTTGCGACATCATACGAAAAGTCGTTGGTGATCCCGTCGAGCGGCTGCCAGCGAACAGCGACGCGGCCGCCCTTGCGGTGGTACTGGCCCCAGCCGGCCTGCCCCGCGAGCGGGTTCTTGGTCAGCGCATCCTGGTGCGCCAGCACCCCGTCGAGTTTAATCGAGAAGCCCGCGAACTTGGGCAGATCGACGTGGAGGCCGACGTTGTATGTGCCGATGTTGCCGAATCCGCCGTCGATCCGCCCGCCGAATTCGCCGGTTGGCGGCTTGGAAATGATCGAAACCGCGCCGCCTTCGGTGTTGCGGCCGAACAGAGTGCCCTGCGGCCCCTTGAGCACTTCGATCCGCTCTACGTCGAATAGCCCGGTGTTGAGTCCGTGCTGGCGCCCGAGATAGACGTTGTCGATGTAGATGCCGACGCCCTGCTCGCGCGCGGGCTGGTTGGCGTCGAGCGGGACGATACCGCGAATGCCGACGGTCAGCGCCGACTGGCGCGATTCGAACGGCGCGACGCGCAACGACGGCACGCCGCCATCGCCGAGATCCATCAGGCTCTGGACCTTGCGCTCGCGGATCTGGTCGGCGCCCATCACCGAAATCGAAATCGGGGTCTGCTGGAGGTTGGTCTCGCGCTTGGTCGCGGTGACGACGATGTCGGTCAGGCCGACGTCGCTGCTGTCGGTTTCGGTGAGCGGATCGTATGGCTTGTCGTCCTTGCCAACCACCGTGGTGCCGACCGGCTGGTCGGGCGCGGCCGCGTCGCCTTCGTATGCGGCGGCGTCGACGAATACCGCATCGTCGGTCACTGTCACCGCGGCCTGTGCGGCGGTGCCGAGGCCGAGGCCGAGGCCGAGCGAGGTGGCCAGCGCGATCAAGGATGCGGCCGAACGTGGGTGCAAGCGGGTCATTTCGATAGTTTCCCTGAAACAGCGGATGGATCGTTTGTCCGACGCCGTATTCAGGGGCTCTCAGGCGAATCCGAATCGCCCCCGACCGGCCTCACCGCCGCAACTAGGGATGGCGTGTGTCGCTTCCGCGTAGAGTCGGTGACCGGAGCGTGACACCGATGTGACAGCACGCGGGCAGTCGGCTATTCGAGCCGCGCGGAACCCAGCATGGCGAGCCACTCGCGCAGCGATTGCTCGCTCAGGTCGTCTTTCGCCATCACCGCAAGCAGGAACAACGAGCGTTCGCCTGAGACTACGCGATAGAGCGCGACCGGAGGATAATCCCCGCGGCATCCGGTCGAGCGGCGCTCAAAGGTGATCGAATTTGCGTCTTCGGCGAGGGTACGCAACTGACTGGTGCAACGGCGGGCTTCGGCCTCCGCCCGCAATTCGGCCATCCACTCGGCAGCGGTGCGGACTTTCTTGCCGGGGGTGCGGGCGACGATCACCAGCGCCTCGGTCCAGTCCTTGGCCGATTTGCCGCGGATTGCGATGACATCGACCACATAACGCGGGTTCTTGTCGTTGTATTCGATCATCGCGGCGTTCTTGGAATCGAGCACCGCCTTGAGCGGCGGCGCAAGCCGGTGATCGAACACCAACCGCTCCGCCAGCGCGGGAGTGGCCGCCAGCAGCGCGCCGATCGTCAGGGCCAGGCGTAATGCGATCACAAGTCTTCCTCGATCCGCTGCGAGCATATGCGTCAATCTGGCGGGAATCATGTGCTTTTTTGTGACAGCAATGTGTCATGGCCGGCCGCGGTCGGCGCGAACGCAAGGCTGTGTCCGAACGGCGTCACGAATCCGTCACGGAGCGGCGGCAGGATGGAGCGCGGAAAGGCCAGTCGCGACCGCAACATGCAGCCCATCACCGTACTTCTCACCGCGCGCGACCCTGCGCTGGTCGGCGGTATGCACCGCGGCCTGCCCGCGCTCGACGCTCGGGTGATCGGGCCGGAACCGCCCAGCCGCAGGCTCGACGGCAAGCTCTACTGCTTCGTCGACTGGCTCCTGCCCGAGCTTTCGGGACTCGAGATGTGCCGCCGCCTGCGCGAACTGCCGGCGACGCGCGACAGCCACATCACGATGGTGCTCGAGGCATCCAATGCGGAGGATCAGCGCCGCGCCCTGCGCGCGGGGGCCGACGACTACATGCTCGGCCCGCTCGCCCCCGATCGGCTCGCCGAACGGCTGGCGGGCTACGAAGCGGCGGCAACGCCGCCGGTTCAGCGCGGGCGCCTCGCCCACGGCGAGCTGACCGTCGATCTCGCGGCGCACCAGGCGCGCTGGCGCGGTGCGGCAGTGGCGCTGCGCCCCAACGAGTTCCGCCTGCTCGCCCACTTCATCGCGCACCCCGACCAGGTTTTTACCCGCACCGCGCTAATCGGCGAGATCGGCAAAGACGTCGGCGCGATCGACGAGCGCACCGTCGACGTGTGGATCGGCCGCCTGCGCCGCGCGCTCAAGGCGCAAGGTGTGCCCGACCCGCTGCGCACCGTCCGCGCGCTGGGCTACGTGCTCGATTCGCTCTGAGCCGTGGTCGAAAAGCCGGCGCGGCGGCTTGCCCCTTCGCCCGGTTCGAGTCATAGGCGCGCCCGAGTCCCCAACCCGCTCCGAAAGGCCCGCCATGAAGGTTCGCGTTACCGTCAGCCTCAAGACCGGGGTGCTCGATCCGCAAGGCCGCGCGATCCACCACGCGATCGAAGGGCTCGGCATTCATGGGGTCAGCGACGTTCGCGCAGGAAAGATGATCGAGCTCGAGGTCGACGACAGCGTCTCCGACGCCGACCTCGAAACGATGGCGCGCCAGCTGCTCGCCAACCAGGTGATCGAGAACTACCGGATCGAGCGGGAGTCTGCGAAGGGATTTGGGGCATGAGCGCCTTCCGCGCCGCGGTCGTCACCTTCCCGGGCTCGAACTGCGATCGCGACCTGGCCGAGGCCTTGCGCAAGGTCTCGGGTGCCGCGCCGCTCAGGGTCTGGCACGGCGATGCCGAGCTGCCCGAACGGCTCGACTTCATCGCGCTGCCCGGCGGCTTCTCCTATGGCGATTACCTGCGCTCGGGCGCAATGGCGGCGCGCTCGCCGATCATGCGCGCGGTGGTCGAGGCGGCGGAGCGCGGCGTCCCGGTTCTGGGCGTGTGCAACGGCTTCCAGGTGTTGACCGAAGCCGGGCTGCTCCCCGGGGCGCTGATGCGCAATGCGGGGATCCGTTTCGTCTGCCGCGAGGTGGCGCTGACCGTGGAAAACTCGCAGACGCTGTTTACTGCGGGCTACGAGGCCGGCCAGCGAATCGTCATCCCGGTGGCGCACCATGACGGCAACTATTTCGCCGACGAAGTGACGCTCGACCGGATCGAAGGCGAAGGCCGCGTCGCCTTCCGCTACGCCGAAGAGGTCAACGGCTCGGCCCGGCAGATCGCCGGATTGCTCAACGATGCCGGCAACGTGCTGGGGATGATGCCGCATCCCGAAAGAATGATCGAGGCGGCGCAAGGCGGCTGCGATGGCCGGGCCTTGTTCGAAAGCGCGGTGCGGGGTCTGGTTGCGGCCTGACTACGCAGCGCCGCGCTGCGCGTATTGCACGTCGCGGAACAGGGCGCGGGCCTCTGCCGAGGGCATCGGCCGGCCGAAGTAGAACCCCTGAATCTTCTTGCAGCCGAGCTGACGGATGGTGGCGAGCTCGGCTTCGGTTTCGACCCCTTCGGCGGTGGTCGACATGTCGAGGCTTTCGGCCATCGCGACCACGGCGCGGATGATCGCGAGGCTCTCCGCATTGCCCGTCGCCGCGCCCTGGACGAAGCTGCGGTCGACCTTGATCGTCGAGAAACGCAGTTTGCGCAGGTAGCCGAGCGAGGAATAACCGGTGCCGAAATCGTCGAGCGCAACCCCGCAGCCGAGCGCCATAACCCGTTCGAGCGCGGCGTCGGCGGTGACCGCGTCGCGCACGAAGATGCTCTCGGTGACCTCGATCTCGAGCCGTTGCGGGTCGAGCCCGCTCGAGGCGAGCGCGCCGACCACGCTGGCGGTGAAGTTGGGGTCGAGTAGTTGTTCGGCCGAAACGTTGACCGCGACCTTGACGTCGAGCGGCCAGTGGACCGCTTCGGCGCAGGCCGCGCGCAGCACCCACTCGCCGATCGGGACGATCAGCCGGGTGTCTTCGGCGAGCGGGATGAACTTGGCCGGGCTGACCAGGCCGTGCTCTTCGCTGTGCCACCGCAGCAGCGCCTCGAAGCTGACGATGGTCTCGTCGAACGAATCGACCACCGGCTGGTAGGCCAGCCGCAGCTCATTACGCTCGAGCGCGCGGCGCAGCGAGAATTCGAGCTTGCGGCGTTCTTCGGCGTGGGCGTGGAGCGAGGGCTCGTAACCATTGTGCTGGCCGCCGCCTTCTTCCTTCGAGCGGTAAAGCGCGAGATCGGCGTTACGCATCAGCGTCTCGACGGTGTTGCCGTCGCGCGGACCCAGCGCGGAGCCGACACTGGCCCCGACGTAGAGCGTGTGATGGTCGACCTCGTAGGGCGCCGAGAGATGATCGATCACCGCTTGCGCCACACGTTCGACCCGTTCGAGGTCGGAGGCGTCGCGCACCACGATCGCGAACTCGTCGCCGCCGAGCCGGCCGCACAATTCGTTCTCGGTCATCAGCTCCTTGAGCCGCGCCGAAACCTTGGCCAGCAGCTGGTCGCCGACCAGGTGCCCGAGGGTGTCGTTGACCGCCTTGAACCGGTCGAGGTCGATCATCAGGAAGGCGCAGCGCGTGCGCCACTGCTCGGCGTAGCGCAGCGCGTCGCCGAGCGCCTCGGTAAGCATCATCCGGTTGGGCAGGCCGGTAAGCGTATCGTAGCGCGCCATATGCGCGATCTTTTCCGAGCTCTCGCGTTGCTCGGTCACGTCCGAGCCGACCCCGCGGAAGCCATCGAAAACCCCGCTGTCGCCGAGCTTGGGGGTGCCCGAAAGCTCCCACCAACGCTGGACTCCGCCGATCGTCACCCGCACCAGCAAATTGGAGAAGTTCTCGCGCCGCTTGATCCGCTCGGCGAGGTCGTGGAGACTCGAAGGGAATTGGCCGGTATCCCAGGCCTCGCCCGCGATGAGCTGGATGAACGGCTTGCCGTCGATCTCCTCGGGATCCATCCCCAGAGCGAAGGCGAAGCGGGGCGAGACCGAACGAACGCGGCGCGACGGGTCGATCTGCCACAACCAGTCGGCCTCGCCTTCCTCGAACTCGCGCAGGAGCAGCGAAACCACTTCGCTCTTCTCGGCGACCCCCGCCTCGGCGACTTTGACGATCAGGTAGTTGCGCGCGCCCTCGACCGCGCCGGCGGCGGCGACGCCGCAGAACGCCACGCTGACCACGGCCATATCCCACAGCCCGGCCCAGGCGAAGCTGCCCGCGGCGGCGACACCGACGATTGCAGTGAACACGATAGTGGCGAGCGGCACCGCCGGCAGCACCACCGCCGAAGCGGTGAGCAACATCGCGACCACGGTCCACAGTTCGAGCTGGAGCACCACGTCGCCATAGACCGCGAACACAACTGGCGGGACGGCCCAGACCAATGCGTTGAGCACCGAGGCGCCGGTCTGGCGATTGACCTCGTCGCGGCCCATCCGCCGCCGGTCGGCATCGCCGAGCGACTTGTCGAGCTGGGCGCCGTACCACAGCGTCGCACCGAGCAGCACGAGCCAGCCGACGATCAGGAAGGCGTCGACCGCCCGCAAGCTCAGCCCGGCGACCGCAACCGCGGCGATGCCGTTGGCCAGCGTTCGCGCCAGAGTGACCTTGGTCAGGCTCGAATATTGCAGGCCGCGCAGCCGCGCCCAATCGCCGTCCGTCGGATCGGACAGGCCGAGCACTGCCATGACCGGCAGCTCCCGAGGCAACGAGGCGGCGTTCGGAACGGACTTCGACACACCGCGGTCATAGCCGCGCAAGTGTTATCGCCGCGTAAACCGCCGCGAACGACCCAGCGAAGCGCCTATTCGACCGTCACCGACTTCGCCAGGTTGCGCGGCTGATCGACGTCGGTGCCCTTCACGCAGGCGACGTGATAGGCGAGCAGCTGCACCGGAACGGCATAGACCAGCGGCGCGATCAGCGGGTGGACCTTGGGCATCTCGATTGTCGCGAGGCAGCCCTCGCCGGCTTCGGCGAGGCCGTCGCGGTCGGAGATCAGCACTACCTTACCGCCGCGGGCGCGAACTTCCTGCATGTTCGAGACGGTCTTCTCGAACAACGGGCCGGAAGGGGCGAGGACGATCACCGGCACGGCCTCGTCGATCAGCGCGATCGGCCCGTGTTTCATCTCACCCGAAGCATAACCTTCGGCGTGAATATAGCTGATTTCCTTAAGTTTGAGCGCGCCCTCCAACGCCAGCGGATAGTCCGGCCCGCGGCCCAGGTAGAGCACGTCGCGCGCCGGGGCGATGAGGTGGGCCATCGCCGCGATCTCGTCGTCGTGGGCGAGTGCGGCGTTGAGGCAGGCGGGGGCTTCGACCAGATGCCTGACCACTTCGGTCTCCTCGGCGCGGTCCATCCGCCCGCGCTTCACCGCCAAATGCGCGGCGAGCGCGGCGAGCACTGCGAGCTGGCAGGTGAAGGCCTTGGTGCTGGCGACCCCGATCTCGGGTCCGGCGTGGGTCGGGAGCAGCAGGTCGGCCTCGCGCGCCATCGAGCTGGTCGGCACGTTGACCACCACCGCGATGGTCTGCCCCGCCGCCTTGCAATGGCGCAGCGCAGCGAGTGTGTCGGCGGTTTCCCCACTTTGCGAGATGAACAGCGCCAGCCCGCCCGGCTTGAGCACCGGGTCGCGGTAGCGGAACTCCGATGCGACATCGATATCGACCGGAAGCCGCGCGAACTGTTCGAACCAGTATTTGGCGACGAGTCCGGCGTAATAGCTGGTGCCGCAGGCGACGATGGTGGCGCGGTCGATCGCGGAGAGATCGAAGTCGAACTGCGGTAGCGCGACCGACTGATCGACCTGGCGAATATAGCTGCGCAGCGTCTGCGCCACCACGGTCGGCTGCTCAAAGATTTCCTTCTGCATGAAGTGGCGGAAGTGGCCCTTCTCGATCTCGGCAGCGGACGCACCCGAAGTGGTAACTTCGCGCTCGACCGGATTGTTATCCTTGTCGAATATCTGCGACCCCTCGCGCGACACGACCACCCAGTCGCCCTCTTCGAGATAGGCGATCCGCTGGGTCAGCGGGGCCAGCGCCAGCGCGTCCGAACCCAGGTAAGTTTCGCCCTCATTCTCTTTGGCGCCATAGCCAACCACCAGCGGCGAGCCGAGCCGCGCGCCGATCAGGAGGTCGGGCCAGCGCTTGAACGCGATCGCCAGCGCGAACGCCCCGCGCAGCTGGGGAAGCACTGCCTTGACCGCCTCCGCGGGGCTGTCGCCGGCTTCGATCCGCTCGGAGACGAGGTGAGCGACGACCTCGGTGTCGGTGTCGCTCTCGAACTTGCGCCCACGCTTGGTCAGTGCCTCGCGCAGCGGGCGGAAGTTCTCGATTATGCCGTTGTGGACCAGGGCGAGCTCGGCGGTGGCGTGGGGATGCGCATTGGCGGCGGTCGGCGCACCGTGGGTCGCCCAGCGGGTGTGAGCGATGCCGACGGTCCCCGGCGCGGGATCGCGCGCGAGCACGTTGACGAGGTTGGCGAGCTTGCCCTCGGCCCGGCGGCGGATCAGCTCGCCGCTGTCGAGCGTGCAGACCCCGGCGCTGTCGTAGCCGCGATACTCCATCCGCCTGAGGCCATCGACCAGGCGATCGGCGACTGGCTGTGTTCCGACGATGCCGATAATGCCGCACATTGGCTTATGCTTTCTAGGGAGTGGTATAAGGAACGCGAATTCCCGGCGTCTGGGCCGAGAAGCCTTTGATGTTCCGGGTTACGAGAATCGATCCGCTGACCTGCGCGGTCGCAAAAATATACGCATCAAGCAGCTTGATCCGCATGCGATAGCGAATGTCTGCAGCCGCCAGTGCAATCCGGGCGTCGAGTTCGACGATTTCGAACGGCGCGATGATCTGCTGGATCAGATCGCGCCGTTCGAGCGGTTCGCCCGCCAGAACTTCGGTCCAGACAATGCGGCTGATACGGTGGCGAGGATACCGCGCAAGCTCGTTCGTCGCCGCCTGCGAATCATTCAGCCAATCGATAACGATGTTGGAATCGAAAAACGGGTCGGACACAGATCAAAGTTCGTCATAAGGTGTGCGATCCTCGCGGATCGCCAACTGATATTCGAGCCCGTCGCCGATATCCTCGCGAGCCTTCCAGAAACCCCGCCCACGCTGGATCCAGTCATTATTACCCGAATTCTGGACGAGGTAGAGTTTCACCGCGTCGCGAATTTCAGCCGCGCGCGATTTGCCTTGGCGCTTGGCCAAGGCGTCGAGCTTTTCGATGTCTTCCTCGGGAATGTCGGTCAGGACACGCATGTGTTACCCTCGCAGCGCTGGCGATACCAACGGATGACCCCACGCGACACCGAAGCGCGCGATTTGCCCTGCTCGGCGACGCGGGCGTCGAGCCACTTGATGTCGTCGTCGGGCAGATCGGCGAGGATGCGGGTCATGTGATATACTGATATCATATCATGATATCGTGTCAAGCCCTCCGGAACGCCGCGCCGCCTTCGCTGGTTCAGCTCTGAGCAACGGGACAGGCGATGCCGCGGTCGATTACGCAACACCGGGATTTGAGGACGGGACGGCCGCTGTGGGCCGACCGGCGGCTCGCGCCACTTGCCGTCCGTCGGCCATCGCGCCCGCAAAAATGCGACGTGCTGGTGATCGGCGCGGGGATTTCGGGGGCGCTGGTCGCGCAGGACCTGGCCGAAGCAGGCCTTTCCGTGATCGTGGTCGACCGCCGCGGGCCAGCCGCTGGTTCGACCGCGGCCTCCACCGCGCTGGTCCAGTACGAGCTCGACCTGCCGCTGCACCAGCTGATCGAGCAGATCGGGCAGGACCGTGCCGAGCGGGCGTGGCGGCGTGCGCGGCTCGCGGTCGATGCGCTGCGCGAGCGGGCGTGGCGGTTGGGGATCGAAGCCGGACAGGCTTCGCGCGATACGCTCTACCTGGCCGGCAACCTGCTGGGCCGCGACGGACTGGAGCATGAAGCGGCGGCGCGGCGGCGCTGCGGGTTCGAGCTCGAACTGCTCGGCCCGGCGGCAACCAAGGCGTGGTTCGGCCTCGCCCCGCGCCACGCATTGCTCAGCTTCGGCAACTACGCCGCCGATCCGCGCGCGCTCACCGCAGGGCTGCTCAAGGCAGCGATCGGGCGCCGCGCCAGGGTGTTCGCACCCGCCGAGGTGATCGCTATCGAGCCGGGCAGGAGCGGCGTTACCGCCCAGCTGCGCGACGGCCCCGAGCTGCGCGCCAAAACTGCAGTCTTCGCGACCGGCTACGAGCTGGTCAAAGGCGTCCCGCGGATGGGCCATGCGCTGACTTCGACCTGGACCATCGCAACTGCCCCGCAACCAAATCGCATCTGGCCCGGTGCGGCGATGATCTGGGAAGCGGCCGATCCCTATCTCTACATCCGCACCACCCCGCAGGGCCACGTGATCTGCGGCGGAGATGATTCGGACGAGGCCGACGCCGAGGTGCGCGATGCGCTGACCCCGGCCAAGACGAAAACCCTTGCGCGCAAGCTCGGCCGGCTGATCCCGGGGATCGACCCGACCCCGGCTTATGCCTGGGCCGGGACCTTCGGCACCTCCCCGCTGAGCATGCCGACCATCGGCCGTGTGCCCGGGATGCCGGGCTGCTACGCCGCGCTCGGTTATGGCGGCAACGGGATCACCTTCGCGATGATCGCGGCGCAGGTGCTGCGCGGGCTGATCTGCGGCGACGGCGACCCGGACAGCGACCTGTTCGGCTTCTCGCGCGAGTTCTGAGCGCGCTCAGCCCTTCTTTTCGGCCTTCTTCTTCTTCATCGCATCATGGAAGCGGTCGGCCCAGCCGGGTTTGACTAGTTGCTCGCCGCGCACCAGGCGGAGTTCGCCGTCCGCGACGTCACGGGTGACCGCGCTGCCTGCGGCGACGATGGCGTCCTCGCCGATCTTGACCGGGGCGACCAGCGCGCTGTTCGAGCCGATGAAGGCGCGCGCGCCGATCACGGTCTTGTGCTTGAAATAGCCGTCGTAGTTGCAGGTGATCGTCCCCGCGCCGATGTTCGCGCCCGCGCCGACCTCGGCGTCGCCGATGTAGGAAAGGTGGTTGGCCTTGGCCCCCTCGCCCAGCACGGCGGCTTTGACCTCGACGAAGTTGCCGACCTTGGCCCTGGCTTCGAGCACCGCGCCGGGGCGCAACCGGGCGTAGGGGCCGACCTCGACCCCGCTCGCCAGGCTCGCGCCTTCGATATGGCAGAAGCCGCGAATGCGCACTCCGTCGGCAAGGGTCACGCCGGGGCCGAACACCACGTTGGGTTCGATCGAAACGTCGCGGCCGAGCACCGTGTCCCAGGCAAACCACACCGTTTCGGGGGCGACCAAGCTGGCGCCCTCGGCCATCGCTCGCGCGCGCCGGGCCGCCTGCCAGCGGCCCTCAGCCTCGGCCAGCTCGGTGCGGCTGTTGATCCCGGCGACCTCGTCGGCGTCTGCGGTGGTCACCACCGCGCAGGCGCGGCCGTCGGCGAGCGCGATGTTGACCACGTCGGGGAGGTAGTATTCGCCCTGAGCGTTGGCGTTGCCGACGCGGGCGAGCAGCCCGAACAGGTCGTCGCTGCGCGCAGCGAGCAGGCCAGAATTGCACAGCGTGCAAGCGCGCTCGGCTTGATTGGCGTCTTTGTGCTCGACCATCCTGGCGATGCGGTCACCCTCGGCGATAACCCGGCCGTAAGCGAGCGGATTGGCGGGGATGAAGCCGAGTACCACCACCGCCGGCTCATCGGCGCCGTGCAGCCGCTCGACCATCGCGCGCATTGTTTCGGGCGAGACGAACGGCACGTCGGCATACACTACCAGCACGTCGCCGGAAAACCCCGCCAGCGCCGCTTCGGCCTGGAGCACCGCGTGCCCGGTGCCGAGCTGCGGCTCTTGCACCGCGATCGCCGCGCGATCCCCCAGCGCCGTCTCGATCTGCTCGCGCCCCGCGCCGACCACCACCACCTGTCGTTCGGGCGCCAGCTCGGCGACACTCGCCAGCAGGTGTTCGAGCATCGGCCGCCCGGCGACCGGGTGGAGCACCTTGTGGCGGTCGCTCTTCATCCGCGTCCCCTGCCCCGCGGCGAGGATGACGACGGCGAGCGGCGAAGAAGACTGGCCCATGCGCGCCCTTTGCCAGCAAATGCTTGCCGATTCCACCTCGGCGCGCGCGTGTCCCGCCTAGAAGTCGAACTGCGCTCGCAGGCCAATCGAATCGGCCTGGTAGTCGCGCGCCGTTCCCGCCGCGAGCGCCGCGTCGCTCAGCCACAGATGCCCGTAGTTGAGGATGAAGCGAACGTAGTCGGTGGGGATCCACAGCAGCGAAATTGCCGCGACATCCTGCTTGCCCCCGACGATCCCGGCATCGTTGAGATCGAGCCAGTCGTAGCGCAGGTTGGCCTTGAGCGCGCCGATCCCGCCCTTGCCGAGCGGCTGCTTCGGCCGAATGCGATCGAAGGCGCCGTTCTTGTAGGTGGTGACGTCGTCGGTCAGCAGCATGCCGATCTCCCCGTAGCCGCCGGTGAAGGTCGGATCGGCCAGGCCGGGCCGGCGGGGGACGATCCAGTGGCTTTCCGCAGCCGCGTGGAACCGCCCGGAAACCCAGGCCAGCTCGGCCCCGTAGCCGGTCTCGCCGGTGGCGGCGATGTTGCCGGTGTTGACCAGCCGCAAGTCGGTGGTGTGGACGAACGGCCGCGCCCGGTAGCGCGTGGTCGCCTGTGCATCGTTGAAATCGCGGACATGCATTGAGCCGCCGAGGTGGAGCTGCCCCCCGGCGAGCTTGGGCATCACCACCACGCGGCCGTCGAAGCTGTAGCTGTTGTTGGTGTCGAGATTGAGGTCGGCGGCGTTGTCGGCGAAGACCCCGCCCTGCACCAGCACCGTCTTGCCCGCCCAGGCCGCGCTGAACCCGACGCGGCGCTCGAAGCCGAAGGCGCTGTTGAAGGCGGCGCGCTCCATGAAGCTGGTGAACAGGTCGCTGGTGGTCTCTTCGAACCCCCAGAACGGCTTGTGCTGGCCGAGCGTCAGGGTCAGCTGCGGCCTCGGCTTGTAGGTCAGGTAAAGGTCGGTGATCTCGACCCCGCTGTTGGCGACATCAACTTCAACGCGGTAGCCGAAGCCGCCGGGCATGGTCCCGTCGACTCCGATGAAGGCACGGCGCAGTTCGGTGGCGATGCCAAGGCTTGCCTGCCCGGCGATCCCCGCCGGCGCATCGACCCCGGCAGTGTCGATCTGCAGCCGCCCGCGCGGCTTGAAACTCCACCCGTCCTTGGTCGCGAGCTTGGGCGCGCCGTCCCAGGTCACTTCGGTCGCGGGCTTGGCGGTGGCGGTCGGCGCGGCTGCGGCCCTCGCCGCTTCGGCCTGAACGAACAGCGCGGCGGTTTGCTGTTCGGCGGCCTCGGCGCGCGCCTTGGCCGCGTCGAGCTGACCTTCGAGCGTGTCGACCCGCTGGTTGAGCCGCTCGACCTGTCCCTGCAGCACCGCCAGCGCGGCGCGGACATCGGCGTCCGGCGCGGCCGCTTGGGCAGGAGCGACCCATCCAGCCGACAGGGCCAGCGCGATCAGCGAGCATTGAACGGTTCGGGTCACTTGGCGGCTCCGTGGCGGCGATTGTTGCGATTCGGCGGCAGTTCTAGGACGCGTCGGTGACAGTTATTTGACACTTGTGCGACGCCTGCCCTTACGGCACGGCGCGCCCGCTGTTCGGCAGTTGAAAGCCCCGCGCCGACGTGCCAAGCGAGCCGCGCTTCCCCAGCGGGACCAACCCTATTCAGCGGAGCCAGGCCAATGACAATTTCTTTCAAGGACCGCGTTGCGATTGTTACCGGCGCCGGTGGCGGGCTTGGCCGCGCCTATGCGCTCGAGCTGGCGAAACGTGGCGCGAAGGTCGTAGTCAACGATCTCGGCGGCTCGCGCGACGGGACCGGTCACTCCGACGCGGCGCTGAAGGTAGTCGAGGAAATCGAAGCTGCTGGCGGCGAGGCGGTTTCGAACGGCGGCTCGGTCACCGAGTACGAGCAGATGGTCGAGATGGTCGCACGCGCCAAAGAGAAATGGGGCGGGGTCCACGTGCTCATCAACAACGCCGGAATCCTGCGCGACAAGAGCTTCGCCAAGATGGACATGGCCGACTGGAGGGTGGTGGTCGACGTCCACCTCAACGGCAGCGCCAACTGCACCAAGGCGGTGTGGGAAACGATGCGCGAGCAGGCCTACGGGCGCATCCTGATGACCGCGAGCTCGACCGGACTTTACGGCAACTTCGGCCAGGCCAACTACGGCGCGGCCAAGCTCGGACTCGCGGGGCTGACCAAGTCGCTCCACCTCGAAGGCGCAAAGTACAACATCCGGGTCAACACCCTCGCCCCGGTCGCGGGCACCCGGATGACCGAAGACCTCGGCATGCCCGAAGCCTACTTCAAGATGCTCTCGCCCGAGAACGTCGCGCCGATGGCGCTCTACCTGGTCAGCGAGGATGCCCCGACCAACATGATCTGCGGCGCCGGCGCGGGCGCCTACCACGCCGCTTACGTGACGCTCACCCCGGGCGTTGCGCTGGCCCCCGACGAGCGCACGCCCGAAGGCATCGCCGCGCACTGGGCGCAGATCATCGACCGCACCGGCGAGATCGTCCCGCAATCGGGCAGCGAGCAATCGGGCGCGGTGATGGCCGCGCTGGGCAAGCTCGCCGGTTAGTCGAGCGCGACGCTAAACCCGGCAAAGGCGCCCCAGAACCACACCTCGTCGCGGGAGAGTGCGGTCTGCAGGCGGTCGACGAAGACCTGGTTGCCCGAGTTCGGGTTGAAGATCGCCCCGGCGCGCGAGAGGTAGCTGCCCGATCCTCCCAGCCACAGCGAGGCCTTGGGCGAGAGCTTGAATTCGGCCGCCAGAGTGGCGTCGCCAAAGAAGCCGATGTCGCTGTCCGAATCGTCGATCGCCACGGTGAAATTGCGATCTGCCGCCGGGCAGAAGCTGCAGGTGTTGACTTCGACCGATTCGAGGTTGCTGTCGCGCCAGTAACCGCCTGCGCGGCCGATCAGGTGGAAAGCGAAGCCCTCGCCCGCGGGCAGCGTCGCGCGACCGAACAGCCCGAGGCCGATCTGGGTCTCGTCGAGCGACTGGTCCCGGATCTGGCCGAACGAATTGACGCCGCTGTTGAAGGTGGCGACCCCGCCGTAATCGCGGTCCCATCGGCGCAAAAATGTGGCCAGCCCCAGCGCCGTAGTTTCGCTCTGGCTCAGCGGCACGTCGATGCCCAGCGAGAACAGCTTGCTATCTACCCGCGCCGAGCCCGTAAGTCCTTGAGTGGTGGCGATGCCCGAGCTGCCGCTCGGCGAAAGCTGGCCATAGACCACGCCCGAAGACGTGGTTGGCGATGCGGCGATCGAGAACGGCACGGGGCCATGATTGCCCTCGCTATAGTGCAGCGCGATCAGCGGAGTGATGCCGCCGATCGGAAATTCCGCGATCGCCGTGCCCCCATAATGGTCGATCCGGTTGGGGCCGGCGCCTGCGAAGACCTCGGGGACGGAACCCGCCGCGCCGTTGCGGAAGAAGCCGATCCCGGTCGGCGGCGTATCCACGCGGACGAAATTGCCCAGCAACCCGATCATTCCCGGCGGCGGACCCGCGGGCGAGCCGGCGCTGGGCACGCGGAAACGGAAGGTGCGGCTACCGGTTCCGGAAACGGTGAAGCTTTCCACCTCCTTGCCGTCGACCATCACCCGGTAACGCCCGCCGTCGAGCAGGAACAACGCGCCCTCGCCGCCATCGTCCTCGCGCTTGATCTGCGCACCGGTATCGACATTGAACAGGCTGATCCGCGTTTCGGGGACTTCCTCCTGGTCCTGGGTGATGACCACGGTGGTATTGGTCACGGCCCAGGCGGGCGCGGCGAAGCAGGTGGTCGCCGCCAGCGCGGCCAGAACGCGGATTGCCTTCATCGAACTACCCTCCTGTTTGCACCTAGCCGCCGACGTCGAGTACGAAGCGCGCCTCGCGCTCGGTGCCGTTTTCGTGGCGAACCACCAGCCGGATCGTCCACAGCGGCGAGCCGACGAAGTTCGCCGCAGCGACGTCGGCAAGCGCCCCGGCACCCGGCTTGAGGCCGCTCGCCACAGTCTTGAACTGGGCTGGCTCGCGCCCCGCACCGATCTCGAGCCGGGCCGAGCCGAAGCGATCGGCGGCGATCGTGCCGTTGATCCGCACCACCGGTCCTGACGGCCCCTGCACCACCTCGACCCCGGCGATCGCCGCATCGAGCCGGAAGCCGGGCGAGAGGTCGAGCGCGGCGCGGGCATCGACCATGCCCACGCCCGAGAAGTTGTCGCGGCCCGGGGTCTGGATGTCCTGCGCCGACTGGAGCAGCACCGCCTCGAGCTGGTCGACGGTCAGTTCGGGCCGTTTCGACAGCACCAGGCTGGCGATCCCGGCGACAATCGGCGCGGCGAAGCTGGTCCCGCTGACCCGGTAATAGCGCCGGTCGGTCCCGACATAAGCCTCGCCCGCGGTATAGGGCACATCCGGAATGCCGCGCACGGTATCGGTGCGGCGCGCGCGCAGCCCGAGCACGTCCTGCCCCGGCGCGGCGATGTCGATCTGTGGACCCCAGTTCGAGAAGGTCAGGTGCTCGTCCTTGAGCCCGGTCGCGCCGACGGTCATGACTTTGTCGTTGGCGGCGAGGCCGTGGTCCTTGACGTCGACCCCGTCGTTGCCCGCGGCGACCACGATCAGCACGCCTTTCGAGCGGGCATAGGCGATCGCGTCGGTCTCGATCCCGGTAAGCCCCGGCCCGCCGACCGAAAGGTTGACGATCCGCGCGCCGTTGTCCGCCGCATAGCGGATCGCTTCGGCGACGAAAGAGGCGCGGCTGCGGCCGAAGGCGTTGAGCGCCTTCAGCACCATGATCCGCGCGTTGGGATTGATCCCGGCCATGCCGACGCCGTTGTTGGTGGTCGCGGCGATGATGCTGGTGGTCAGCGTGCCGTGGCCGTCGTGGTCCCACGGCTTGTTGTTGAGCCCGAGGAAATCCCAGCCGATGACGTCGTCGACATAGCCGTTCTTGTCGTCGTCGATGCCGTTATCGGGAATTTCCTTCGGGTTCTTCCAGATGTTGCGCCAGTCGATATCGGAGTGGTTCCAGTCGAGCCCGCTGTCGATCACCGCGACGATCACCGGCTGCGGGTTGGGGCCGAGCTTGGTCCAGGCCGAGCCGGACTCGCCGGTGAGGCCGACCCGCTTGATCGCCCACTGATCGTCGTGTGCCTGCTTCCACGCACCCTTGCCGCGGAAATAGGGATCGTTCGGCGCCGACTGTTCCTTGGTCCGGCAGATGTTTTCCTCGACCGCGAGCACCGTTTTGCCGAGCTGTCCGATCAGATTCTTGAGCGTCTCGATGCCGCCGCCCGTGGCCAGAACCGTGACCCATTCCTTCGCCGCGGTCGCGGCCTGCCTTCCGATTACGTACTTGGACAGCGCGCCGGGGAGCGCGGCGCCGGTGGGGACGAGGATATTGTAGCTCTTGGCCTGCGCCGAGGCGACCTCGATGGTGAACCCCGAGGCCGGGATCGCGCCGGTGACCTTGCCGTCCTTGCACTCGCCAACCTGGCAGGCGGGGACCGGAATGGTGCATTCGCCGTTCGAACCGGTGGTGCACATCAGCGGATCGGAGCTGGCGTCTGTTTGCGGCTTGGGCGCGCCGGCCAGCGGCAGCTGAATGTTGGCGAGCTGCTGCGAAGACGCGAACAGCTTGATTTGTTGCTGCACCACGGTCTGCTGAGCGCCAATGCCGGTTATTGCACCGGTGGTTGCCTTGACCACAAAGGGGACGGTCGGCTGATCGCGGGGATCGTCGTCGTCGGGTTTGTCGCGCGGATCGTCGCCAGTCGGTTCGTCGCGGGGGTCGTCGCCGCCGGGGATGCGCACGGTGCTTCCGGGCGTGGTCCCAGGCTTGCCCGGGCCGTCGCGCGGATCGTCGTCCGTTCCCGGCCCATCGCGCGGATCGTCTCCGGTGGGCTTGCCCGGTCCGTCCCGCGGGTCGTCGCCGTCGTTGCCGGGGCCGTCGCGCGGATCGTCTCCGCCGGGGATCTTGACCCCGCCCGGATCGGTGGTGCCGAACTCGCACCAGGTGTCGCTGTCGCCGACGGCGGTCAACCCGCTGCCGATCCTGTAACGTTTGCCGTCGTCCTTGGCTTGCTTGTCGCAGATGGCGGCCTCGGCGCGGGCGGTGGCGATATTTTGATTGATCGCCTCCATCGCCGCCTGCACGCGGTTGTAGTCGGAGACGCGCGGGGAACTCGCGCTCATGATCCGAACGTATTCCGCTTCGGCCGCCGCCAATGCGGCTTCCATCTCGGCCATGGTCGCGGCCATCTTCTGGCGGTCGCAGATCTTCGCCGCCAGCGAATGGGCAGTTAGCGCCGTGGCAGACTTGGCTTCCAAAGGTTGCAACGTGGTTCCCACGGACGCCGTTACACCCGACGAGACCACGCCCACCGTCGTTGGCGTCGCCGCCGGAGCGCCTGGCTTGGGACAGTTGCGCAGGCGCTCGGCGTGAGCCTTGCGCTGATACTCCTGCATGACGATCAGCGCGCGCGGCCAGTAGGGGAACAGGTTGAGCATCCCGACGTACTTCGCCTGGACCTGCCTGACTCCTTCGTCCAACTCGTCCGTCGCTGCGCTCAGCCCGGCCTGATCGCAAGTGTCGGCCGCCCGGCGCGCCTGCTCGTAGAGCAGTTCGGCGCGGAGCTTCGCACGATTGGCCGCGGCCTCGTGTTCGCCGGGGCGATTGGGCAGCTGTTCGAGCTGGCTGAGAAGAGTGCCCCACCCGCGCGCGGATTTTGCGACCACTTCGGCCGGGGTCGGCAGGCCGAGAACCTTTCCGAGTATGGTCTCCACGACCTGCGCATGTCCCGGCGCAGGCACGGCGAGCATGGCCGCAGCGGTAAGGGCGCAGGTTGCGCGTAGCCTGGATTTAGTGAGCCTGCCGGGTCCGCGCACGCAAGAGGTCATCCCCTGTTCCCCGCAGGAGCGCGACCCGCCCGGGTTGTGCCAGCCAAGCGATTGAAGCGCAAGGCCGCGAACGCTACGGCAAGCTAGATTTCCCCCCTCGCGCGGCGGATCGCGAACCACTTCTCGACGTTGCGGTTGTGCTCTTCGAGGGTGCTGGCGAAGACGTGCCCGCCGGTCCCGTCGGCGACCATGTAAAGCGCGTTCGTCGCCGCGGGCCTAAGTACCGCTTCGATCGAGGCCTTGCCCGGATTGGTGATCGGACCCTTGGGCAGGCCGACCATCGCATAGGTGTTGTAGTCGTTGATCGACTGGATCTCGCTCTGGCGGATGCGGCGGCCGAGCGGTTTGCCCCTGGTGATCGGGTAGATGATCGTCGGGTCGGCCTGGAGCATGATCCCCTGTCGCAACCGGTTCGAATAGAGCCCGGCGACGATTCGCCGCTCGCTCGGCTTACCGGTCTCTTTCTCGACGATCGCGGCGAGGGTCAGCGCTTCCTGCGGGGTCTTGACCGCGATCCCCGGGGCGCGCTTGGCCCAGGCCTCCGCAAGCGTCCGCTGCATCGCCGCCTGCATCCGCTGCAGCACCGCCTGGCGGCTCTCGCCGCGCTCGAAATCGTAGCTATCGGGCAGAACCGAGCCTTCGGCGGGCACGGCGATCTGCCCGGTGAGGTGCGGCTGCGCCATCAGCCGGTCGTAGACCATGATCGAGGGCATGCCCTCGGGCACGGTAACGAAGCGGCGCAGCACCTCGTCGCCCTGCAGCACCGAGAGCACTTGCGCCGGGCTGGCGCCCTTGGGCAGCAGGAACTCGCCCGCCTTGATCGGCGCGCCGCCGCCGAAGATCCGCGCGCGCAGCCGGAACGCGTCGGACGAGAGAATCGCGCCTTCCTTTTCGAGCTTGTCGGCGACGCCGGCGAGGCTCGACCCGTCGGGGACGACGAACGCGGTGTCCTTGGCCAGCGGGCCGGCCGAATACCATCCCGCCGTCAGCCACAGCACCCCCGCCAGCAGGGCACCGATCAGAACCAGCGGCAGCGCGCAGCCGCGGCGGGTGAGCATCAGTCGGTCACCTGCTTCACGATCACGCTGGCATTGGTCCCGCCAAACCCGAAACTGTTGTTGAGCGCGGCGCGCACCCGGCGCTTCTTGGCCTTGTGGGGGACGAGATCGACCCCTTCGGTGCCTTCGTCGGGATCGTCGAGGTTGAGCGTGGGCGGGACGATCTGGTCGCGGATCGCGAGGATGCAGAAGATCGTCTCGACCGCCCCGGCCCCGCCGAGGAGGTGGCCGATGGCCGACTTGGTGCTGCTCATCGAAGCGCCGGTGAGGTCGTTGCCCAGCACGCGCTTGACCGCGCCGAGCTCGATGGTGTCGGCCATGGTCGAGGTGCCGTGGGCGTTGACGTAGTCGATGTCGCCGGGTTCCATCCCCGCCTTGCGCAGCGCCATCCGCATCGCCAGCTCGGCGCCCCTGCCCTCGGGGTGCGGCGCGGTGACGTGGTAGGCGTCGCCCGAGAGGCCGTAGCCCACCACCTCGGCGTAGATCTTCGCGCCGCGCGCCTTGGCGTGTTCGTACTCCTCGAGCACCACCACCCCCGCGCCCTCGCCCATCACAAAGCCGTCGCGGCCCTTGTCGTAGGGCCGGCTGGCCTGCTCTGGGCGGTCGTTCATGCTCGTGTTGAGCGCCTTGGCCTGGGCGAAGCCGGCCACGCCGAGGGGGTTGATCGTGCTCTCCGCGCCGCCCGCGAGCATGATGTCGGCGTCGTCGTCCTTGATCATCCGCGCCGCGTCGCCGATCGAGTGCGCCCCGGTCGAGCAGGCGGTGACCACCGAGTGGTTCGGCCCCATCAGCCCGTACTTGATCGAGACCTGCCCGCTGGTGAGGTTAATCAGCCTACCGTGGACGAAGTGCGGCGAAACCCGCCCCGGGCCTTTCTCGGCCAGCACCAGCGATTCGCTTTCGATCCCCGGCAGCCCGCCGATCCCCGAGCCGATCGATACCCCGGCGCGCTCCTTGAGAGCGTCGTCCATTTCGGTCAGGCCGGCATCCTCGAGCGCCTGCCCGGCAGCGTCGATCGCATAGATAATGAACGGATCGACCTGGCGCTGGACCTTGAAATCGACCCGCTTGTCGGGATCGAAGCCCCACGGGTGATCCTTGGCTTTCACCTCGCCGCCGATCTTGGCCTTCTGGTCGGTCACGTCGAAGCGCGTGAGCGCGGCGATCCCGCTCTTGCCCGCGATCAGGTTGGCCCAAGTGGTTTCCACATCCGCTCCCAGCGGGGTGACGAGGCCGAGACCGGTTACGACGACACGGCGCATATGCTTCTCCGGAAAAGCGGCAGGCCCGAACCCGATAACGGGCCGGGCCTGCCATTGTTTCTCTAGCGCAGCCCCGGGCGCGAACCCGGAGCGACGGGGCAATCAGCCCTTGTTGTCGTCGATGTACTTGATCGCGTCGGAGACGGTGCCGATCTTCTCCGCGGCGTCGTCGGGAATCTCCACACCGAACTCTTCCTCGAAGGCCATCACCAGCTCGACAATGTCGAGCGAATCGGCGCCGAGATCGTCGATGAAGCTCGCATCCTCGGTGACCTTGTCGGCTTCCACGCCAAGGTGCTCGACGACGATCTTCTTAACCCGGTCGGCGGTGTCGCTCATGGATAGGTCCCTTCGTGAACGGCAGATTAAAGCAGTTGCCGTCGCCCTAATCAACGGGGCGGGCGCTGGCAAGTGACTCGCTCAGTTCGCCCTGACACTGCGCAGACCATATCCAAGCATTCGCCGGTCTCCCGTCACCAGCGTAGCATTTTCGGCCTTGGCCTGAGCCAGAATCAGATGATCGAACGGATCCTTGTGATCCGCTGCACGCACGGCCACCAGATCAAAACGTGGGTACTAGCAAGTTAGCCCTTAGGCGGATCGATCACTCGCAATTGCAGCTCGCGCAGTTGCTTCGGCTCGGCCGGGCTGGGAGCGCCCATCAGGAGGTCTTCGGCGCGCTGGTTCATCGGGAACAGGGTGATTTCGCGCAGGTTGTGGACCCCGCACAGCAGCATCACCATCCGGTCGACCCCCGCGGCCATTCCGCCATGCGGCGGCGCGCCGTACTGGAACGCGCGGTACATGCCGCCGAAGCGCGCCTCGACGTCGGCCTGGCTTAGCCCGGTGAGCTCGAAGGCCTTGACCATCAGCTCGGGATACTGGTTGCGGATCGATCCTGAAGCGAGTTCGTAGCCGTTGCAGACGAGGTCGTACTGGTAGGCCTTGATGCTCTGGGGGTCCTGCGTCTCGAGCGCCTCGAGCCCGCCCTGCGGCATCGAGAAGGGGTTGTGCGCGAAATCGAGCTTCTTCTCGACTTCATCCCACTCGTAGAACGGGAAATCGACGATCCAGCAGAACCGGAACGCGTCCGCCTCGATTAGGTCGAGCTGCTCGCCCACGCGGCTGCGCGCCTGCCCGGCGAGCCTGGCCGCCTGATCGGCGTTGCCCGCGGCGAAGAAGGCGCCGTCGTCGGGACCTAGGCCGAGCGCGTCCCACAGCGCGGCCATCGTGTCCTCGCCGTGGTTCTTGGCGATCGGCCCGCCGAACACGCCGTCCTTGCGGGTGGCGTAGCCGAGCCCGGCGTGGCCTTCGGAGCGCGCCCACTCGTTCATCTCGTCGAAGAACTTGCGGCTCTTCTCGGCGGTGTTGGGTGCCGGGACCAGCCGCACCGCGCCGCCCGAGCCGACGATCTTCTCGAACAGCCCGAAGCCCGACTGGCGGAATTCCTCGGTCACGTCGCGGATCAGCAGGGGGTTGCGCAGATCGGGCTTGTCGGTGCCGTAATCGCGCATGGCCTGGGCGAATGGAATGCGCGGGAACTCTCCCGCAGGCGTCACTTTCCGGCCCTCTGCAAAGGTTTCGAAGATCCCGGCCATCACCGGCTCCATCGTCTCCCACACCTCTTCTTGCGTCACGAAGCTCATCTCGAGGTCGAGCTGGTAGAACTCGCCGGGCAGGCGGTCGGCGCGCGGGTCTTCGTCGCGGAAGCACGGGGCGATCTGAAAATAGCGGTCGAAGCCCGCAACCATCAGCAGCTGCTTGTACTGCTGCGGCGCCTGCGGCAGCGCAAAGAAGGTACCGGGATGAATCCGGCTCGGCACGAGGAAATCGCGCGCGCCCTCCGGGCTGGAGGCGGTGAGGATCGGGGTCGAGAACTCGGTGAAGCCGATTTCCTCCATCCGCCGCCGGGTTTCGCGGACCACCGCGGCGCGGGTCATGATGTTGGCGTGGAGCGTCTCGCGGCGCAAGTCGAGAAAGCGGTATTTGAGCCGGATTTCCTCGGGGTATTCCTGCTCGCCCGCGACCGGCAACGGCAATTCCTCGGCGCGGCTGAGCACCTTGGCCTCGCGCGCGTAAACTTCGATTGCGCCGGTCGACAGGTTGGGATTGGCGGTGCCCTCGGCGCGCGACTTGACCGTGCCGTCGATGGTCACCACGCTCTCAACCCGCAGCCCTTCGAGCAGCGCCAGCGCCGGGCTATCGACGTCGGCGACGATCTGGGTCAGGCCGTAGTGATCGCGCAGGTCGACGAACAGCACCCCGCCGTGATCGCGCTTGCGGTGAACCCAGCCCGACAGCCGCACCGCCTGGCCGACCTCGCCGCGCGTCAACGCGCCGCAGGTATGGGTGCGATAAAGGTGCATCTGGGTCTTTCCATTCGGTCGGCTTTGGGGCAGGGGCGAAGGCGCGGCTAACAGGCGATGGCCGCAGTTTTGTCAAGCCGAGGCCTCGCACGGGGCCACCTACAGAAAAGCGTCATGAAGATACATCCTCTGATTACCACCACCGCGGCGCTCGCCGAGCTCTGCGAGCGCCTCGCCCAGGCCGATTTCGTGTGCGTCGACACCGAATTCATGCGCGAGAACACCTACTGGCCCGAGCTGTGCCTGATCCAAATCGCCGACAGCGAGGAAGCCGCGGCGATCGATCCGCTCGCGCCCGGGATCGACATGGGGCCGCTGCTCGAGCTGCTGACGGGTAACGAGGACGTGCTCAAGGTCTTCCACGCCGGCGGGCAGGACGTCGAGATCGTCTACAACCTCACCGGCAAGACCCCGCACCCGATCTTCGACACCCAGATCGCGATGATGGCGGTGAGCCAGTCCGAGCAGATCGGCTATTCGAACCTGGTCGAATCGTGGCTCGGGCTGACCATCGACAAGGGCGCGCGGTTCACCGACTGGTCGCGCCGCCCGCTGACCGAGCGTCAGGTCGATTACGCGATCGGCGACGTCACCCACCTCGCCAAGATTTTCCCCAAGCTGCTCAATCGCCTGGTCAAGACCGGGCGCGGTGCGTGGCTCGACATCGAGATGGAGAAGCTCGCCGATCCGGCGAATTACCGCAACGAGCCGGGCGAATCCTGGAAGCGGATCAAGGCCGCGGGGCGCAACCCGGCGATGCTCGGCCGTCTGAAAGCGCTCGCTGCCTGGCGCGAGGTCGAGGCGCAGGACAAGAACATCCCGCGCGGCCGGATCGCCCGCGACGAAACCCTCGCCGATATCGCCAGCCACCCGCCCAAGACCCAAGCCGACCTCGCCAAGGTTCGCGGGCTATCGGCCGGGTGGAAGGACAACGAGATCGGCCGTCGGATGATGGCGACGCTCGACGCCGCGCAGCCGCTGACCGACGCCGACCTGCCCCCGCGCACCCCGCGCGGCGCGCCGCTCGGCAAGGAAGGCGCGCTGGTCGCCGACCTGCTCAAGCTCCTGCTCAAGATTCGCAGCCGCGAAATCGACGTGGCCGCCCGCCTGCTGGCGCGCAGCGACGAGCTCGAAGCGCTCGCCGCGGGGGTGCGCCAGGGGCTGCCGATGCTGGAAAGCTGGCGCTTCGACCAGTTCGGCCACGATGCGCTCGACCTGGTCGAGGGAAAAATGGCTTTCGCGGTGGTCCACGGCAAGCTCAAGATGACCCACGTGGACGACGAGGTGGTTGTCGAGGCGGCGGCGGAGTAGTGCTTCGCCGCAACTGATTTGCTAAGTCGCGTCGAATTCAGGTCCGGGGGTTACATGCGAGGCTTCGGTTTAGGCCTGATTGCGATAGGCGTCGTCTACCTATTGATCGCGTTCAATATGGATGTGTCCGTAGCCACCTCTGCTACTTACATTCCCGGCTACGGTAGCGTTGGCGGCGGCGATGTTGCCAATCTCGATCTGATGGCGCGCCGTCAGAATCACCTCATCGTTGCTGCGCTGATCACCCTTATCGGAGTCATGCTTGCAATATTCGGAGGACGTACCGCCTCAGGTGAGGCTGCGGGGCCGATGTCCGCGACAAATCGTGATCCCGTGTTTTCCGGTGAACGGGACCTCGCTTCCGATCCCTATCGCCTGTGGTTGGCAAAGAGCTACGCAGTTTCTCGCAACGATGTGTTTGATCGCTTCGTCATGGGAGATGCAACATTTTCGACGCTGGACGAAGCTCTGGCCAATGCTCATGCCCAGGAGCAGCAGAAGATTGAGGCGGCTGAAGCGGCTGCTGAGCTAAATCGCATCGCGCAAGAGGAGCGACGCGAAGCAGTGCGAATCGAGACTGAGAGGGCTGACGCAGAATTTGCACGACTTTGGCCGAAACTAATCGTTGGGACAGTTCTTGCCGTCGTCGCGATCATCCTGATCATTTTGATGACGCGAGAAACTCCCGAAGAGCGCACAGCTCGACTTGCCAAAGAGGAGACGAATAGAGTTGAACTGTTAGCGTCGGTTGAAGAACGCTTCGCCGTTGCTTTGCCACCCGACGCTAAGAACCTCATCCTAAACGACAAGGTATCCGATCAAGGTTATCTTTGCAGCGACGCGAAAGACGGGACGTTGATCACGTTCTCGACGGACCTGACCAAGGAGGATTTAAAGGATCATCTGACCAAGAGCCTTGGACGCGGAAGCTCAGAGTATGAGTCCCTTCTGCCCGACAATTTTGATTGGAAATGGGATAGGGAACGGAAACACTACGAATTGTCGATGTTTAGCGAGGGGCTGCCGACCGAAGCTAAACTGTGCGTGACTGCCATCCAGTGACCGCCTACCACCCGACGCTCAAGCAACTCCAGTACCTCGTCGCGCTCCACGAACACCAGCATTTCGGCCGTGCGGCGGCGGCCAGCTTCGTCTCGCAATCGACGCTTTCGGCCGGGCTGCGCGATCTCGAGGCGCTGCTCGGGGTGACGCTGGTCGAGCGCACCCGCCGCGCGCTGCGCTTCACCCCGCTGGGCAATGCGGTGGTGGCCAAGGCGCACCGGGTGCTGCGCGAGGCCGAGGAACTCTCCGACCTGGTCCAGTCGAGCGGTCAGCCGCTCTCGGGCGAAATGCGGCTGAGCGTGATCCCGACGATCGCGCCGTTCCTGCTCCCGCGCATCCTCCCGCGGCTGCGCGCCGAGCGCCCCGCGCTCAAGCTGTTTCTGCGCGAGGAAACCAGCGCGCAGGCGCTCGAATCGCTCCATCACGGCCGGGCCGATTGCGTGCTGCTGGCGCTGCCCTTCGCCACTGGCGAGGTCGAGAAGGAGACGATCGAGCTCGACGCGCTCTACGTCGCCTTTCCCAAGGACGATCCGCGCGATCCGCCCGACGAAGTCGCGCCCGAGCTGATCGACCAGCACCGGCTGCTCCTGCTCGAAGACGGCCACTGCCTCAAGGACCACGCCCTCGCCGCGTGCAACCGCCCCGAGCTGCGCGCCAGCGCAACGATGATCGGGACCAGCCTCCACACGCTGGTGCAG
>JBOHIC010000055.1:0-1604 GCA_050725835.1 Novosphingobium sp.
GCGGTCCCGGCGCGGTCTTCGAGCCGGCCGAGGAACACCAGCCGCGCGCTCATCCCCCGGTGTGCGACATGTGCCGCGCCAGTGCAGGGGCCTCGCCCGGCGCGGAAATCGCGAAATGGTGGCGCTCGGGCTTGGTCCGCATCGCTTGGTCGAGCGCGGCGGCGAGCGCGCCATCGGGATCGGCCGAGCGTAGCGCGGCGCGCAGATCGACCTGCTCGGTCCCGCCAAGACACGGATAAAGCTGCCCGGTCGCGCTCACCCGCACCCGGTTGCAGCCCGCGCAGAAGTTCTCGGTTAGCGGAGTGATCAACCCGAGCCTGCCGCCGGTCTCGGCGATGTCGACATAGCGCGCCGGGCCGCCGCTGCGGTGCTCGCTGGGGGTCAAAGTCCAGCGCCGCTCCAGCTCGGTGCGGGCTTCGCTCAGCGGCAGGTAGTGGTCGAAGCGGTCGCCGTCGATTTCGCCGAGCGGCATCACCTCGATCAGGGTCAGCTCCATCCCCTGGCCGTGGGCCCATTCGATCAGAGCGGGTAGCTCAGCCTGGTTGATGCCCTTGAGCGCGACGGTATTGAGCTTGACCGCCAGCCCCGCGGCGCGCGCCGCAGCAATTCCTTCGAGTACCTGCGGCAGCGAATCGCGCCGTGCCAGCTTCGCGAAAGTCGCGCGATCGAGCGTGTCGAGCGAGACGTTGACGCGGCGCACCCCGGCGGCGGCGAGATCCTCGGCGAACTCGGCGAGGCGGGTGGCGTTGGTGGTGAGGGTCAGCTCCTCCAGTCCGTCCCCGAGCTTGCGCCCCAGCGCGCGGACCAGCTCGATCACGTCGCGCCGCACCAGCGGTTCGCCCCCGGTGAGGCGCAGCTTGGTCACCCCGCGGGCGATGAAGCCGAGCGCGAGGCGGTGGAGCTCCTCGAGACTGAGCACTTCGGCGCGCGGGACGAAGCTCTGCCGCTCGGGCATGCAATAGGCGCAGCGCAGGTCGCAGCGGTCGGTCACCGAGAGGCGGAGGTAGGTAATCCGCCGGTTGAACTGATCGACGAGCGCGGTCACGTCGCTCACTGTATCACCTCGCCAGCCCCGGTGCCATCGAGCGGGAAGTATTGCCCGGTGAGCCCCGGCGCACCTGCCAAATAGGCGAGCGCGGCGGCGATCGCCGTTTCGTCATCGCTCGCCAGCGCGTTGACCCGCCGCGGCGCAGCCTCGCGCGAGAGTCCCTGCACGGCGGCGAGCCGCCAGGCGCGGTGGGTATGGTCGGCGGGCGGGAAGATGAGGACGAGGTCGGCGGATGGTTTCTGCGCGCGGGGCAGCCAATTGGCATGAAACGCTGCCGCCGCAGCGAGCGGCTCGTCCGGCAGCCCCTCGATCCGCAGCACCGCCATCAGCGGCGCTCGCGGGTCAGGGTGATCCCGATCTGCTCGCCCGCCTCGCTGATCGCGAGTTTGACGATCTTGACCGTCACCGCCTCGATCCGCGCATCCTGCACGAACAGCGTCTCGCAGACATGCTCGGCGACCGCCTCGATCAGCTTGAAATGGACTCCTGGCGGAAACGCCGCCGAAGCCGCGAACTTCAAGTCCATGTAGTTCTTGCTCGCCGAAATCGGCGTGTC
>JBOHIC010000056.1:0-2255 GCA_050725835.1 Novosphingobium sp.
TCGAAGAGAAGACCGAATTCGACGTCATCCTGACCGGCGACGGCGGCAACAAGATCGCCGTCATCAAGGAAGTCCGCGCGATCACCCAGCTCGGCCTGACCGAAGCCAAGTCGCTGGTCGAGAGCGCTCCCAAGGCGGTCAAGGAAGGCATCAACAAGGCCGAAGCCGAAGAGATCAAGAAGCGGATCGAAGGCGCCGGCGGCACCGTCGAGCTGAAGTAAGCTCGATGCCAGTTTCGCGGGTGTCTTGAAGCATTCGCGGATGGAGGGGCGGTCCGCAAGGGCCGCCCTTTTCCGTTCAGGCCTGTTGGCGGCTCTTCATCAGCGGCTGCACCTTGGTGCCGAAGTCCTCGACCCCCTCCAGGAAGTGGTCAAAGGTCAGAAGCACGCCGCCGGTGTTCGGCACCTCGGCGATCTCATCCAGCATCGCGGCGATCTTGGCGTAGCTGCCGACCAGCGTGCCGATGTTGATGTTGACCGCGCCTTCGGGGGCGGCGAGCTGGCGGACGTTGGTGGTGGGGTTGTGCTTGTCGGCCGCGCCCTGGTCGATCAGCCACTTGACCGCATCGTAATCGAGCCCTTCATTGTAGCTCTGCCACTTGGCCTCGGCCTCCGCGTCGGTCTCCGCCATGATCAGCATGACCAGCACGAACATCGAAACCTCGCGCCCGGTCTTGGCGGTCGCGGCGGCGAGGCGCTCGTTGTTCGAGGCAAATGCTTTCGGCGTGTTGACCCCCTTGCCGAGGCAGAAGGCGTAGTCGGCCCACTCAGCCGAGAAGGCGAGGCCGTCGTCCGAGCTGCCGGCGCAGATGATCTTCATCTCGCCTTCCGGTTTGGGCCGGACCAGGCAATCGTCCATCGTGTAGTAGTCGCCCTTGAAGTCGCTGCGCCCGGTCTCCCACAGCTCGCGCAGGATCCGGGCGTATTCGCCGAGCATCTGGTAACGGTTGCGGAAATGCTCGTCGCCCGGCCACAGCCCCATCTGGCTGTATTCGGGGCGCTGCCAGCCGGTGATCAGGTTGAGCCCCATCCGCCCGTGGCTGATCGAATCGATCGTGTTGCACATCCGCGCGGCGAAGGCGGGGGGGATCACCAGCGTCGGGCAGGTCGCGTAAATCTTGATCTTCTCGGTCACCGCGGCGAGCCCGGCCATCAGGGTGAAGCTTTCCAGCCCGTATTCCCAGAACTCGGTCTTGCCGCCGAAGCCGCGCAGCTTGATCATCGAGAGCAGGAAATCGAGCCCGTGCTCCTCCGCCTTCTGGGCGATTGCCTTGTTCATGTCGAAGCTCGGCATGAATTGCGGCGCGTTCTCGCTGATCAGCCAGCCGTTGTTGTTGATGGGCACGAAGACGCCGACTTGCATGGGCTAGCTCCTGAGGAAATCGATCACGGTAGCGTTGAACGCGGCGGGGTCGGTGACGTTGACCGCGTGCCCGCCCCACTCGAACTCGCGATACTGCGCGCCGGGCAACGCCTCGGCAAGCTCCCGGCTGCGGGCGACCGGAACGAGGAAATCGTCGCGGGTTCCGATGACGAGGCACTCGGCGTCGGGGGTGCGACGGTCGAACGCGGGCTGCCAGGCCTGAACCGCCGCAATACGCGCCTCGACGGTGGCTTGCTCGGGAAAGGCCCCGTGGTGCCGCCGCGTCTCGTCCGCCAGCTCGGCGTCGTGCGTCGAGATCCAGTCGGGCGGGTAGAGAAACAGCGGCTGCGCGCGGACGAAGGCGCCGGGGCCGGCGTGGCGCAGCAGGTCGAGCCGCGTCGAAAAGCAGCGCCGGGTGTGCGGATCGAGCCTGGCCCAGGCGTTGATCGCGACCAGCTTGTCGACCCGTCCGGACATCGCCAGCTCGATCCCGATCATCGCCCCGAGCGCGTGGCCGATGAAATGGACCCGATCGACCTCGAAATCGTCGAGCATGAGGGCGACATCCGCCGCCATGTCGGCGACCGAGGTGGCCGCGAGCACGGTCCGGTCGCTGTGCCCGGTGCCGCGGTGATCGTAAGCGATGACATGGAAATGCTCGGCAAGTGCGCGGATGTTAGGGGTCCAATAGCCGCACGATCCGCCCAGACCCGACGACAGTACCAGCGGCGGCAAGTGCTCGTCGCCGTGCGTCTCGTAATGGATTCCCCCCACTTCGTACATCGACTCAGCCGATGTGCGCCACGCTGGCGATCTCGACCAGGCAGTCCGCCTTCACCAGCTCGGCCTTGATGCAATAGCGCGCCGGCTTGGCGCCGGGAAAGTACTCGGCG
>JBOHIC010000057.1:0-1766 GCA_050725835.1 Novosphingobium sp.
CCGCGGTTGCGCTGGCGACCGCGCTGTCGGGCTGCGACGGCCACGTCAGCATCAACGGCAAGGAAGGCAAGAAGCTTTCCGAACTCGACCTTTCGGGCAAGGCCCCGACCGAACTGGTCCTCGCCGGGCCCGACGAAGTGCGCGTGACCCAGGGCGACACCCTCGCGATCAGCGTCGAGGGCGACGCCGAGGTCAAGGAGCACCTGCGCTTCACGCTCGACGGGGACACCCTCGGGGTGATGCGCGAGCACAAGTGGCGCGACGGCGAAGGCAAGTCGGTGGTCGTTCTGGTGACCATGCCAGCGCTGCGCGAGATCACCATGGCCGGTTCGGGCAAGATCAGCGCCCCGGTGCTGAGCGGCGGATCGAAGGTGACCATCGCCGGGTCGGGCACGGTCGAAACCGCGCAAGTGAGCGGCGATTCGCTCGACCTCACCGTAGCCGGATCGGGCAACTACCGCGCCGCCGGAGCGGTCAGGTCGCTCGACATGACCGTTGCGGGCAGCGGCTCGGCGATGCTCGAGGGGCTCAAGGCCGACACCGCCAAGGTGACCATCGCCGGATCGGGCGATGCATCCTTCGCCTCGGACGGCGAGGTCAAGGCCGACATCATGGGTTCGGGCACGGTCACGGTGCGCGGCCGGGCGCGCTGCAAGGTCAGCTCGATGGGCTCGGGCCGGCTGGTCTGCGAATCCGTCGACGCCGCTCCTGCCGCACCCGAAGCCCCGCCCGCCCCCGAAGCTCCGGAACCGCCCAAGGCGCCCTGATTGCGGCAGCGTTCATAGTCTGGTCACCCCGCGGCGCTATGTCGCGGGGGCCATGACCTGCCGTCCGCTGATCCTGCTCGTCCTCCCCGCGTTATCGGGATGCGCGCTTGCCAGTGCGGCGACCACGGTGGTCACAGCCCCGGTCAAGGTCGCGAGCAAGGCGGTCGATCTCGCCACCACCAGCCAGTCCGAAAGCGATGAGAAGCGCGGCCGCGAGCTGCGCAAGCGCGAGGAACGGCTGGGCAAGCTCGAGCGCGAATACGGCAAGCAATCGGCCAAGTGCGCCGCGGGCAATGCCGAAGCCTGCACCAGGCGCGACGCCGCCTATGCCGAAATGCAGGCGCTCATCCCTACCGTCCCCGCCGAGCCCGAATAGTCAGGCCGCGGCGCGGCGCAGGCGGTCGTTGATCGCCGTGCCGATGCCTGCTTCGGGCACCGGCGCAACCACGATCTTCGGCTGGGGTGCCGCCGCGGCAAAATGCAGGCACTCGTAGAGCCGCGCCGCCGCCTCCGCGAGATCGCCGCCCAACGACAGGCTTACAGCGCCTTCCACTTCGCCGAAGCCGATCAGGAACTCGTCCGCTCGGGCCTCGCGCGCGTCGAGCCGCAGCGGCTTGCCGGGCGCATAGTGGCTGGCGAGCTGACCCGGCGCTTCGATCCGGGCCGACGCCACGGCGTCAGGCTCGCGGCCGAGAACCCCGGAAATCTGCGCTTCGCCAATCGGACCTGGACGCAGCAACTGCCACCCGCCATCCACCCGCAGGGCGGCGATGGTCGATTCGAGGCCCGCGCTGCACGGCCCGCCGTCGAGCACGAACGGAACCGCACTGCCGAGCGAAGCCACCACATGCGCGGCGCTGGTCGGGCTGACTCCGCCGCTGCGATTGGCCGAGGGCGCGGCGAGCGGCAGCCCGGTCGCTTCGAGCAGCGCGCGCATCGCCGGGTGCGCCGGGCAGCGCAGCGCGATGGTCGGCAACCCCGCGGTGACCGCCGCTGCTA
>JBOHIC010000058.1:0-1651 GCA_050725835.1 Novosphingobium sp.
TGCCGCCGACTTCAGGCTTGTCCGAGCGCGACCGCGCCGATCTCGCCAAAGTCAGCGACGCGATCAGCCAGGCCGAACGCCGGGCGATGGAGGCCGAGCGCGACACTATCGACCGCTACGTCGCCGCCTGGCTCGCCACCCGCGTCGGCGAGGTGTTCGAAACGCGGATCACGGGCGTGCAGAAGTTCGGCTTCTTCGCCACCATCGTCGGGCTCGGCGGCGACGGGCTGGTCCCGGTCTCGACGCTCGGCGCCGAGCGCTTCGGCTACAACGAGAAGACCCAGGTGCTCAGCGGCGAGCAGAGCGGGACCGCCTATGCGATGGGCGACCGCCTCCGCCTGCGCCTCGCCGAGGCCAACCCGCTGACCGGCGCGCTCAAGTTTGAGCTCGAGGAAGGCGGCGGGGTCGAGCCGCGCGGGCGGCCGGTGCCGGACAAGCGGCGCGGCGGGCAGCTTGTCGGGCGGCGCGGTCGGCCGGCCAACATTCGCCACCAGGGCAAGCGGCGCTAACTCAGCCGCTCCATCTCGGCCTCGCTCATCGCTCCGGGAATGACGTAAAGCGGGCAGGGAAGCTGCCCCGCGACCGACGAGAAGTGCGCCACCAGCGGTCCCGGCCCGCCTTCCGCCGCGGCCCCCAGCACCAGCACCGAAACCTCCGGATGCTCGGCGAGATAATCGCGAACCACGCCCTGGCCATCGCCCTGGCGCACCGCGATAACAGGCATCCGTCCGCTCTCGCTGGCGAGGCTCCCGGCGGCGCTGGTCACCAGCACTTCGGCCCGGGCGCGGGCTTCTTCCTCGATCGTCGCCTGGACCCCGCCGAAGGCCGAGAACTCCTGCTTGGGCACCACCGCGACGATGTGGACCGATCCGCCGGTGCGTTCCGCGCGTTGCGCAGCGAACCTCAGCGCGACGCGGGCCTCGTCGGTCTCGTCCATGATCACCAGATAGACGCGCATCCCGGCTCCCTGCGCAATGTATCAGGCACAAACGTATTCTGCGCAAGGAAGCTTGCCCCGCCCGGCGGTTTTGGCCAGAGACGAGTGCGAGCCAGCCCGCACAGGACCGGAACGAACGCCCATGCCGATCGCCATCAAGATGCCCGCGCTCTCTCCGACTATGGAGGAGGGCACCCTCGCCAAATGGCTGGTCAAAGTGGGGGACACGGTCACTTCGGGCGACATCATGGCCGAGATCGAGACCGACAAGGCGACGATGGAGTTCGAAGCGGTCGACGAGGGGGTAATCGCCTCGATCGACGTCGCCGAAGGGGCCGAGGGGGTCAAGGTCGGCACGGTGATCGCAACTCTGGCGGGCGAGGGGGACGAGGCAGCGCCAGCTTCCGCGCCCAAGGCCGAACCCAAGATCGAAGCCAAGGCCGAAGCCAAGCCTGAGCCAGCCACTGCTGCGCCTGCCCCCACACCTCCCACCGCAGCTCCGACGGGGAATAGGATCATCGCCTCGCCGCTCGCCAAGCGGATCGCGGCGGAACGGGGCATCGACCTTTCGACCATCAAAGGCACCGGCCCGGGCGGGCGGATTGTCAGGGACGACGTCGAGGGCGCGCAGCCAGGGACGGCAGCGCCCGCCGCAACGGAAGCAGCCCCGGTAGCGGCCAAGCCTGCGACCCCATTCACCACCGAAATCCCGCA
>JBOHIC010000059.1:0-8423 GCA_050725835.1 Novosphingobium sp.
CCTCGGCGAGCAGCCAGTCGATCGTTGCCGCGAGCTGGTCCCAGCTCTTGGTCGCCTCGCCCGGCGGGAGCACCCGCCACGCCGCTTCATGTCCGTGTTCGTGCAGCGCGCTTTCGACGACCGGCCCCCAGGCGGCGTGGACATTGGCGTCGGTAACCACCGGAACCCGGCGCTTGCGCAAACGGCCCCGGCAATGCGGGACCAGCTCGGCGAGCAGCCCGGCGCCGACGTGGACCTCGTAAGGTGCGCCGGCGATGTCGACCGGGATCACTGCCATCGCTCGAGTTCCTTCAGGATCGCGCCGACGGTGCGGCTGTGCGGGCCGCTGCGGCTGTTCACCCGGATCGGCGCCTGGGCGTAAGCCGGGGTCCGCTCGGCCTGCAGCCGGGTGAGAATTTCGCGCGGGTCGCCGCTGCGCAGCAAGGGCCGGTGATCGCGTCGCCCGACGCGCTCGATCAGCGTGTCGATGTCGCAGTCGAGCCACACCGCGATGCCCTTCTCGAGGATCGTCGCGCGGGTCGCCTCGGTCGCGAAAGCCCCGCCGCCGGTGGCGATGACCTTGCGCTCCCCGTCGAGCAGGCGGCCGATCACCCGGCGTTCGCCGTCGCGGAAATAGGCTTCGCCGAACTGTTCGAAAATTTCCGCCACGCTCATCTGCGCCGCCGCCTCGATCTCCTCGTCGGCGTCGACGAAAGGCAGATGGAGCTGGTTGGCGAGCTTGCGCCCGACGCTCGACTTGCCCACGCCCATCATCCCGACCAGCACCACCGGCCGGTCGAGCCGCCGCGCGATCGCCTCGATCGCGCCGTGCGACAGGGTCGGTTCGTCAACGTCCATTGCGGCCCCGGCTATAGATGCGATAAGCGGCGGCGCAAGGTTTCGGGAAAGGTCGCGCGTGGCGGTTCGGGTGGGTCGGAAGGCGGTGATCGTGACACTTTTGGCGCTGCTCGCCGGGCTGCTCGCCTGGGCGTGGATCGACGGCGGGGTCCGCCCATTGCGCCCGATCAGCGAGACCGTGGTGCTGCCGGGGGCGCCGTCGTGAGGGCGGCGCGGCTGCTCGCCGGGCTCGGGCTGGCGCTGACTTCGGTCCTCGCGCTGGCGCAGGACGCGCCCGAATCGCTGCTCCCGCCAGGGTTCGAGCGGCCCAAGGGCAACCGCCCCGCACCAACGCCTGCGCCCACACCGCGGCCCGCGCCGGGCGGCGCGCAACCCAACCCCACCGCATCGCCTGTAGTCCAGGCGCTGCCGGGCGGAGGCAGCGCGCTCGCTGCGGCGCTGCCGCGCAACCTGCCCTCGCTCCAGGAGCTCGAGGGGATGTCGCCCGAACAGCTCGACCAGTTGCTCGGCCTGCGCCCGCGTTACGACATTCCGCCCGCGGCGCGGCGCTCGCTCAAGCAGATCGGTGTTTTGGCCGAGAGCGAGGGCGGGTTCGCGCCGGGTTCGTTCGCCGGCCAGGATGCGGCTTTGGTGCGCGGCGCGCTGTCGGGCAATCGCGGACGGATGGTTTCGCGCTGGGGGCACATCCTGCTGCGCCGCGCGCTGGTCTCGCGGGTCAGCGCCCCCCAAGGCATTGCGCCCGCCGATTTCGTGGCGCTGCGCGCCGCGCTGCTGGTGCGGATGGGCGAAGGCGAGGCGGCGCGAGCGCTGGTCCAGGACGTCGACGCCGCCAACTTCACCCCGGGGCTGACCCAGGCGGCGATCGAGGCTTACGTCGCCACCGCCGACCTTACCGGGATGTGCCCCGCGGTGCGGCTCCAGGGCGGGGTGCGCAAGGATCCCGAATGGCAGGTGGCGAGCTCGATCTGCCGGGCTTTCGCGGGCGAGGGCGCGGCCGGCCTCGCGCAGCTCGACCGGATGAACGGGGGCAAGGTCTGGCCGCGCATCGACCTGTTGCTCGCGCAGAAATACGCCGGCGCCGCGGGCAAGGCGCAGCGCGCGGTGACGATCGAATGGGACGGGGTCGCAGGCATCACCCCGTGGCGCTACGCGCTGACCATCGCCACCGGGCTCGAGCCGCCGGCCAGCTTGATGCAGGGCGCGAGCTGGCGCTACGACACCATCGCCGCGACCGCGCCGATGCTGGGGCTGTCGGCGCGCGCCGCGGGGGCCGACCGCGCCGCGGCGGTGGGGGCGCTGTCGAGCGCGGCGATGGTCGATCTCTACGCCCAGATTTACGCCCAGAACGACATGTCGGGCGAATGGGCAGGCCGCGCCGACCGCCTGCGCGAGGCCTATGTCGCCGAAAGCGAGGGCGAGCGGCTGGCTGCGATAAAGGGGCTGTGGGACGATTCCACCGGATCCGAGCAGCGCTACGGAAGGCAGGTGCTCACCGCCTATGCCGCGGCGCGGCTCCCGGCGCGGAACGGCATGGCGGGCGATGCCGCGCCGCTGATCGCCTCGATGCTCGCCGCCGGACTCGATCGCAACGCGCTGCGCTGGGCAAGCCAGGCCGAAGTCGGCAGCGAGGCCTGGGCGCTGCTCACGCTCGCCGCGCCGACCCGCTCGGCCGGAGTGTCGGGCGGCGCGCTCGACACCTTCTACGGCGACGACGCCAGCGCCGAATACCGCAAGTCCGCCTTTCTCGTCGCCGGGCTCGCCGGACTGGGGCGGGTCGATGGCGCGGTGGCGGGCGAATTTGCGAGCAAACTCGGGATCGACCTCACCGGCCAGACCAAATGGACCCGCGCGATCGACAGCGCGGCGGAGGCGAACAACCCGGCGATGGTCGCGTTGCTCGCCGGGCTCGGGATGCAGGGCGAGGGCTGGGACAAGATGACCCCGCGTTTCCTCTTTCGCATCGTTTCGGCGCTGCGCCTGGTCGGGCTCGAGGCCGAGGCGCGGATGATCGCGGCCGAGGCGGTCGCGCGGGGCTGATCATCGCCGCCGCGATCGACGCCTTCCTCCAGATGCTCGCCGCCGAACGCGGCGCGGCGGCGAATACGTTGGCGGCCTACCGCGGCGATCTCGAAGGCGCGGAGGAAGCAGTAGGCGACCTGACCGCGGCCGATGGCGCGGCGCTGGCCTCGCTCGGCGCGGCTTGGGCCTCGCTTGCCCCGGCGAGCCTAGCGCGCAAGGCTTCGGCGCTGCGCCAATTCTTCGGCTTCCTCGTCGACGAGGGCCTGCGCGAGGACGATCCCTCCGCCGCACTGCCTCGCCCGCAGACCCGCCGCCCGCTGCCGCGGCTGCTCGATCACCGCGAAGTCGCCGCGCTGTTCGCTCGCGCCGAGGAGGAAGCCGGCGCAGAGCGCCCCGATGCGGTGCGGCTGCTTGCACTGCTCGAGCTGCTCTACGGCTCGGGGCTGCGTGCGACCGAGCTGGTCTCACTCCCGCTCGCCGCGGTGCCGCGCGATGCGCCGTTCCTGACGGTGACTGGGAAGGGCGGGCAGCAGCGGATGGTTCCGGTAAGCGGGCGTGCCGTGCAGGCGCTGTCGCGCTGGACGGCGCTGCGGCCACAGGGATCGAAGCTGCTGTTCCCCTCGCGCGCGGCCAAGGGCCATCTCACCCGAATCCGCCTGTTCCAGCTGCTCCGCGCGCTCGCGGTGCGCGCAGGGATTGCCCCCGAGAAGGTCAGCCCGCACGTCCTGCGCCACGCCTTCGCCACCCACCTGCTCGAAGGCGGGGCGGACTTGCGCGTGCTCCAGACGCTGCTCGGCCACGCCGATATCGCCACCACCCAGATCTACACCCATGTCGACAGTGCGCGGTTGGTCGCGCTGGTCAACGCGCGCCATCCGCTTGCCCAGCGCGGCGCGGGCGGCTAGCGCAGCGCGGATGATTTCCTACCTCGAGTTCGAAAAGCCGGTCGCGGCGCTCGAAGCCCGGATCGCCGAGCTGCGCCAGACTGCGAAAGATGGCGACGTCGATATCTCGGCCGAGATCAAGCGGCTCGAAAGCAAGAGCGCCGACCTGCTTTCCAGCACTTACGCCGCGCTCACCCCGTGGCAGAAAACCCAGGTCGCGCGGCACCCGATGCGACCGCATTTCCGCGATTACATCGCCCATGCCTTCACCGATTTCGTGCCGCTCGGCGGTGACCGCTACTACGGCGAGGATCACGCCATCGTCGGCGGGCTGGCGCGGCTCGGCGGCCGGCGGCTAGTGGTGATCGGGCACGAGAAGGGCCACGACACCCAGAGCCGGCTCCATCACAACTTCGGGATGGGCAAGCCCGAGGGCTACCGCAAGGCGATCCGGCTGATGGAGCTGGCCGGGCGGTTCGGCCTGCCGGTAGTGACGCTGGTCGATACCTCGGGCGCGTTTCCCGGGGTCGAGGCCGAGGAGCGCGGCCAGGCCGAGGCGATCGCCCGCTCGACCGAGGCCTGCCTCGCTCTGCCGGTGCCGATGGTCGCGGCGATCGTCGGCGAGGGTGGCTCGGGCGGCGCGGTCGCGCTGGCCAGCGCCGAGCGGGTGCTGATGTTCGAGCACGCGGTCTATTCGGTGATCTCGCCCGAAGGCTGCGCCTCGATCCTGTGGCGCACCGCCGAAAAAGCCGCCGACGCCGCCGAGGCGATGAAAGTCACCGCGCAGGATCTGCTCGCGCTGGGCGTGATCGACCGGATCGTCCCCGAGCCTGCCGGCGGTGCGCAGCGCGATCCCGCGGCGGCGGCCACCACGCTCGGCGCGGCGCTGACGCTGGAACTCGACGCCCTGGCCAAACTGACCCCGGCCAAGCTCAGGGCGAAGCGCGAGGAACGCTTCCTGCGCATCGGCGAGGGCTGACCCGGCGGCCATGGCGACGGAACCGAATCGTCCCCCGCGCGGTTTCCATCGCGTCTTCCGCCGCCAGCCGCGGCGCCTCGCCTTTTGCCAAGGAGACCAGCAATGTCCCGTTCGCGCCGCCGCACCTTGACGCTTTCGGTCGCTCTGGCGGCGCTTGTCGCCGCCCCGATCGCCGCGCAGACCGTCCAGTCGATTTCCGCCAAGGACAAGGCCGAGGGGGCCAAGGCACATCCTCAGCTGCTCGAAGAGTTCGGCGGGGCGGAGGCCGGCGCGCAGGCCAATTACGTCGAAACCGTGGGCAAGAACATCGCGATCCAGTCGGGGCTGAGCAACGCCCGCGACGATTTCACCGTCACCCTGCTCAATTCGCCGATCGACAACGCCTTCGCGATCCCCGGGGGTTACGTCTACGTCACCCGCCAGCTGGTTTCGCTGATGAACAACGAGGCCGAACTCGCCGGGGTGCTCGGCCACGAGGTCGGCCACGTCGCGGCGCGGCACTCGGCCAAGCGCCAGTCGGCGGCGACCCGCAACGCCATCCTCGGGGTGCTGGGCCAGGTGCTCAGCGGCGCGATCTTCGGCAACACTGCGGCTGGCCAACTCGGCCAGCAGATCTTCAGCCAGGGCTCGCAGCTGCTCACGCTCAAGTATTCGCGCGGGCAGGAGACCGAGGCGGACAACCTCGGCATCGCCTACCTCCAGCGCGCCGGTTACGATTCCCGGGCGATGTCGACGGTGCTGCAGAGCCTCGCCAACCAGAACGCGCTCGATGCGCGGCTGCAGGGCTCGCAGAGCAACCGCACGCCCGAATGGGCCTCGACCCATCCCGATCCCGCGGCGCGGGTCAAGACCGCACTCGCGCGGGCCGGGGCGAGCACTAGCGGTGTAACCAATCGCGACACCTTCCTGAACCGGATCGCCGGGCTGACCTATGGCGACGACCCCAAACAGGGCGTGGTCGACGGGCGCAACTTCACCCATCCCGAATTCCGCCTCGCGTTTCAGGCACCGAGCGGGTTCTACATGATCAACGGCACCCGCGCGGTGTCGATCAACGGGCAGTCGGGCAAGGGCCAGCTGACCACCGGCGCTTATTCCGGAAACCTCGAGAGCTATGTCCAGAGCGCGTTCGGCGCCTTGACCCAGCAGGGCCAGGCGCAAGTCCGCCCGACCACCATCCAGCGCACCACCATCAATGGCCTCCCGGCCGCCTACGGCACCGCGCGGGTCAATTCGGGCAACGGGCAGGTCGACGTCACGGTGTTCGCCTACGAATTCTCGAGCTCGCAGGCGTTTCATTTCCTGACCATCGCCCAGGCCGGCCGCGCGAGCGTGTTCAATTCGATGTTCCAGTCGATGCGGCGGATCAGCACCGCCGAAGCCTCGGCGGTGCGCCCGCGCAAGCTGGCGGTGGTGACGGTGCGCAGCGGCGACACCGTGCAGTCGCTCGCCGCGCGGATGGCCTACACCGACGCCCCGCAGGATCGTTTCCGCGTGCTCAACGGATTAGGCGCCAGTAGCACCGTCGCGGTCGGCCAGCGGGTCAAGCTGGTCACCTACTGACGCGGACGTTCGACAAACCAAAAGGGCGGCAGGTTTCCCTGCCGCCCTTCGGTTTGAAGCGGTTGCTTCGGTTGTCGATTACGAAGCGGCGGTGTTGCCGTCGTTCATCTTCGACGAAGTGGTGTTGAAGGTCGAGCTGAGCTCGTTGCCCAGACCCTGCATCGCGGTGATCGCGGCGACGGCGATGAGCGCGGCGATGAGGCCGTATTCGATCGCTGTGGCCCCGGCTTCGTCGCGGAACAGCTTGTTGATGAACTTCATGGTCAGTCTCCTGTTGCAGTCTTCACTTACCCGGCTCTTTCCTTTGACGACCCCGGATCGAGCAACCTCCGGGGCTAAGATGAATTCATTGAGAATTGCTTAACTCGCCGACCCGTTTGCTTGCTGGATGGCGTCCTGCGACTTCTGCGTGAACACCGACCACAGGCCGTTGTTCTCGTCCGAAAGTCCCTGCAGCGCGGTGAGCGAAGCGAGCACGACCATCGCGCAGATCAGCCCGTATTCGATCGCGGACGTGCCACGTTGGTCGCTAAAAAGTCGCTTCACGATGGCACGCATGGTCTGTTGCTCCCCCTGGATACAGGCCGTTAGGATGGGCTTACGGCGAGCAATCCTAAGAAAAGGTTTAAACGGGGGCCGGGGGTGCAAAGAATTCCGACAATGATCCCGGTGGTGGCGGCGGCGCTGATCGGCAGCGACGGCGCGGTTTTGCTCCAGAAACGCAGCACCGGGGCACACGCCGGGCTGTGGGAGTTTCCCGGCGGCAAGGTCGAGCCGCACGAGGCGCCCGAGGATGCGTTGTGCCGCGAAATCGCCGAGGAACTGGGGATCGCGCTCGACCGGGCGAACCTGGTTCCGCTCGCTTTCGCCAGCGATCCAAGCGAGCCGGCGAGCGCGCGAGAGCCTTATGTCATCATGCTCTACCTGTGCCGCAAATGGCATGGCGAGCCGGCTGCGCTGGAGGAAGCGGCGGTCGCCTGGTTCGAGCTTTCCGCGCTCGCCGAACTGCCGATGCCGCCGCTCGACCGGCCGCTGGTGGCGGCGCTTCAGCGGGCGATTTAGCCGCTTGCCATCATCCAGCCTCACCCCTATGTGCGCACCTCCAACGCGCCCGTAGCTCAGCTGGATAGAGCATCAGACTACGAATCTGAGGGTCGGACGTTCGAATCGTTCCGGGCGCGCCATTTCCTTCCATCGCCGGTTTGCCGCCTCGCGGTCGGCTTGTTATGCGAGCCGCCGATGCCCGATCTCGCCGCCCTGATGTTCCCAGTCGCGCCGCCCTCGCGCGACGATGTCGAGGCGCGCTATCCGCCGCGCGAGCTGCCCGCCGGGGCGCGGGTTACCCGCTTCGGGCCGAGTCCGACGGGCTATCTCCATATCGGCGGGGTCTATGCCGCGCTGATCGCGCAGGACCTCGCGCATCATTCGGGCGGGATCTATTTCGTCCGGATCGAAAACACCGACGCCGCGCGCGAAAGCGCCGAAGCGCGCGGGCAATTCGCCGAGGCGTTCCGATATTTCGGAATCGAGTCCGACGAGGCCCCGGATGCTGCGTGGGGGCCTTACGAGCAGGGCGACCGGGCCGAGCTTTACGCCAGCTTCGCGCACTCGCTGGTCGAGGCGGGCAAAGCCTACCCGTGCTTCTGCACGCAGACGGCGCTCGAAGAGCTGACCGCGCGGCAGAAGGCGGCGAGCGTAATGCCCGGCTACTACGGCGCCTGGGCCACCTGCCGCCATTTAAGCGCAGACGAAGGCGCGGCACGGATCGCGGCGGGAGAGAGTTACGTCGTCCGCTTCCGCGCGCCCGACGGGCCTGCGGGGCGGGTGACCCATCCCGACCTGATCCGCGGCGCGCTCGAGCAGAACGACAACCGCAACGACGCGGTGATCCTCAAGAACAGCGAGCAGAAACCGCGGCTGCCGACCTATCACTTCGCCCACGTCGTCGACGACCACCTGATGCGGGTCAATCTCGTCACGCGGGGCGAAGAGTGGATCCCCTCGCTGCCGCTCCACGTCCAGTTGTTCGAGGCGCTTGGGCTGACCCCGCCCGACTACGCGCACATCGCCCCGCTGATGAAGATCGACGGCAGTTCGAAACGCAAGCTGTCCAAGCGCAAGGACCCCGAGGCCAACGTCGC
>JBOHIC010000060.1:0-1130 GCA_050725835.1 Novosphingobium sp.
GGCCAAGGCGATGGTGATCACCCAGGACCGCGCCGCGATCGTGCTCAACAAGCCGCCGGGGCTGGCGACGCAGGGCGGGAGCGGGACCAAGGAGCACGTCGACGGGCTGCTCGATGCCTTCGCGGCGGATGGCCCGCGCCCGCGGCTGGTCCACCGGCTCGACAAGGACACCTCGGGGGTGCTGCTGATCGCGCGCACCCCGGGCAGCGCGGCGTTCTTTTCCAAGCGCTTTTCTGGGCGCACCGCGCGCAAGATCTACTGGGCGCTGATCGCGGGGGTGCCGAGCGTCGAGGACGGGCTGATCGAGCTGCCGCTGGCCAAGCAGCCGGGCTCTGGCGGCGAGAAGATGATGGTCGACCAGACCGAGCACGGCCAGCCCGCCAAGACCCGCTACCGGGTGATCGAGCGCGCCGGCAACACCACCGCCTGGGTCGAGCTCCAGCCGTTCACGGGGCGCACCCACCAGCTGCGGGTGCACATGGCGGCGATCGGCCATCCGATCGTCGGCGACGGCAAATATGGCGGGCCCGAGGCGTTCCTCACCGGCAGCGTCAGCCGCAAGATGCACCTCCACGCCCGCCGGCTGATCATCGACCATCCCGACGGAAGCCCGCTCGACGTCACCGCCGAATTGCCCGAGCACTTCGCCGCGAGCATGGCGCAGCTGGGGTTCGTCGAGACGCTCGGCGACGACCTCCCCGAGCCGGTCAAGCTGCCCGAAAAGACCGCCAAGAAGCAGGCCGCCAAGGCCCACGCCAAGCAGGTCCGCAAGGAACGCCGCGGCGAGCGGCGCGGGCGTGGGGCGACCGAGGCCAAGCCCACCAAGCGCGGCGCGACCAAAGGCAAAGGCTCGCCCGCGCCGGGCGGAAAGCGCCCGGCCAAGTGAGCGCCAAAGTCGTTAGGCGGCTCGCGGTGTTCGACTGCGACGGGACGCTGGTCGACGGCCAGGGTGCGGTCTGCACGGCGATGGATCGGGCATTCGCCGAGTGCGGCCTGTCCGCGCCCGATCACCACCAGGTCCGCCGGATCGTCGGGCTGAGCCTGCCCCAGGCGCTGCGCCTGCTCGCCCCCGCGACAACCGAGGCGCAGCGCGAGGCGCTCGACCAAGCCTATCGCAGCGCATTCCGCTC
>JBOHIC010000061.1:0-4460 GCA_050725835.1 Novosphingobium sp.
GGCCAAGGCGATCCCGCCGCTCCACGGGGCGCTGCTCAAGAACGAGCAGGACGTGATGCTGTTCGAAAAGCTGGCCTTCATGGCAAGAAGGCAGGTCTAGCGGCGATGCCCCACACCGGGCAATGTCTGTGCGGCGCGGTGACGCTGGCGATCGAGAGCGATCCGATCGGCGCGCGGACGTGTTGGTGCCGGGATTGTCAGAAGTTCGCCGGCGGCAATGGGACGACCAACGCCTTCTTCCGAGCGGATTCGATCGCCCACGCGGGCGAGCTGAGCTGGTACGAAAGCACCGCCGCAAGCGGCAACACGACCTGGCGCGCGTTTTGCCCGACCTGCGGATCGCATGTGTTCACCAAGGGATCGGGCGCACCGCAGCTGTGCGGGGTGCGGGTCAGCATGTTCGACGACAGCGACCTGATCGCCCCGCAGGCGGTGATCTGGACCGAGAGTGCACCAAAGTGGGCCGCGTTCGATCCGAACCTGCCGCACTTTCCGAAAGCTCCACCGCCCCCACCTCCGAGCGCGTGACGCCCGCCGCGCAGACCCGCTTCGCCGCGGTCCGCGCGCGGCTCGAGGGGTTCGCGCCGCGGCCGGGGTGGCGGGCCTGGACTTACGAGTTCCTGCTGTTCGGATTCAAACAAGGCTGGGCCTGCCTGTTCGGCGGGCTGATGCTCGCCTTGCTGCTCGGAACGCACTTGTTCTATCCGGCCGATGCGCCGCTCGCGCGCTACGACTTCCTCACCCTCGCAGCGCTCGGCATCCAGATCGGCATGCTTGGCCTGCGGCTCGAGACGCTCGAGGAGGCCAAGGTGATCCTCGCCTTCCACCTCGTCGGAACGGTGATGGAGCTGTTCAAGACTTACTACGGGTCGTGGACCTACCCCGAGCCGAGCTTGTTGCGGATCGGCGGGGTGCCGCTGTTCTCGGGCTTCATGTACGCCGCGGTGGGGAGTTACATCGCGCGGGTCTGGCGGATTTTCGACTTCCGCTTCAGCGCTTATCCCAATCGCGCGGCGACGCTGCTGCTTGGTCTGGCGATCTACGTCAACTTCTTTGCGCACCACGTGCTGCCAGACATACGGCTCCTGCTGTTCGGGGCGATGGCGCTGCTGTTCTGGCGGACGCGGGTGTGGTTCCGGGTCTGGCGCGCGGATCGGTGGATGCCGCTGCTGGTCGGGTTCGGCCTGGTCGCGCTGTTCATCTGGTTGGCCGAAAACATCGCCACTTTCTCGCGCGCCTGGGTCTATCCCAGCCAGGCGGCGGAGTGGCACATGGTCTCACCCGCCAAGCTCGGTGCGTGGTACCTGCTAATGTACATAAGCTTCATCCTGGTCGCGGCGATCCATCGCCCCCGGCCGCATGAGCCCAGCGGCTAGATCGCGTAAGCCAGCTCGAGATCGCCCCAGCGGCGCCCATCGATGACCATCGGCACATAGACGTTGCGCACCACCCGATAGACCTGCCCGTCGCCTTCCTGGCGATAGACCGCCATCATGTAGGGCGCGGTGCTCGCCTTGGCCTTCTGGTCGATCGGATCGAACAGGATGCGTCCGTTGCGGCAATGGCGGGTGTCATGCGCGAGATCGCCGGTCGGCGCGCGCGAATGCTCGGTCAAGTGGGTCGGCAGGTAGCCATTGATGTCGGTGCAGGCGGTCGCGGTGATGCAGCCGTCCGATGTGGTCACCCGGTCGAGGATCGGGCGCCAGTGGACGTGCGCCCAGTCCATCAGCCCGGTGCGGAAGCGCGGCGGGTTGCTGCCCTCGATCGGCACGTAGTTGTGATCGAACAACGCCGCGGCGGTGAGCGTCCCATCGGCAAGCGCGGTTTCGGCGCGTTCGATCGCCTCGCGCGATGCGGACAGCGCACGCTCGACCATGATCGAATCCGCCGGCGAAAGCCCGGCCTGGACGATGTCGTCGAACATCGTGTTGGCGGTCATCTCGAGGCCTTCCATGCGCTTGTGCGCGCTCTGGAGTTTGCCCTCGTTCTCGATCGCCGCGCTGTCGAACGCGCCGAGCACGTCCTGCACCGAGTGGACGTGGCGGCTGATGGTGTCGGTCGCCTGGGCGATCTGCTCGTTCTGGCGGTCGACCTCATCGACCATCTTGGCGACGCCGCTGATCGTTTCCTCGATCCGGGTGATCGATTCGCGCACGCCGCCGCTCGCCTTGGCCCCGCTTTCGATCTGCTCGATCACCTGCTCCGCCTCGCCGCCGAGCGCGTCGATCGTGCGGCCGATTTCATCGGTCGCGGTGCGGGTGTCGTGGGCGAGCTTTTTGACCTCGTTGGCGACGACCGCGAAAGTCGCCCCCGCCTCGCCCGCGCGCATCGCCTCGATCGTGGCGTTGAGCGCGAGAATATTGGTGGTGTCGGCGATCGCGCTGATGTTCTGCGAGCAGCGCTTGACCTGGTCCATCGCCGAAGCGAACCCAGTGACGTGGTTGGTCAGGGTATCGACCAGCGCGACGAGCTGCGAAATCTGCTGGAGCGACGAGCCGATCAGCTGCGCGCCTTCGTCGAGATGGTCCTTGGCGCGCTTCGAGAACATCCGCGCCTCGTCGCTGGCCTCGGCGACCTGCTGCTGGTCGGCGTCGAGCGCGACCACGGTGCCCTGGAGCGCGGCGTGCTCGCTGCGCAGCCGTTCGGACGAATCGATCACCGCGCGGACGATTCCGGCGACGTCGGAGCAACTTACGGTGACTTCGCCGCAGCTCTCCGGAATTCGGTCGATCGCCGCCTGGCCGACGGTTTCGATCCTGGTCATTTCCATATGGTGACGCCCCGCAATCCCTGTATGCTGCGGGTTTACCGCGGCTATGGTTATCCAACCGTTAAGGGTTTCCGATGTTCTTCAATTTCGTCGATGAACTGCGCGCCGCGGGCATCCCCGCCTCGTTCAAGGAGCACTTGGTGCTGCTCGAGGCGCTCGACAAGGAGGTGATCGAGGCGACGCCCGAGGCGTTCTATTACCTCAGCCGCGCCACGTTCGTGAAAGACGAGGGCCTGCTCGACCGCTTCGACCAGGTGTTCAACAAGGTCTTCAAGGGGCTGCTCACCGACTACGGCCAGACCCCGGTCGACATCCCGGAAGATTGGCTCAAGGCCATCGCCGAGAAGTTCCTCACCCCCGAAGAGATGGAGGCGATCAAGTCGCTCGGCTCGTGGGAGGAGATCATGGAGGCGCTCAAGGAGCGGCTCGCCGAGCAGCAGAAGCGCCACCAGGGCGGGAGCAAGTGGATCGGCACCGGGGGCACCAGCCCGTTCGGGAATTCGGGTTACAATCCCGAGGGCGTCCGCATCGGCGGCGAAGGCGGACAGAAGCGCGCGCTCAAGGTGTGGGAAAAACGCGAGTTCCAGAACCTCGACAACACCCGCGAGCTCGGCACCCGCAACATCAAGATCGCGCTGCGGCGGCTTCGCCGGTTCGCCCGCGAGGGCAACGCCGACGAACTCGATCTCGACGCCACGATCGACGGCACCGCGCGCCAGGGCTGGCTCGATATCCACATGCGGCCCGAGCGGCACAATGCGGTCAAGCTGCTGCTGTTCCTCGACGTCGGCGGCTCGATGGACCCGTTCGTCAAGCTGGTCGAGGAGCTGTTCAGCGCCGCCACCGCCGAATTCAAGAACATGGAGTTCTTCTACTTCCACAACTGCCTTTACGAAGGGGTGTGGAAGGACAACCGCCGCCGCTGGTCGGAGCGCACGAACACCTGGGACATCCTCCACAAGTACGGTCACGACTACAAGATCGTGTTCGTCGGCGACGCGGCGATGAGCCCGTACGAGATCAGCCACCCGGGCGGCTCGGTCGAGCATTTCAACGAGGAATCGGGGGCGACCTGGCTCCACCGCGTCGCCCACGTCTATCCGGCGACGGTGTGGCTCAACCCGGTGCCCGAGAAGCAGTGGGGCTATTCGCAGTCGACCAGGATGATCAGGGAAATGGTCGGCGGCTCGATGCACCCGCTGACCCTCGACGGCCTCGACGACGCGATGCGCGAGCTGACCCGCAAGAAGCATTGAGGCGCGAACGGAGATTTGGGTGAGTCCCCGCGAAGGCGGGGACCTCGGGCCTCCGGGTGCGCGCCCGACGAACGAGGTCCCCGCCTGCGCGGGGACTCGCAAACTCGTTTGAATCAGGCCGGCGCGGGTTCGGGCGGCATCGAGACGTGCTCGTTGACGATCCACCACTTGCCGTCGTCGCCGCGGTGATAGACGTCGGTGAAGCGCATCTTGGCGGCTTTCATCGCCCCGTCGGTGCTGGTGAAATCGGCGGTGCCGCTGACGATGAAGTTGTCGGCGTCGAGGATCTGGATCTTGCGGTCGGCGACCGCGACTTTGTCCAGCTTCATCGCGGCGAAGCCTTCCTGCAGCCGGTGCCAGTTGTCCCAGGTGGTCGACAGCGGCGCTTCCATCGGATCGAACGCGACCACCTCCTTGGAATAGGGCGCTTCGAT
>JBOHIC010000062.1:0-2185 GCA_050725835.1 Novosphingobium sp.
CGCGCTGCTGGGCGAGGCCGTTGCGGCGGGGCGGCTTGGCGCGATCCAATTGCACCGGGTGACCGCGGCGCGCCGGGGGGAGGTCAAGGCGCGGTTCGGCCTGCCGGTGTGGGCGGTGGTCGAGGTCGCCAAGCCCGGCGATCTGGCAGCGCGCCACCATCTCGAAGCCGCCGACCGGGTGCTCTACGACGCCAAGACGCCCAAGGATGCGCTGCCCGGCGGGATGGGGCTCGCCTTCGACTGGACGATGCTGGCGGGCCTCGCTCAGCCGCTGCCGTGGGGGCTGGCGGGCGGGCTCTCCCCCGCAAACGTCGCCGAGGCGGTGCGGATCAGCTGCGCTCCGCTGGTCGACGTATCATCCGGGGTGGAAAGCGCGCCCGGGGTCAAGGACCCGGCGCTGATCGCCGCCTTCTGCAAGGCTGCCCGCGCCGCATAAAAATGGGGCGGCCCGTCGCCGGACCGCCCCGCTTGTTCGGCTGAAGGCGCGGCTTAGAAGCGAACGCCGAGGCCGACCGCGACTGCGTTGTAATCACCGCCGCCGTTGTTCACGAAGAAGTGACGGTAGGCGACCTTGCCGTAGAGGTTGCCGCCGAAGCCGATCTCGGCGCCGGCGCCGGCGTGGACCGCGTCCTCGCACAGGTCGCAGGCTTCGCTGGTGTAGCCACCGTCGACGTAGAGCTTGGTCTTCTCGCCGACCTTGGCGCCGATCCGGCCGGTCGCACCGAAGGCGACCTTGGTGCCGGTGTCGCCGATCTTGTCGCCCGACACTTCGACGCCCGCGAAGGCGGCTTCGCCGAGGTCGAAATCGTAGCCCGCCGCGACGCCATAGACGTCTTCAGTCGCGCCGCCGTCCCAGACGATGCCACCGCGCGCTTCGACGCGGCCTTCGCCGGCGGCGAGCGCCGGAGTGGCCAGAGCGGCAGCCGAAACGGCAAGCGCGATGAGAACCTTACGCATAATTAACTCCTTGTTTTTCTTGCCCCTTGAACTTGCGGGGACCGGACGGCAGCTAGTGTCTGCTGCATTGCAGCACAATGAACGGACCGTTCAAAAAGCCGATTCATTCGCGAGGTGATGCATAGTTGCAACACACCCAGCCCAACTGGACAGCGCGGTTTGGCTCTGCCAAGCGCCCGGCATGACCGGCGCGGCCAATTCCTATCGCACCCAGCCCGACGAACGCGGCCATTTCGGCCAGTTCGGCGGGCGCTTCGTCGCCGAAACGCTGATGCCGCTGGTGCTCGATCTCGAGCGCGAATACCGGGCCGCCCGCGCCGACCCGGCGTTTCAGGCCGAGTTCGACGACCTGCTCGAGCACTACGTCGGCCGCCCCAGCCCGCTTTACTTCGCCCCGCGCCTCACCGAGGAACTGGGCGGCGCGCAGGTGTGGTTCAAGCGCGACGAGCTCAACCACACCGGCGCGCACAAGATCAACAACTGCATCGGCCAGATCCTGCTCGCGATCCGCATGGGCAAGACCCGGATCATCGCCGAGACCGGCGCGGGCCAGCACGGCGTCGCCACCGCCACCGTCTGCGCGCGGTTCGGGCTGCCCTGCACCGTGTTCATGGGCGCGACCGACGTCGCGCGGCAATCGCCCAACGTGTTCCGGATGAAGCTGCTCGGCGCCGAAGTGGTGCCGGTGACGGCCGGCGCCGCCACGCTCAAGGACGCGATGAACGAGGCGCTGCGCCACTGGGTCGCGAACGTCCACGACACCTTCTACATCATCGGCACCGCCGCCGGCCCGCACCCCTACCCCGAGCTGGTCCGCGATTTCCAGAGCGTGATCGGGCGCGAGGCGCGGGCGCAGATGCTCAGCCGAACCGGCCGACTGCCCGACCTGCTGGTCGCCGCGATCGGCGGGGGGAGCAATGCGATCGGGCTGTTCCACCCATTCCTCGACGATCCCGAGGTCAAGATGCTCGGGGTCGAGGCGGCGGGGCACGGGCTCGACAAGGAACATGCCGCCAGCCTCGCGGGTGGCCGCCCCGGCATCCTCCACGGCAACAAGACCTACCTGCTCCAGGATGATGACGGCCAGATCGTCGAGGGTCACTCGATCAGCGCGGGGCTCGACTACCCCGGGATCGGGCCCGAGCACGCCTGGCTCAAGGAAGTCGGCCGGGTCGATTACACTTCGGTGACCGACACCGAAGCCCTCGCCGCGTTCCAGCTGCTCTGC
>JBOHIC010000063.1:0-17589 GCA_050725835.1 Novosphingobium sp.
GGCGATCGCCACCACGCACCAGTCGCGCGCGGCGGCGAGGCGGCGGGTCTGCTTGCGCTCCTCGGCGTTGCGCGCGAGCAGCAGGCGGTCGGTGCGATCGGGGTCGAGCCCGGCGGCGCGAAGCACGGTATAGACCTGCTGGGCCTGGTCGACCGGGGCGCTCGCCGCCCACAGCACGGTCAGCCCCGCGCCGCGAATCGCGGCGAGCTGCTCGGCCAGGCCGGCGGCGGGGAGCGGCGCATCGGCCGGGTCGAATGCCCGCTCGCCCGGATCGAGGTCGACCACCACCGCGAGCGGCGCGCCGTCGCAGGTCGCCAGCGCCGGAGCCCCGGTGAGGCTGTCCTGATCGACCAGCGCCGAGCGGCGCTCGGCCGGGACGGGGCGGACCAGAGTCTGGGTCACGGCATAGCGGGCGAAGGCGGCGTAAGGGTTGCCCGTCGTCGTTGCGGGAGTCTCGACCGGCGCGGCCAGAGGGGCCTCCACCCGGGCTTGGACCGCTCCGGGCGGGAGCGCCGCGAGAGCCGGTGCGGGCGATGGCGGCGCGGCCGGTTCGGGCTGCTTCTTGTCGCGCCCCAGCATTGCGCCGCCCGCCAATACCGGGGCCAGCGCCGCCACGCATCCGCCGAGCAGCAACACCGAAGCGAGGAGTGGGAGCGAACGCTTTCCGGTCATCGCGGCGAATGAACGGCAGCGCCGGGCAAAATGCAACCTCACGGCAGCGCGGGCAGGCCGAGCACCGCGGCGAGTTCGGCCCGCGCCTGCTCGCCCGAGGTCACTTTTATCGCGTGCATGCCGAGTTGCGCGGCCGGTTTGCAGTTGATCCCGAGGTCGTCGAGATAGACGCATTCGCCCGGCAAGACCGCCAGCGCTTCGCACATCATGTGGTAGATCAGCGGATTGGGCTTGCGCACCCCGGCCTTCGAACTTTCGATGATATGGTCGAACCGCGCGAAGATCGCCTCGATCTCGCCCGCGTCGGCAAAACTGCGCGCCATCCCTGCGCCGTGGCCGGTGGGAACGTTGTTGGTGATGCAGCCGAGCGTGAAGCCTTCGGCCGTGAGCCGGTCGAGCGCGGCGACCATCGCCGGGCGCACCGCCCCGGCGAGCACTGCCAGCACATCGCGCCCAGGAAGCGCGTGGCCGAGCGCCTCGGCCTCGGCCGCGAACAGCGCGTCGAATTCGTCGGGTGCGATCTCGGCGCGCTCGAACCGCGCCCAAGCGTTGGTGTCGGGGTCGGCGGCGTTGACCCGGCGGACGAAATCGCGCGGCAGCCCGCGTTCGGCCTCAAGCCGGTTGAACGCCTCGAACGGTGAGGAGGTGATCACCCCGCCGAAATCGAAGATGACAGTCGTGAAAGCCAGGCCCATCGCCTGCGTCCTATCGCAGGAATCGCCGAGGGCAAGCACACCGGCCGCAGATGCTGGCGCGCGCTTGGTCGAAAAGCGGCGTGACCGCGGGCGCGAGCGAGGGCATTGCCGCTGGATATTCACCGGGGAGACTGTCCATGGTTCGATCGATTCGATTTGCCGCGTTGGCGGCGCTGCTGCTCGCCTCGCCGCTTTCGGCCAAGCCCGCCGACTATGCCCCGGTGGTCGCAGCCAAATCGCGCAGCGCCGAGGCGCGCAAGCTCGACGAAGGCCGCATGCCCGCGGCGATCCTCGATTTCGCGGGGTTCAGGCCCGGCGACGTGGTCGCCGACTATCAGGCCGGAAGCGGCTATTACAGCGCGCTGATCGCGCGCGTGGTCGGCCCGCGCGGCCGAGTCTATGCGGTCAACCAGACCAATTTCTACGAAGCCAAGGAATGGGCCCCGCTGCTCGCCGCGGAGACCAACGTTCTGCCGGTTGTGGCGCGGGGCGATCTTCTGCAATTGCCGCCGCGAAGCGTCGATGCGGTCTTCGCGCACCTCGTCTATCACGACCTCTACTGGGTCTCGGAAAAGTACCAGCACCCGCTGCTCGACGTGCCGACGGTGCTCGCCAACTGGTTCGCCGCGGTGAAGCCCGGGGGCCATGTGATCATCGTCGATCATGTCGGCCCGGCGGGCGATCCGCGCGACGTGGTCGAGCGGTTGCACCGCATCGATCCCGAGCGGGTCAAGGCCGACATGACCGCCGCCGGGTTCGTGCTCGAAGCCGAAAGCGCCGTGCTGCACCGCAGCGAAGACCGCCTCGACAAGAACGTTTTCGACCCCGCCATTCGCGGAAAGACCGATCGGTTTGCCTTGAAATTCAAGCGCCCCTAGCACTTTTGGGGAGCGCAGATGCAAGTTCTGCAACCGCATTTGAGGTTTTCGCACTTGCACAAAATGCAGCGGCGGCGCAGTTAGACCCTGCCTTTCAGGCATCCTCTCCCAAAACTTCCCAGGCCCGGTCGGCGACGACCGGGCCTTTTTTCTAGCATCGGGCCGAGCCGGCCGGCGGTTTGCAATCGCGGAACCCAATTCCTAGCTTGCTCGTTCCACCCCGAGGGGCAAGACGCGAGAGAACAGGCAAATGGCGGACGCGGCGACACTCACCAAAGCCAAGACGGTCAAGCTCCAGGTCGCGGCGGCGCGGCAGGACGAAAGCGGGCAGGGCATCGCCCGCCTGCCCAAGAGCGCGCTCGCCGCGCTCGGCATCGTCGAGGGCGACGTGATCGAGATCGCCGGCAAGCGCGCCACCGCAGCGCGCGCCGTGCTTGCCTATGCCGAGGACGAGGGGCTCGAGGTGATCCGCCTCGACGGACTCCAGCGCGCCAACGCCGAAGTCGGCTCGGGCGACCATGTCGAGGTGGCCAAAGCCGAATCGCGCCCCGCCACCCGGGTGGTCTTCGCCCCCGCCCAGCGCGAGATGCGGCTGCAGGGGCCGGGCCAGGCGCTCAAGCGCAACTTCTTCGGACGGCCGCTGGTCGCAGGCGACATCGTCGCCACCGCCGGGCAGCAGCAGGTCCGCGACATGCCCCCGCAGGTCGCGCGGATGCTCAACGCCCCGGCCTTCGCGCTCACCCAGATACGCCTGACCGTGGTTGCGACCGCGCCCAAGGGGATCGTCCATATCGACGAGGCCACCGAGGTCGAGTTGCGCGAAGCCTTCGAGGAGCCGCGCGACAGCCGCGCCGACGTCAACTACGACGATGTCGGCGGGATGGGCGAGACGATCCGCCAGCTGCGCGAGATGGTCGAACTGCCGCTGCGTTATCCCGAGCTGTTCACCCGGCTCGGGGTCGATCCGCCCAAAGGCGTACTGCTCCATGGCCCGCCGGGCACCGGCAAGACGCGGCTGGCGCGCGCGGTGGCGAACGAGAGCGACGCCGCCTTCTTCACCATCAACGGCCCCGAGATCATGGGCAGCGCCTATGGCGAAAGCGAACGCCGCCTGCGCGAGGTGTTCGAGGAAGCCGCCAAAGCCGCCCCGGCGATCGTGTTCATCGACGAAATCGATTCGATCGCCCCCAAGCGCGGGCAGGTCCAGGGCGAGGCGGAGAAGCGCTTGGTCGCGCAGTTGCTCACGCTGATGGACGGACTTCAGGCGCGCTCCAACCTCGTGGTGATCGCCGCGACCAACCGCCCCGACGCCATCGACGAGGCGCTGCGCCGCCCCGGCCGGTTCGACCGCGAGATCGTGATCGGGGTGCCCGACGTGGGCGGGCGGCGCGAGATCATCGGCATCCACACCCGCGGCATGCCGCTGGCCCAGGACGTCGACCTCGACGAACTGGCGCGGACCACCCACGGCTTCGTCGGCGCCGATCTTGCGGCACTGGCGCGCGAGGCGGCGATCGAGGCGGTGCGGCGAATCATGCCGCAGCTCGATCTCGAGGCGCAGACCATCCCGCCCGAAGTGCTCGAGAGCCTCTCGGTCACCCGCGGCGATTTCCTCGAGGCATTGAAGCGCGTCCAGCCGAGCGCGATGCGCGAGGTGATGGTCGAGGTTCCCAACATCGGCTGGGACGACGTCGGCGGGGTCGACGAGGCCGAGCGCGCGCTGCGCGAGGGGATCGAGCTGCCGCTCAAGAACCCCGAGGCGTTCCGCCGGCTCGGCATCCGTCCGGCCAAGGGATTCCTGCTCTACGGCCCGCCCGGAACCGGCAAGACCCTGCTGGCCAAGGCGGCGGCCAGGGAGAGCGAGGCCAATTTCATCGCGATCAAGTCATCCGACCTTTTAAGCAAATGGTACGGTGAGAGCGAGCAGCAGATCGCTCGGCTGTTCGCCCGCGCCCGCCAGGTCGCGCCCTGCGTGATCTTCATCGACGAGATCGACAGCCTGGTCCCCGCGCGCGGCTCGAGCGGCAACGAGCCGCAAGTCACCGCGCGGGTGGTCAACACCATGCTCGCCGAGATGGACGGGATGGAGGAATTGAACTCGATCGTGGTGATCGGCGCGACCAACCGCCCGACGCTGGTCGATCCGGCGCTGCTTCGGCCAGGGCGGCTCGACGAGCTGGTCTATGTCGGCACCCCCGATGCCGCCGGGCGCGAGCATATCCTCAAGATCCACACCGCGAAGATGCCGCTGGCCAAGGACGTCGACCTCGCCGAGATCGCCCGCAAGACCGAGCGCTTCACCGGGGCCGACCTCGAAGACGTCGTGCGCCGCGCCGGGCTCGCCGCGATCCGGATGAACGGCGCGGACGCGAAGAAGGTCGACGCCTCGGACTTCGCCTCGGCGCTCGCCGATTCGCGCGCCACCGTCACCGCCGAGATGGAAACCGAATACGCCAAGATCAAAGGCGAACTCAAAAAGAACGCCGCCGCGCTCAACCCCCCGATCGGTTTCGTCGCCCCGGGAATGGTCGAATCGACCCGGGGCAGCAAGCACGGATAGGAGCCACGAATGCGCGGAGGGTTAGTGCGCCGCGCCCCAGCTTGGCCCTGTGCCGATCTCGACCCCGAGCGGGACCGTCAGAGTCACCGACGGGCTGGCGGCGTGGGCCATCACGCCCTCGATCACTGCCGAGGCCCCGGCCACGTCGGCTTCGGGGAGTTCGAACACCAGCTCGTCGTGGACCTGGAGCAGCATCCGCACATTCCCGAGCCCGGCGGCTTCGAGCGCGGGGGTCATCCGCGCCATCGCGCGCTTGATGATGTCGGCGCTGGTCCCCTGGATCGGGGCGTTGATCGCCGCGCGCTCGGAGCCCTGGCGTTCGGCCTGGTTGGGCGACTTGATCCGCGGAAACCAGGTCTTGCGCCCGAACAGCGTCCGCGAATAGCCGCACTCGCGCACGCTTTCGAGCGTGTCGTGGATGTAGCGCTGGATGCCCGGAAAGCGCTGGAAGTAAAGGTCGATCACCGCTTGCGCTTCCTCCGCAGCGATCCCCAGCCGCCCGCCGAGCCCCCAGCGCGAGATGCCGTAGAGGATCGCGAAATTGACCGTCTTGGCCCGCCCGCGCGTCTCGCGGGTGACCTCTCCGAACATTTCCTGCGCGGTCCTTGCGTGGATGTCTTCGCCGGCGGCGAAAGCCTCTTTGAGCGCGGGGACGTCGGCCATGTGCGCGGCGAGACGCAGCTCGATCTGGCTGTAGTCGGCGGCGAGCAGTACGTTCCCCGGCTCGGCGACGAATGCGTCGCGAATCTGACGGCCTAGTTCGGTGCGGATGGGGATGTTCTGGAGGTTGGGATCGTTCGAGGAAAGCCGCCCGGTCTGCGCGCCGACCAGGCTGTAGCTGGTGTGGACCCGACCGGTGGCGGGGTTGATCGCCGTCTGCAGCGCCTCGGTGTAGGTCGAGCGCAGCTTGGTCAGCTGGCGCCATTCGAGCACGCGGGTGGCGATTTCCGCGCCCTGACCGGCGAGACCCTCGAGGATCCCGACGTCGGTCGAATAGAGTCCGCTCTTGCCCTTGCGTCCACCTTTGTAGCCGAGCCGGTCGAACAGCACCTCGCCCAATTGCTTGGGACTGCCGATGGTGAAGGGTCCGCCGGCTAGGCCGTGGATTACCTGTTCGAGCCGCGCGGTCTCCTCGCCAAATATGCTCGAGAGGTGCGCGAGCCGGTCGCGATCGACCTTGATCCCGCGACGCTCCATCGCCGCGACCACCGGGACCAGCGGGCGATCGACCCGTTCGTAAACCCGCGTCGCGGCTTCCTCGGCGAGCCGCGGCCGCAGCACCTTCCACAGCCGCCAGGTCACCTCGGCATCCTCGGCGGCATAGCCGGTGGCGCGGTCAAGCGGGACTTCGCCGAAAGGAATCGCCTTCTTGCCGCTGCCGCAGATGTCCTTGAAGGTCAGCGTGGTGTGGCCGAGATGGCGCTGGGATAGCTCGTCCATCCCGTGACCGCCGCCGATCCCGTCCTCGCTCCGCCCGGCGTCCATCGCGAAGCTGATCAGCATGGTGTCGTCGACCGGGGCGACCGCGATCCCGTGGCGGGCAAAGATGGTGATATCGTACTTGGCGTTCTGCCCGACCTTGAGCACTGCGTCGCTCTCAAGCAGCGGCCTAAGCCGCGCCAGCGCCTCGGCCAGCGGAACCTGCGGCGGGCGCTCGGCGAACATGTCGCTGCCGCCGTGGCCGAGCGGAATGTAGCAGGCCTCGCCCGGGCCGAGCGCAAGGCTGACCCCGGCGAGCTCGGCGCGCATCGCGTCGAGCGAACTGGTCTCGGTGTCGAAGGCGACCACCCGGGCGGTGAAGGCGCGTTCGATCCAGCGCTCGAGCGCTTCGAGCGTCTGGACGCATTCGTAGCCGGCGCGGTCGATCGGCGGCCACTCGGGCGGGGGCTGGCGGTTGCCGGCTGGAGCAGCGACGGCGCCCGCGGTTATGGCCTTGGCCGGATTGAGCTGGTTTGGTCGTTCGGGGCTGCCGCGCCCTTCGCCAAGCCGCTTCAAAAGGCTGGTGAAGCCGTGCACAGTGAGGAACGCGGCGAGCGGCTCCTCGGGGATTTTGCCGAGCGCGAAGTCGTCCAGCGCCACCGGCAGCGGGCAGTCCTCCTTGAGCTGGACCAGCACGCGCGACAACCGCGCCATCTCGGCCTGCTCGATCAGGCTTTCCTGCATCTTCGACGGCTTCATGGTCGGGGCCGCGGCAAGCACGCTCTCGAGATCGCCGAATTCCTGGATCAGCTTCGAGGCGGTCTTGGGGCCAATCCCGCGGATGCCGGGAACGTTGTCGACCGCATCGCCCATCAGCGCGAGGACGTCGCCGACCTTCTCGGGCGGCACCCCGAATTTCTCGACCACCTCGGGAACGTCGATCCGCGCGTTCTTCATCGTGTCGAGCATGTCGATGCAGCCGCCGTCCGGCGGTTCGGCGCACTTGCCGACCAACTGCATCAGGTCCTTGTCCGAGGAGACGATCGTCACGTCCCATCCCTGCCGCGTCGCTTCGCGGGCGTAAGAAGCGATCATGTCGTCGGCCTCGACGTTGTCTTCCTCGATCAGCGGAAGTGAGAAGGCGCGCGTGGCGTCGCGAATCAGCGGGAATTGGGGGACGAGGTCCTCGGGTGCGGGTGGACGGTTGGCCTTGTACTGATCGTAAAGCGCGTTGCGGAAGCTTGTCCCCGACTTGTCGAGGATCACCGCCAGGTGAGTCGGCCCGTCGGCCTTGTTGAGGTCGTCGGCGAGCTTCCACAGCATCGTGGTGTAGCCATAGACCGCGCCGACCGGCACCCCGTGCGGATTGGTCAGCGGGGGCAGGCGGTGATAGGCGCGGAAGATGTAGGCCGAGCCGTCGACCAGATAGAGGTGCTGCTTGGGCTCCATGCGTTGCGGGTTAGCAGCGCCGAGCGAATCGGCAAGCTTCGGGGTGTGCCAAACCGCCGATTCGCTGCGCCATCAGCTTGCCACAATTGCCCGTTATCGCAGCTTTGCCACTGTATTTCCCGCGCTGCGCACCTATCGCTTGCATCGCGGCGGGAAGGGCTTTATTTGAAACAGCGAAGTCTACCGATGAGGTAGGCTTTCCGCGCGGTGCCGCCTGCCTTGTGCATGGAACCGAGCGCAGTCCACTCGCTGTTCAAGGATTACTACACATGCGCAACTTCATCATCGCCGGCGTTGCCGCCCTCGCTCTCGCCGCCTGCTCGGGCGAAAAGGCTGACGACGCCGCTGCCGCCGCTTCGGACACTGCGACCGAAGCCGCTGCCGACGCGTCGGCTGCCGCTACCGACGCCGCGACCGCCGCTGCCGACGCCGGTTCGGCCGCCGCCGACGCCGGTGCTGCTGCCGCCGACACTGCGTCGGACGCCGCTGCAACCGCTTCGGAAGCCGCGAAGAAGATGTAATCTTCGCCGTCTGGCAAAGTTTGGGGCGCGAGGGGCAACCTTCGCGCCCCTTTCTTTTGCCGGCGCTTTAAGCGATCGGTTAAATCGCGCTTGACTGCACGACGCGGCGCTTCACCATGATGGGGTGAGTGCAGCCGACGACCTTGCCGCAGGATTGGCGCGCGCGCTGGCCCGCGCCGGACTGTCGCCGCCATCCCCGCCCGAACGCCTCTCGGGCGGGGCCAACATGGAAAGCTGGCGGTTCGCGGCGGGGGGCGACGATTTCGTCCTGCGCCGCGCTCCATCCTCGGCGATGATAGCGGGGCGCTTGCTCGATCACGCCTCCGAGGCCCGGGTGATTCGCGCCGCGCCGCATGCGCCCGAGATCGTTACCGAACTCGATCCGAGCGACGGGATCGGCAGCGGCTTCGTGATGCGCGCGCTGCCCGGAACCGCAGACCCCGCCGCAATCCTCGCCGGTCCCAACCCGGACCGCCTGCTCGCCGAAATCGCGGCTGCGCTTGCGGCGATCCATCGCATCGACCCGGCGATCGACGGCCTCCCGGCGATGGACACCGCCGCAGCGCTGGCCGATCTGCGCGCGCGGTTCCTCGCCTATGGCGGCGACCGCCCGGTGATTGCGCTGGCGCTCGCCTGGCTCGCCGCCAACCTGCCCGAACAAATCGCCCCGCATCTGGTGCATGGCGACTTCCGGCTGGGCAACCTGTTGGTCGAGGATGGCCGCCTCACCGGCGTACTCGACTGGGAACTGGCCCACGCCGGCGATTTCCACGAGGATCTCGCCTATGGCTGCATGACCGTTTGGCGCTTCGCCAGACCCGACCGCCCCGCGCTCGGCCTTGGCGGGATCGACGATTACATCGCCGCCTACCAAGCCGGCGGCGGCGCGCCGGTCGACCGCGCCCGCTTCCGTTTCTGGCTGGTCTATCGCACCTGCTGGTGGGCGCTCGGCTGCCTGCAGATGGGGACATTCTGGCGCGCGGGCGCGGACCGCGCGGTCGAGCGCGTCGTCGTCGGCCGCCGCGCCGCCGAGCAGGAGCTCGACCTGCTACTCCTGCTTGAGGAGGAAGCGCCCGAGGCGGAGCGGAAGCGTCCGCTGCCCGCCGCCGCCGCGCCACTTCCCGCTCCGGTGGGCGAACCCAGCGCCGCCGAGATCGTTACCGCCGTGTCCGAGTGGCTGGGAAGCGCGGTCAAGCCAGTGCTGGCCGGTCGCGACAGATTCGACCTGGCCGTGGCGCGCAATGCACTCGGGATCGTCGCGCGCGAGTTGACCGGACGACCCACAACCCATGACTCCGCCTTGGCCGGCGACTTGCTCGGAGGGCGCATCACGCTCGCCGAGCCGGGGCTGCTCGCGCGGCTGCGTCGGACGACGCTCGACAAGCTCGCCGCCGACATGCCCAAGTATCCGGGCCTCGCGCTCGCCCGCCAACGCTGGGAAGGACCCGCCTGATGGATTTCGCTCTGCCCGCCGATCTCGAGGCCTACCTCGCCGAACTCGACGGCTTCATCGCGTCCGAGATCAAGCCGCTTGAGCAAGCCGACGACAACGCCCGTTTCTTCGACCACCGCCGCGAATGGGCGCGGACCGATTTCGAGAACGGAGGACTGCCGCGTCATGAGTGGGAAGAGCTACTGCGCGAGGCCTCCCGCCGCGCCGACGCCGCGGGGCACTGGCGCTTCTCCGCGCCGAGGCAATATGGCGGGAAGGACGGCTCGAACCTGTGGATGGCGGTGATCCGCGACCGCTTCGCCGCCAAGGGCCTCGGTCTCCACAACGATCTCCAGAACGAGCACTCGATCGTCGGCAACTTCCCTTTCGTGGCGATGTTCGATCAATGGGGCACCGAGGCGCAGAAGCAGGAATTCATCGTCGGCGGGTTCGCCAGAGAGCTTGGGCGCAAGCGCCGTGTCGCCTTCGGGCTGACCGAGCCAAACCACGGCTCCGATGCAACCCACATGGAAACCCGCGCGGTGCGCGAGAGCCGCGACGGGGTGCCGGGGTGGAGGATCGACGGGGCCAAGATGTGGATCACCGGGATGCACGTCGCGACCCACTGCGCGCTGTTTTGCCGCACCGCTGGCGCGCCCGGCGACGCGCGCGGGATCACCTGCCTGCTCGTCCCCAATCCCACCGAAGGCTTGGTGATCGAGGAGTACATGTGGACCTTCAACATGCCCACCGACCACCCGCGGCTCTCGCTGACCAACGTGTGGGTGCCGGAAAATGCAATGCTGGGAGAGGAAGGCCGGGGGCTGTCGCTGGCGCAAAGCTTCGTCCACCAGAACCGCATCCGCCAGGCGGCCAGCTCGCTCGGCGCGGCGACCTTCTGCGTCGAGGAGTCGGTGCGATACGCGCGGGAGCGCAAGCCCTTCGGCGAGGAACTGGCGCGCAACCAGGGCATCCAGTTTCCGCTGGTCGAGCTCGCCACCCAGTGCGAGATGCTCCGCCTGCTGATCTACAAGACCGCGTGGGAGATGGACAACATGCCCCACGAGGAGATCGAGCGGACCATCTCGGACAAGGTCAGCATGTGCAATTACTGGGCGAACCGGCTGGTCTGCGAGGCGGCCGACCGGGCGATGCAGGTTCACGGCGGGATCGGCTACTCGCGTCACAAGCCGTTCGAGCACATCTACCGCCACCACCGCCGCTACCGCATCACCGAGGGCGCCGAGGAAATCCAGATGCGCAAAGTGGGCGCTTACCTGTTCGGATATCTGGGCCCACGCCGGGCCCGGTTTCAGGCCTAGCGCGAGGCAGCGAAAGTCGCCGCGCCGCTGCCGGCGAGATAGCCGTCGTAAAGCACGCGGCCGAGCGCGGCGATCTTGGCGTCGCGCCCCGCCTTGCCGCCCTGCCCAGTGACATAGACCGCCACCGCGAAAGCGCGCCCGTCGGGGGTCCGGATGATCCCGACGTCGCTCGAGGTGTTCGACAGCGTCCCGGTCTTGTGCGCGATCCAGGCATTTTCGGGCAGCTGCCCGGGGAGGCGGCGCTTGCCGGTGCGGCAGCGTTCCATCGCCCCGATCAACACCGCGCGGCTCGAGGCGCTCAGCCATTCGCCTTTGTAAAGCCCGGCGAGCAGCCGGGTCATGCCAAGCGGCGTGATGCTGTCGCGCGAATCGACCGTGACCGCCGGATTGACCGCGCCGTCGTCGCGGACCAGCGTGGCGATATCGCGGTCGAGCCGGAACTCGGCGATTCCGGTGGTCTGGCGCATCCAGCGGTTGACCGCCTGCGGTCCGCCGACCGCGGCGAGCAGCGCGTCGGTGGCCTGGTTGTCGCTGTTCACGATGGTCCGCTCGATCAGGTACTGCGCGCTCAGCATCGCCCCCTGCTTGACCGGGGCGACCCGGCTCGAGAACTTGGCCGACGGCAGCGGGACCATCAGCGGGAACTGGTCCGAGAGCCTCCAGCGCCCCCGATCGACCCCGTCGAGGAAGGTTGCGACGATCGCGATCTTGCTGGTGCTGGCCATCGGGAAGGCCTGGTTGCCGAGCACCGCGACGGTGCGCCCGCTCGAAAGTTCGACCGCGGCGACCCCGATCCGCCCCTGCGCCGGGTCGGCGAGCGAGGCGACCAACGCTTCGAGGTGGCTCGAATAGGCCCGGGGCAGCTGCGCGGCCACCGGCTGGGCCAAGCTGGGCGCCACCAGTAGGGGCACGCGGACGGTGGTGCCGTAAGCCTTGTCGAACTGCGTTTCGAAGCTGGCGGTCTGCGCGTTTGCAGCGCTCGCGCCCGCAAGCGAGGCAGCCACGATCAGCCGTGTGAAAATCCCAATCCGCATGCACCCGAAACTATGCTGTCGATCCTTGGCAATTTCTTAACCACGGGACGAAATGCGACAAGCTGCGCGCGACGAAGCGCACTTTATGCACGGGCGGTCGTGTAAATCGCGGGAACCATTGCGCGAAAAGGGCCGGTGGATCGCTCCCCCGGCCCTTTTTCTGTTCGGTGCGGAGAACAGACCTTAGAAGTCCATTCCGCCCATTCCGCCCATGCCGCCGCCCATCGGCATCGCCGGCTTGTCGTCGGGCTTCTCGCTGATCGCCGCTTCGGTGGTGATCAAGAGGCCCGCGACCGAGGCGGCGTCCTGCAGCGCGGCGCGGACGACCTTGGTCGGGTCGATCACGCCAGCGGCCTTGAGGTTCTCGTAAGTGTCGGTCGCGGCGTTGAAGCCCCACGATTCGTCACCCTTGTCGAGCAGCCGGCCGGCGACAACCGCGCCGTCTTCGCCGGCATTCTCGGCGATCTGCTTGACCGGGGTCGAGATCGCCTTGCGGACGATGTCGATCCCGCGAGTCTGGTCCTCGTTGGCCCCGGCGAGGCCGTCGAGCGCCTTGATCGCATAGAGCAGCGCGATACCGCCGCCCGGGACGATCCCTTCCTCGACCGCGGCGCGGGTCGCGTGGAGCGCGTCGTCGACGCGGTCCTTGCGCTCCTTGACCTCGACTTCCGAGGCTCCGCCGACCTTGATCACCGCGACGCCGCCGGCCAGCTTGGCCAGCCGCTCCTGCAGCTTTTCTTTGTCGTAGTCGCTGGTGGTGGTCTCGATCTGGGCGCGGATCTGCTCGACCCGGGCCTTGATGTCCTCGGCTGCACCGGCGCCGTCGACGATCGTGGTGTTGTCCTTGTCGATCGAGATCTTCTTGGCCTCGCCGAGCATCGACAGGGTCACGTTCTCGAGCTTGATGCCCAGGTCTTCGCTGAGCATCTCGCCCTTGGTCAGGATCGCGATGTCCTGGAGCATCGCCTTGCGGCGGTCGCCGAACCCGGGGGCCTTGACCGCGGCGATCTTGAGCCCGCCGCGCAGCTTGTTGACCACCAGCGTGGCGAGCGCCTCACCTTCGATGTCCTCGGCGATGATCAGCAGCGGACGGCCCGACTGCACCACCGCCTCGAGGATCGGCAGCATCGCCTGGAGCGACGACAGCTTCTTCTCGTGGATCATGATATAGGGGTTATCGAGCTCGACCGTCATCTTCTCGGCGTTGGTGACGAAGTAGGGCGAGAGGTAGCCGCGGTCGAACTGCATGCCTTCGACGACGTCGAGCTCGAACTCGAGCCCCTTGGCCTCTTCGACGGTGATCACGCCTTCCTTGCCGACCTTGTCCATCGCCTCGGCGATCTTCTCGCCGACTTCCTTGTCGCCATTCGCCGAGATGATCCCGACCTGGGCGATTTCGGCCGAGCCGGTGACCGGGGTCGAGCGCTTCTTGAGGTCTTCGACCACGACCAGCACGGCCTGATCGATCCCGCGCTTGAGATCCATCGGGTTGGTCCCCGCGGCGACCGACTTCATCCCCTCACGCACGATCGCCTGGGCGAGCACGGTGGCGGTAGTGGTGCCGTCGCCGGCGAGGTCGTTGGTCTTCGAGGCGACTTCGCGCAGCATCTGCGCGCCCATGTTCTCGAACTTGTCCTTGAGCTCGATCTCCTTGGCGACGGTGACGCCGTCCTTGGTGATGCGCGGTGCGCCGAAGCTCTTGTCGAGCACGACGTTGCGGCCCTTGGGCCCGAGCGTGACCTTCACCGCGTTGGCGAGGATATCGACCCCGGCGAGAATGCGCTCGCGCGCGTCGCGCCCGAATTTTACGTCTTTGGCAGCCATGATGCTGTCCTTTCAGATTGGAAGTTCACACGAAAGTCACACCGAAACCGGTGTGTGAAGGTCAGCCGATGATCCCGAGGATATCGCTTTCCTTCATGATCAGCAGGTCTTCGCCGTCGAGCTTGACCTCGGTGCCCGACCATTTGCCGAACAGGATCTTGTCGCCGGCCTTGACGTCGAGCGGCGTGACGGTGCCGTCTTCGGCCTTGCTGCCCGAGCCGACCGCGACGACTTCGCCTTCGGCGGGCTTTTCCTTGGCGCTGTCGGGGATGATAATGCCGCCGGCGGTCTTTTCTTCGGCCTCGACACGGCGAACCAGCACACGATCGTGCAGGGGACGGAAGCTCATGGGAATTCCCTCTTGTTGCTTGATGACGATTTGGCACTCGCGCATGGAGAGTGCCAGCGGCGCGCATATGGGTGCGCGTTCACCCGAGGTCAAGGTGACTCGGGAGTGGGCCGGCGCCGCTTACGCCTTCAAGCGGACCAGGGCATCGGTAGCAGCCCCAGCTCGGCACGCCGGTTCCACCGCACCATCAGCAGCCCCGCCACCACCACGAGGCCGGCGGCAAGGCCGAACCATACCCCCAGCCCGGCAAGCGGGGTGAAGAACCCCAGCGCAACCGAAGTGGCGAAGCCGATCAGCCAATAGCCGAACAGCGCCAACCACATCGGCACGCGGGTATCCTGCAGGCCGCGCAGCGCCCCGGCGAGCACCGCCTGGGCGCCATCGAACAGCTGAAACGCCGCGGCGACGATCAGGTACTGCACCGCAAACAGCACCATCGGCGCGCCGCTCCACGCCTTCTCGCCAATATAAAGCCATAGCACCCAGCGCGGGGCGGCCACCATCAGCGCCGCGGGCAGCGCCATGTAGCCCAGCGCCATCACGATCGCGGCGCGTCCGGCGCGGGCGATCGCCGCGCGGTCGCCCGCGCCAAAATGATAGCCGACGCGGATGGTCACCGCCTGCCCGATCCCGAACGGGATCTGGAAGGCCAGCGCGGCGACCTGCAGCGCGACGGTGTGCCCGGCGAGCTGCGCCTCGCCGATCAATCCCATCAGGAACGCCGCGCTCGAGAACAGCCCGCCCTCGGCGAGGATGATGGCGGCGATCGGCAGCCCGATTCGCACCAGCTCGCGCAGGCGCTGCCATTCGGGCCGCCACCACCGCCCGAACACGTGATAGCGCCGCAGCCGCCGGTCGCGCTGAATCGCCACGACATAGGCGGCGAGCGTGATCAGACTGGTCAGCACGCTCGACAGCGCCGAGCCTTCGAGGCCCAATGCGGGCGCGCCGAGGTTGCCGAAGACGAACACCCAGTTCCCCGCCGCGTTGACCAGGATCGCCAGGAAGGTGATCAAGGTTGCGAAGATCGGCCGTCCCAGCGCCGAGATGAAGGTGCGCAGGACGTTGGCCCAGACCATCGGCACCATCGCCCACAACAGCACCGCCATGAAGCTTCCGGCGCGCGCCGAGAGCACCGGGTCCTGCCCGGTCAGCAGCAGGATCGCCTCGCCGTTGGCGGCGATGGTCATGCCGGCCGCGCTGCACAGCACCGACAGCCACAGCGCCATCCGCACCGAGCGCCGCACCTCGCGCACCGCGTGGGCGCGGCGGCCGAGCTCGGCGGCGATGAGCGGCGCGCAGGCCCCGGTCAGCCCCGAAAAACACCACATCATCAGCCCGAATATGGTGACGCCGAGGCTCGATGCGGCCAGCGCCTGCTCGCCCAGCCGCGCGACGAAGATCACGTCGATCGCATAGACCAGCATCTGCAGCAGGTTGGCAAGCGCGAGCGGCGCCGCCAGCCGCAGCGTCGCGCCAAGCTCGGCGCGCCAGGGGTCGAGTGTGTCTGCGTGAGACATAAAGCCGGCCCGGATAGGGGAGCGCCGCGGGCGTGGCAAAGCCCAACCGAAGCGCTGCGGGTTTTCACGGACGCGCTGCTGCAGCCAGGCAACACTCGTCTTGTCTCGCCGGGTCTCGCCGCTATGGATGCGGAAACTGGCGAAAGGGTAAGGCGATGCGGGGTTCGGGTTCGGCAATGGCGATAGCGGCGTTGGCGCTGATGCTCGCGGCGTGCGGCGGCAAGCAGGACGACGCCGAGCCCGAAGCGGCCCCCGCGAGCGACGCGGCGAGCCCGCCGGCGGTGGCGGATTCGGCCCCGACCAGCGCGGTCCAGTGCAAGGTCTGCCATTCGTTCGTCCCCGGCACCAACGGCGTCGGCCCCTCGCTCGCCGGGGTGGTCGGGCGCAAGGCCGGGACCGCCGCCGGCTTTGCTTACAGCCCGGCGATGAAGGGTTCGGGGCTGACCTGGGACGAAGCCACGCTCGATGCTTACCTGACCGCACCGATGAAGACCGTGCCGGGGACCAAGATGGTCTATGCCGGGCTCGCCGATGCGGCCAAGCGCAAGGAATTGATCGACTGGCTGGCGACGGTCAAGTAACGCAAGCTAAAAGCTTTTCCCGCGCTTGACCGGCCCGCCAAGCGGTCCGATAGTGCGGCAGTGACCCAGCCGATCGTCGAGCCATCGCCGCGCGCCGCGCTCGGCTCCGCGGTGCTTCCCGCCCGGCCCGAGCCGATCCGGATTGGCCCGCACGACACCGCGGTGATCGTGATCGACATGCAGAACGCCTATGCGAGCGCGGGCGGCTACGTCGACAAGGCGGGGTTCGATGTCGCCCCTGCAGCAGCCGTGATCGGCAGAATCGCCGAGGTGCTCGAAACCGCGCGCGCCGCGGGAATGCCGGTGATCTACCTCCAGAACGGGTGGGACGCGGACTACATCGAGGCGGGCACGCCGCAGTCGCCCAACTGGCACAAGTCGAACGCGCTGAAGACGATGCGCGAGCGGCCCGAGCTGGCGGGCGAGCTGCTCGCGCGCGGCGGGTGGGACTACGAACTGGTCGATGGCCTCGCCCCTCAGCCGGGCGATATCCGCCTACACAAGCCGCGCTACTCGGCCTTCTTCAACTCGCAGCTCGATTCGGTGCTGCGCAGCCGCGGGATCAAGACGCTGGTCTTCGTCGGGATCGCCAGCAACGTCTGCGTCGAATCGACCCTGCGCGACGGGTTCCACCTCGAATATTTCGGGGTGATGCTCGAAGACGCGACCCATCACCTCGGCCCCGATTTCGTGCGCCAGGCGACGCTCTACAACGTCGAGAAATTCTTCGGCTGGATCAGCACCGTCGCCGAGTTCCGCACTGCCGTCGGCCAGATTTCTCCGGAGTAGCCCAATGTCCACCCAAACCCGTCCATGCTGAGCTTGTCGAAGTATTGCTTTTCTCTTTGCGGCCGCGCGCCGTGGCACGAAGAAAAGGACGGTCCTTCGACAAGCTCAGGATGGACGGTTGGTTGCAAGGAGTAGCGCCATGCCGTTCGAGCCGATCAATCCGTCCCAGTTCCCCGCCCCGATCGCGCCTTATTCGGCCGGGGCGAAAGCCGGGAACACGGTCTATGTCTCGGGCGTGCTGGCGCTGGGCGAGGGCGGGAACGTGCTCCATGTCGGCGATGCGGCGGCGCAGACGCGGGCGGTGCTCGAGACGATCCGGATCACGCTCGAAGCCGCTGGCGCAAGCCTCGCCGACGTCGCAATGAACCACATCTTCCTCAAGGACTTCGCCGACTACGCCGCGTTCAATGCGGTCTACGCCGAGTACTTTCCCGGCGCCAAGCCGGCGCGCTATTGCATCAAGGCCGAGCTGGTGAAGGCGGACTGCCTGGTCGAGATCGCCAGCGTGGCGCACATCGGCTGAGTCGATGTACGAAGTGGGGGG